>CAIYOH010000137.1 GCA_903927745.1 uncultured Mycobacteriaceae bacterium
TGCGGCGACGACGTCGTCGGGCAGGTGGGTGACGGTGGCGCCCTGGATGACGGCGCCGACCGGAAGGTCGGGATTCTTTTCGGCGAAGGTGCGCCAGGCCATAAAGCCCTTGGAGACCCGGCCCGTGAACAGCCCGGTGTTGAAGATCGCCAACGCGGCGACCTGGTCGGAGTGCTCGACCGCCCACCGCAGCCCGATCGGCCCGCCCCAGTCCTGCACCACGACGGTCGCGTCGTGCAGGTCGAGCGCACCGAGTACGCGGTTCATCAGGTCGCAGTGGCGGTCGTAGCTGTACCAGCCGCGGTCGGTCGGCTTGTCCGAGCGGCCAAACCCGGCGTAGTCGGGGACTACGACCCGATGGCCGGCGGCCAGCAGCGGGGGCAGCATCTTCCGGTAGAGATACGCCCAGGTCGGCTCGCCGTGGAAGCACAGCACGGGGGCGGCGTCGCGCGGTCCTTCGTCGAGATAGTGCATCCGCAGACCGTCGACCTCGAGGTAGTTCGGTGCGAAGTCGTAGCCGGGCAGGTTCTCGAACCGCTCGTCGGGAGTCCGGAAGACCTCGGCCGCTCCCATCGCCTCAACTCCCATCGAACATGGTGCAGGACAGGAGTATTCGGCCGCATTGCGCTTCCTGCACAGCCGTCTCACCCCTGCGGTGTCTCTGACTCTAATCTGGCCCGACACCGCTGGCTTAGGCTGGGCCCATGCGCCTCATGCCCGGCCTGCCCGCGCGGGTGGTGCGGCGGGTGCGGGGTGCTGTACATCCCGACGTGCAGGTCACCGACCCGCCGGCCGGCATTCACGTCGACTGGAATTTCCCCGTTGTGCTGCGCGATGGTGTCACGTTGCGGGTCAACGTGTTCCGCCCGCAGGCGACGGTCTCCGACGGTGTTCGGGCGCCGGTGATCATGTCGGCTCACCCGTACAACAAGGACGCGATGCCGACGAACACTCGCAGCGGACGGGGCCCGAACCCGCAATACCGGGCGTTCCCACAGCCTTACCCGGTGCGGATCTCGGCATGGACGTCGTGGGAGGCCCCCGACCCCGGCTTCTGGGTGCCGCGCGGCTACGCCGTGGTCAACGTCGACCTGCGCGGCGGTGGCACCTCGCAGGGCCGCGACCGGTTGCTCTCCGATGAGGAGGCCCTCGACTACGCGGAGGTGATCGAGTGGGCCGGCACCCGGGAGTGGTCGACGGGCAAGGTCGGCCTCAACGGGGTGTCCTACCTGGCGATCAGCCAGTACAAGGTGGCCGCCCTGTCACCGCCTCACCTGGCGGCGATTTGCCCGTGGGAGGGGTTCAGCGACCTTTACCGCGACTTCGCCCGTCCGGGCGGGGTGCTGGAGAACGGGTTTTCCATCGTCTGGTCCAAGGGCACTGCTCGCGGCGCCCGTATCGACGGCGACCTGCGCGCGGAGTTGCGTCGGCGAAAGACGCGGGACGGCTGGTTCGAGTCGGTGACGCCGCGGCTCGCGGACATCACCGTCCCGGCCCTGGTCTGCGGGAGTTTCTCCGACCACAACCTGCACACCCGCGGGTCGTTCGAGGCGTTCCGGCGGATCGGTTCTGCCAACAAGTGGCTCTACACCCACCGAGACGGTAAGTGGTGCCATTTCTACGGCGAGGACGCCAAACAGGTGCAGGCCCTGTTCTTCGACTGGGCGCTCAAAGGCGCCGACAACGGCTGGGCGCAGCGTCCCGCCGTGCGGCTGGCGATCCACGATGTCGGCGCGCACCCAGCCGAGGTGCGTGACGAAGCCGAGTGGCCACCGGCAGATCTGACCTGGACGCCGCTGCACCTCGACGCCGCCCGCGGCACCCTCACCGACGGTGACCCTCCGCCGGAGCCTGCCTCTGCCTATCTACGGAGTCGTCGCGACGCTGTCACCTTCGACTGGGTGGTTCCCCGAGACCTCGATCTGCTGGGACCGATGGCGCTGCGCGTCTGGGTGGAGACCCCGGACTGCGCGGACATTCACCTGTTCGCCGGAGTGCGCAAACTCCACGCCGGACGGGAGGTCACGTTCGAGGGGTCGTTCGGATTCTCCGGGGACATGGTCACCCATGGCTGGCAGCGAGCCGCGTTCCGCGAGCTCGACCCCCAGCTCAAGAGCCGATGGCAACCTGTCCACACCTTCGCCCGCGAACAACCGCCGGCACCGGGGGAGGTCGTGGCGATCGATGTCGCGTTGCTCCCGCAGGCCACGCGGTTTCGCGCCGGCACCGTCGTCAGGCTTGAGCTACGTGGTGACTGGCCTTATCCCCGCAACCCGATCACCGGGCAGTTCCCTTCGGGATACAGTCCTAGCTCCAAAGGGCACCTGATCGTCCACAGCGGCGGCCGCTACGACTCCCACCTGCTCGTCGGTGCCCGAACCACTGCCGGGCCCCGCGACCGGGCTGATTAGTGCTCGCTGGCCTCCAGGACCGCGGCGAGTTCGACCAGCCTGGCCTCGTGCTCGTTGGCGTGGTGCTGGCAGAAGAGGAGCTCCGCTCCGGACGGCAGCTTGGCGCGAACGCGGGCCGCAGCCCCACAGCGGTCGCACCGATCCGCTCTCGTCAGATTCGGACTTGTCAGAGTTGCAGTCATGACCTCTCCGTTCTCGCGTGTCTTCACTCTCTCATGACGTTCGGGGGGTTTCGTCTTGTTCCCGAACTGTTGTGGGGTGTGTCGTTTCTCACCGGACGTTTGGTTCGCGCTCAGCTGGCCGTTTAGGGTGGCCGACTGTGACCTTCTCGGCGCTTGTTCACTTGTGCGGCGCCGAGGAGTGGTCCCAGGCCCGCGCTCGCGGGGCGATCGACGCCACGGGCGATTCCGATCGGTTCGTGCACCTGTCAACCCCGGCGCAGGTGCACCTCCCGGCAAACCGGCTGTTCCGGGGCCGCACCGACCTCGTCCTGCTGCACGTCGACCCGGCGCTGCTGGACTCACCTGTGCGTTGGGAGCCGGGAGTGCCGACGGACCCCGAGTCGATGCTGTTCCCGCACCTGTACGGTCCGCTGCCGGTCCGCGCGGTGGTCCGGGTCACGCCCTACCGGCCGTCGCCGGATGGCACCTTCCCGGTTGCCCAGGAGCCTGCGTAAGCAGGATCATCGAGCTCGCGCGCGGTTACTGCGTCAGTTTGGCCAACAACGCGCGTAAGACCTGCAGTTCGGCCTCATCGAGGCCGGCGGCCGCAGAAGGCTCGTTAGTTGACTGCTCGGGTGCATCCTCGGCCAGTGCCTCGTGCAGAGAGCGCTTGGCCTCTTTGATGGCGGCCAGGATGGAGGCCTTGGCCTCTTTGAGCGTCTTTTTCTGCGCAGAGGTGCCGGTCCAGGTGATGGTGCGCGCCAGTTCCGCGGTCGCTGTGAGCTCGCGGCGGATCTTGAACACGTCAGCAAATTTCTCGGCCTGGGCCAGCATTCCGCGGGCGGAGTCGGCGTTCATCCCCCAGAAGGCCAACAGATTTCGACCCAGCTCAGTCAAGGTGGCCACCCCGTTGTCGAGGGTCACCACGCCGCGGCCCGACAACATGGAGAGCACCAGCTCGGCGCGTTCCTTCGGTGGTTTGATCGCCCCATTGCTGGCCTTGGAGATCCGCTTGACCACCTCTGCGGCATCGGCCGGGCCGTCGAGTAGCAGGGCTGCGACGACCGCCGCCTTCTTGAAGGGCCCACCGCGCCCCGGGCCACCCCTCATGCCGGGCCCCCTCATGCCGGGCCCCATCATGCCGGGCCCCATCATGCCGCCGCCCATCATCGGGCCGCCCATCATGCCGCCGCCCATCATTCCCAGCCCCATCATGCCGCCACCTGGTCCACCAAACATCGCTGTTCCCCCCGTTGTTACGTGTCGGACGTGTCACGTCCTGCATCAAGAACATTGATATCAAAGTGATTGAGTTATGTCAATCAGATTGATGGTTGTTCGAGAGCGCGGGGTCGCACATCCGTCAGCGTCGCGCGAAGTCTGGAGCACGTTCCGGCCGCAGACCGATCCCGACGAAGTAGGCCGGCACCACCGACAGGCCGGGGAGTCGCTCGACCACGGCCCTCAGCGCGGGTGGTGGTCGGAGGTCGATGCCCGCCTGCCGGAAAATCCCGCGGTGCATCACTCGTTGGGCGCCCTGGGTGGCCACCGTGGGCAGGGTGCGGCGGCGTTGCACTGCGGCGAGGTCGCGGGGGCGCACGCGGTGGGCGCGCAGCGGACCGGCCAGTAGTCGCGCGGTGGCGACCGCGTCCTGGACGGCGAGGTTGATCCCCACCCCGCCGGCGGGTGACATGGCGTGGGCGGCATCGCCGATGCAGAGCAGACCGTCGGTGTACCACCGGTGCAGGCGGTTGAGTCGCGCGTCGAGGAGTTTGATGTCGTCCCAGGACGTCAGCGCATCGTTGGGGACCTCCGGGATGACCTCGGACAGGCCATGACGAAAAGCTGCCAGGCCTTGCGCGCGGAGGCGTCCGTCGGCGCCCTTGGGGATGAAGTACGCGACCTGGAAGTAGCCCTCGCGCGGGATCATCACCGCGGTGCGGCCGCCGCTGGTGCGCGGAATCAATGAATACACCCCGCCGGACTCCCGGGGCAGCCGGAACCACCACACGTCGAACGGCACCGGGAACTCACGGGCGGTCAGCCCGGCCGCCTGCCGCAGGACCGAGGTGCGGCCGTCGCAGGCCACGGTCAGGTCGGCGCGCAACTCGCCGGGACCGTCGGGGCCGTCATAGGTGATTCCGGTGACGCGCTGGCCGTCACGCAGCACGCCGGTCGCCGCGCAGTTCATCCGCAGGGTGAACGTCGGCTCGGCTGTGGCAGCCTCGGCGAGCAGGTTGAGCAGATCCCACTGCGGCACCATCGCCACATAGGGGTGGCGGGTGTGCAGCCGGGTGAAGTCGACGAGCGTCGTCGGTTGCCCGGCGATGTCGAGGCTGACGCGTTCGATGACGCTGTTGGGCAGTGCGGCGAATTGCGCGCCCAGACCGAGATCGTCGAGCAGGCCCATGGTGCTCGGATGCACTGTGTCACCGCGGAAGTCACGCAGGAAGTCGCCGTGCTTTTCCAGGACGCTCACCTCGACACCCGCGCGGGCCAGCAACAGGCCCAACACCATGCCGGCAGGACCGCCGCCGGCGATGGCGCACGTGGTGGTCTCGCCCGCCAACCTCACCGGCGCGCGGGCGCGGCGACGTCGTTGGCGCAGTCGCCCGCTTTGTACAGAATCTGTTTGAGGCGCCGCAGCTCGGCGGCGGAGATGGCACCCAGCAACTGCTCATCAGCCAGCAACGCGGCGGAGTGGGCGTGCTGGAGCAGTGTGCGTCCCTGCGGGGTGAGCTCGGCCGGCAGCGTGCGGCCTGCCGAGGCCGGCGGCCGGGTCACCGCACCGAGGTCCTCGAGCCGGGTGAGCACCTGGTTCATCGCCTGTGCCGAGACCCTGGTGTTGCGGGCCAATTCGGCGCCGGACTGACCCGGGTTCCTCTCCAACAGTCGTAAGCAGACGAGCTCTGGCAGCCCGATCCCCAGGGCGCGCAGCTCGGCGCTGACGTGCGGGCGCAGCACGTTCACCAGCCGGTGCAGCAGGTACCCCAGCGGGAAATCCTCGCCTGCATCGGTCATAGTGACGATCCTCCCACGATGGGAGTCGTCCAGCGCATGGGTGTTGCGCCCAGCCGGCGTAAGAGTCCGTTATCGTCGGCGCAGGACTCGTGATCGGCCGTTAGCGGGCAAACGCCACAGCGATCGGGCCGGAGCCCAGGGCGATGGTGGCGACTGTCGCCTGCGGGCCGTCTCAACTCAGCGAACAGCCTCGCAGATGTCACCCGCGCATGACGACACCCGATGATGGCGGCGGTGACACGGCCCTCAAGGACGACGCCCTCGGCGGCGACGGCGGCTAATCCAGGTAGTCCCGCAAAACCTGGGAGCGGCTGGGATGGCGCAGCTTCGACATGGTCTTGGATTCGATCTGGCGGATGCGTTCGCGCGTGACGCCGTAGACCTGCCCGATCTCGTCGAGGGTGCGGGGCTGGCCGTCGGTGAGCCCGAAGCGCAGTCGGACCACGCCGGCCTCGCGCTCCGACAGGGTCTCGAGCACCGACTGCAGTTGGTCCTGCAGCAACGTGAACGACACGGCGTCGACGGCCACCACGGCTTCGCTGTCTTCGATGAAGTCGCCGAGTTGGCTGTCGCCCTCGTCGCCGATGGTCTGGTCGAGCGAGATCGGTTCGCGGGCGTACTGCTGGATCTCGAGGACCTTCTCGGGGGAGATGTCCATCTCCCGGGCCAGCTCCTCGGGCGTGGGTTCGCGGCCCAGGTCCTGGAGCAGCTCGCGCTGAATGCGGCCCAGCTTGTTGATCACCTCGACCATGTGCACCGGGATACGTATGGTGCGGGCCTGATCGGCCATGGCGCGGGTGATGGCCTGGCGGATCCACCATGTCGCGTAGGTGGAGAACTTGTAGCCCTTGGTGTAGTCGAACTTCTCGACCGCGCGGATCAGGCCCAGGTTGCCCTCCTGGATGAGGTCGAGGAACGCCATGCCGCGGCCCGTGTACCGCTTGGCCAGCGAGACGACCAGCCGCAGGTTGGCTTCCAGCAGGTGGTTCTTGGCGCGGTCGCCGTCGCGGCAGATCCACACCATGTCGCGGCGCTGCGCGGCGGCCAGCTTCTCGCCGCGTTGTTCCCGCTCCAACTCCAACTGCGTGGCATAGAGGCCGGCTTCGATGCGTTTGGCCAGCTCGACCTCTTCCTCGGCGTTGAGCAGGGCAACCTTGCCGATCTGCTTGAGGTAAGCGCGAACGGAGTCGGCGGAGGCGGTGAGTTCGGCGTCCTTGCGGGCCTGGCGCAACGCCTCGGATTCGTCTTCGTCCCACACGAAGTCGCCGGAGGTCTTGTCCTTCTCGCTGGGCTCGGCGATCTCCTCCTCGTCATCGGCGGCTCCGGCGGCCGGGACCGCAGCGGCAACCGGCCCGTCGGCGGCCACGACGGCGTCGAGCACGACCTCGTCGAGGATGACCACCTCCGCTTCCAGATCCTCGAGGAGTTCGGCGGGGTCGATTTCTTCGACGGCCACGTTGTCGAGATCGGGCTCGACCTCGAGATCCTCGACCGCGATGGCGGAGTCGAGACTGTCGGGGTCGACCTTCGGCTCCACCACGGCAGCCTTGCTGGCGGCCTTGCTGGTGGCTTTGGCGCCGCGGGCCGACGGAGCCTTCGCCGCGGGCGTTTTGGCTGCTGGAGCCTTGGCCGCGGGCGTCTTGACCCCTGATGTCTTGGCCGCTGGAGCCTTCGTCGGGGCTGCCTTGACGGCGCTTTTCTTCGCCGGGGGTGTCTTCGCTGGGGCAGTCCTGACAACGGCTGTCTTCGCGACGGCCTTGGACGCTGCGGCCTTTTTGGCAACGGCCTTTTGCGCAACGGCCTTTTGCGCAACGGCCTTTTTGGCAACGGTCTTGGCCGCTACGACCTTTTTCGCAACGACCTTTTTCGCAACGGTCTTTTTTGCAGCCGTTCCCCTTGCGGTGACCTTTTTCGCGACGGTGGCCTTCGCCGCACTGGCCGAAGAGCCAGCACTCTTCGCGGCAGCACTTTTCACGGGGCCTTTCACGGTGGTTTTTCCGACGGCCTTCACGGCTTTGACGGCTTTGGTGGTGGTCCTCGATGGAGGAGCAGCCTTGGTGGCCCGCGGCGCTGCTTTGCTAGCCCCGGGCGCGGTCCTGGCGGCCCGCGGCGCGGTCTTGGCGGGCCGGGGCGGGGTCTTGGCGGCGCGTTTGGCAGGAGCGCCGTGAGCGGCCTTCGAGGATGCGGCTGCCGTTCGCTGAGACGACGTGGACCTCGTGGCGACGCGTTTCGGCGGCTGCTTGGTCGCCGGTTTTGCCTTGGTCGCTACCACGTAAACCCCCTTGTTGGGACTCACTTCCGGTGGGTCTGGGCACGGAGAACCCGAAAGTGTTTGCTAAGTCGATGTCGGCGTTGGTGCGCGCGGGAGTAGTCGCACGCAGTGTGGCTGGGCGGTTGTTGGGAACCTAGGGGTCCTCTGGACCTCTGGACCGCTGTGGACCTTCGGAGGCCGCCGAGTGACATTGTAACGATCTCTGATGCCCGCACCCCGTCAGCGGCACGAATGGCGGAAATTCAGCGCGTCACATCGAGCGTGGCGGCCATCGCCGCGCCCACGATCCCGGCGTTGTTCTGCAGGGCGGCGGCCACTACCGGGGTGCGGTTCTCCAGCAGCGGCACCCACTTTTCAGCCTTGCGGCTGATGCCGCCGCCGGCAATGAACAGATCCGGGCTGATCGCGTTCTCGATGGCCACCAGCACCCGGGTCACTTCCCGGGCCCACCGCGGGTAGCTCCAGCCGTTTTTCTCCTTGACCGAGGACGCGGCCCATTGCTCGGCCTCTTTGCCGCCGACCTCCAGGTGGCCGAACTCCGTGTTGGGTATCAGCCTGCCGTGGTGGATCACCGCGGAGCCGATGCCCGTGCCGAACGTCAGCAGCACCACCAGTCCGGACCTGTTCTGGCCTGCGCCGTAACGCTCCTCGGCGAGCCCCGCCGCGTCCGCGTCATTGAGGATCGTGACCGGCTGGCCGGACAGCTCGGCGCTGATCACGTCGCGCGCGTTGGTCCCGATCCACGCCTTGTCCACGTTGGCCGCCGTCCTGACGACACCGTGGGTCACCACCCCCGGGTAGGTCACCCCGAGCGGACCCGTCCACTCGAATTCGTTGACCACGGCGGCGATGGTCTTGGCGACCGCCGTCGGCGTGGCCGGCTGTGGAGTCAGCAGCTTGACCCGCTCGCCGATCAGCAGGCCCGTGTTCAGGTCGACGACGCCGCCCTTGATGCCGCTACCGCCCACGTCGATGCCGAACGCGCGACGCTTGGGCGCATCCGTGGTGGTGTCGGTGTTGGTCATCGGACCCTCTCGGCGAGGCGCGTGCTGTCCGATCACCATAACGTCCGACAGTTGTGCTGCGATGGAGCGGTGACGCGACCCGATGACCAGCCCGCAGCGCTGCGCCACGTGGCGGAAGCGCTGGCCACCGAGGCCGCCGATTTCGTGCGGCGCCGCCGCACCGAGGTGTTCGAGGGGGACGGGCGCGCCGATGCGGCCCGTGGGGTTGGTGCGGTGCGGTCGAAGAGCACCCCTACCGACCCGGTGACCGTGGTCGACACCGAGACCGAGAACCTGTTGCGCGACCGGTTGGCCCGGTTGCGCCCCGGCGACCCGATTCTCGGTGAGGAGGGTGGGGGGCCGGCCGACACGGGGAATCCTGGGGCCGGGACCGCCGAGCAGATCACCTGGGTGCTCGATCCGATCGATGGCACCGTGAACTTCGTCTACGGCATCCCCGCGTATGCGGTGTCGATCGGGGCGCAGGTGAACGGCGTCTCGGTAGCCGGCGCCGTTGCCGATGTCGTCAACCGGCGGGTGTATTCGGCGGCGATCGGCCACGGCGCGCACGTGATCCACGAGCATAGGACAGAACCGTTGCACTGCACGGGCGTCCGCGATCTGTCAATGGCGTTGCTGGGTACTGGATTCGGTTATTCGACCGGACGACGGGAGGTCCAGGCGTCGCTGCTGGCCCGGATACTGCCAATGGTCCGCGACGTACGCCGGATCGGGTCCGCGGCGCTGGACCTGTGCATGGTCGCCGCGGGCCAGCTGGACGCCTTCTATGAGCACGGCCTGCAACCGTGGGATCGCGCGGCGGGCGCGCTGATCGCGGCCGAGGCCGGCGCCCGTGTGGTGTTGCCCGACGGGGACGATGCCGGGTTGACGGTCGCGGTCGCCCCCGGAATCGCCGACCAACTGTTGGCGGCGTTGAACGGTTTCGGCGCCCTGGGGCCGGTTCCCTAGTCGCTGTTCAGCAGCTGCTGGAATGAATCCTGCTGAGCAGCGAGGGATCCGACGCGTGCGTCGCGCCCGGGCGCAGGGCTGCCAGCGCCGCGTCGATGTCGTCGTCGTGTGCCAGCGCGGTGAACTCTGTCCCGACCGCGAGGTCGACGGAGTCGTCCGCACGGTTGTCATTGAGTAGTTCATTGCACGGCGCCACCAGCCACACGGCGGCCGCGGTGGCCTGCCCGGCCGTCCCGAAGCGGATCTGGCCCTGGCAGGTCAGCCGGGCCCCGGCGTATACCGGGTCGTTGCCGGCCGTCGCCTGGGCGAATCCCACGTCCTTCATCGCGCCGGCAACGTCGGCGGCTTGCCCACCGCGGCCGCTGGCGTTGAGGACGCGGACCTTCGCGTCGGCCAGTTTGGCCGGTGCGACATCGGCCATCGTGGTCCGCGACACCTGCTCGCCGAGTTGGGCGGGCCCCGATCCGGCCTGTTGCGGCGGCAGGTTGCACGCGACGGCTTCGCGGGTCTTCGTCGGGCGAGTGAGCGCAACGGTCCACACCACGCCCGTCACCACCGCCATGACGATCAGCGCGATGGCCGCTGGCCGCGGGTTGCGTCGCCGGAACGGACGGCCGTTCTTGTCGAAGGCGGTGCCCTCGGTGATTTGTGCCACCACAGGAGCACTGTAACGGCAAGCTAAATTGACTGGTCAACGCCAAACGGGCGGTCCGATGCAAAGATGTGATGTAAATCATAGATTAACCATTGGTGATCCGGGCACGAATCGTTTGGCGGATGCGCCCGACGCTGGTACAAAGCGATGCTTGGGACATCAGGCATGCGAGGGGCCAGGGCACGGGATAGACAGGGAACAGATATGCCTACCGACTACGACGCTCCACGGCGTACCGAGACCGATGACGTCTCAGAGGACTCGCTGGAGGAACTCAAAGCCCGACGCAACGAGGCGGCCTCGGCCGTGGTCGATGTCGACGAATCCGAAACCGCCGAGTCGTTCGAGTTGCCGGGAGCCGACCTTTCGGGCGAAGAGCTGTCCGTTCGCGTGGTGCCGAAGCAGGCGGACGAATTCACCTGCTCGAGTTGCTTTCTGGTGCAGCACCGCAGCCGTCTCGCGACCGAGAAGAAAGGCGTGATGATCTGCACCGACTGCGCGGCGTGATCCAGGGATTCAGCTGCGCAACGCGGACAGCATCCGCTCTGGGTGACGGCAACTCACCAGCCAGTACGGAGTCGGGTCGTCGACGTCGTCCAGAACTAACAAAACCATCGGACCGACCCAGGGCCGGTGCACCACATAGGCGGCCGGATCGAGCTGGCGGCCCAATGCTGCCGACTTCGCGGAGGTCGGAACCTCCGCTGACCTGGTGATGACCGTGACCGGCAGATGTGCCTCGGCGGCCCACAGCTGGACCCCGCCTGAGCCCTCTGGGCCGGAGGTGACCTTGATCTCGACCCGACCGAGCCATAACAGCGCGCCGGCGGCCGCCGCGAACAGCGTCGCGTACGGAACCCACGCGGGGATGGCAGGAACACCGAGGTTGACCTCGACAGCGATCAGCGCCGCGAGCCCGAGGCTCATGGGCCACCACCACCAAGGCACCCACAGTCGTTCGCGGTATCGCACGCTGTGCGGCGCGACGCGGTTACCGGGCACGCGGTCAAGGGTAGTCTTTGGCCCCGTGTCGACCAGTCTTGCGATCGTTCGCCTCGATCCGGATCTGCCGCTGCCCGCCAGGGCGCACGACGGCGACGCGGGCGTCGATCTCTACAGCGCCGAGGACGTCGGGCTGGGCCCGGGGCAGCGCGCGCTGGTGCGGACGGGCGTCGCGGTCGCCATTCCGCACGGGATGGTCGGCCTGGTCCATCCGCGTTCGGGATTAGCTGCGCGCGTAGGGCTTTCGATTGTGAACAGCCCGGGCACCATCGACGCCGGATACCGCGGCGAGATCAAGATCTCACTGATCAACCTGGATCCGACAGAGCCGATCGTTATCCGTCGCGGCGACCGCATCGCCCAGCTGGTGGTGCAGCAGGTCGAGTTGGTGGACCTGGTCGAGGTGGCGTCGTTCGACGAGGCGGGGCTGGCAGGGACGACCCGCGGCGATGGCGGCCACGGCTCCTCCGGCGGGCATGCGAGTTTGTGACCATGACATCGGAAGAACTCGAGGGCCCGTTCGACATCGACGACTTCGACGACCCGGCGGCGGCGGAACTCGCCCGGCTCGACCTGGGGTCTGTCCTGGTCCCCATGCCGGCGACCGGGCAGCTGCAGGTCGAACTGACCGAAGCGGGCGTCCCCAGCGCGGTGTGGATGGTCACGCCGAACGGGCGCTTCACCATCGCCGCGTACGCGGCGCCGAAGACCGGCGGGCTGTGGCGCGAGGTGGCCGGCGAGCTCGCCGAGTCGCTTCGCGCGGACTCGGCGACGGTCAGCATCGTCGACGGCCCGTGGGGCCGGGAGGTGGTCGGCACCGCCTCCGGTGTGGTGCGCTTCATCGGGGTCGACGGCTACCGCTGGATGATCCGCTGCGTCATCAACGGCTCGCACGAGACCATCGACGCCCTCGATGCCGAGGCGCGTACGGCCCTGGCGGACACCGTGGTCCGCCGGGGCGACACCCCGCTCCCGGTGCGCACCCCCCTGGCGGTGCAACTGCCCGCGCCGATGGCCGAGCAGCTGCGGCAGGCGGCCGCGCAGCAGGCCGAGCAACACCTTGGGGCGCAGCAGGCAGCCGGCGAGCCGGCTGAGCGCCGCAGCGCCGACGGATCGGCCATGCAGCAGCTGCGCGGCTCGGACAGCGCGACCGACACCTAGGTGTACTGACCACCTAGGCCTCGGCGAGAGCCGCCAGACAGGCCGCGCCCAACGCTGCGGCGGCGGACCCCAACTCCTCCAGCGTCACCGTCCGCAAGGCCGCGCGCGGCGCCGCGGCGACCCAGTCGAGCGCAACCCGAAGCGGGTGGACGGAATCATCGACCGCGGCCGCCACGCCCATGGGTGCGCCCAGCCGGGCCAGTTCCTCCGGGCTTGGTGCGGCGTAGGCGGCGGCCTCGTCCATCGCATCGGGAAGGTGGGGCCACTGGGAGCGCCAGGAGCGGGCCAGCTCGTCGCCCAGCCAGGACGGGCTGGAGGCCAGCATCTGCGCGGTCGTCGCCGCCAAGCCGTCGACCCGCAGCCGCTCGGCCGAATACCGCGCCGCAAGCGAGGCCGGCGCGCTGCCGGGCGTCCCGATCCACGCCGGCAGGGCCACCAGGACGGCGACCGTGCGGTCGGGGTGCGCCAGGGCCCACGCGGCCGCGACCGCCGCACCGATCGAGACACCGCCGACGCAGATCGGGCCGTCGCGGGCGGCGTGGTCCAGCGCCGACAGGTAGCCCACGATCAGTCGGCCGGGGCGGGGCGGCGGAGCCACCAGCGCTGCGCCGGCGTCGCGCAGTGGACCCGAGAACGCGCGCCGGACGTAGTCGTCATCGGAGCCTGTTCCGGGCAGCACCACGGTCGTCACACCGTGCAGATCGACAGCCACCTGTCGATAGTGCCCCGACCTCACTGTGGTCTCCAACACTCTGACGTTTCCTTCGTTGGCGCGGGGAAGCCAACAGGTCTACGGTGGCCGTGGGCATGTACGTGGGCAGTGCGTCTGATCAGCATCGTCAGGAGTGGCCATGGGGGCCGAGGGATTTCTGCGCCGGCTCAGCCGTCGGTTGACGGAAGATCCGGAGGTGCGCGATTCCGAGGAGTTGTCCGACGAAGTCGCGATGAACGGCGCGCACCGTGTGGTCGATTGCGAGCGTGGCCAGGAGGTCACCATCATCGGCGCCCTGCGCAGCGTTGAGATGAACGGTAAGGGGTGTCCCGGGGGAGTGCGCGCCGAATTGTTCGACGGCAGCGACATCGTCACCCTGGTCTGGTTGGGTCAGCGGCGCATCCCGGGCATCGAATCCGGCCGCAGGCTGCGGGTGCACGGTCGGGTGGGCGCGTTGGAGAACGGTGCCAAGGCCATCTACAACCCGCATTATGAGATCGAGCGGTGACCCCCGAGGGTTTGTTGGCGCAATTCGGCGGAGTCAGCGGCGTCATCTACTCGTCGTTGCCGGTGATCACTTTCGCCTTGGCGTCGAGCGTCTCGGGTGTGCTGCCGGCAGTCGTGTCGGCGCTGGGCGTGGCCGCGGTGATCCTGCTGTGGCGTCTGATTCGGCGCGAATCCATCCGCCCCGCGCTGGCCGGCTTCATCGGTGTCGCGATCTGCGCGCTGATCGCCTACGCGACGGGCCAGGCCCGCGGCTACTTCCTGCTGGGCATCTGGATGTCGCTGGTGTGGGCGGTGGTTTTCACGACCTCCGTCGTGGTCCGCCGGCCCCTCGTCGGCTACGCGTGGAGTTGGGCGACCGGTCGTGATCGAGGGTGGCGCCGGGTGCCGCGGGCGGTCTACGCCTTCGACCTCGCCTCGCTGTGCTGGGTGGTGGTGTTCGGCGCCCGGTTCGTCGTCCAGCGGCTGCTCTACGACGCCGACAGGACCGGTTGGCTCGTGGCTGCGCGGCTCGGCATGGGCTGGCCGCTGACCGTGCTGGCGGCGCTGGTGACCTACGTGGCGGTCAAAGCCGCCCAGCGGGCCATTGTGGCCGATTAATCGGGCGGCGACGTCTCCGGGAGCAGCAGGTCACGCAGGTCCTCCTCGGCCTCGGCGGCGGCGACGAACAGCAGTTCGTCGCCGCCCTCCAGCGGCTCGTCGGGTTCCGGCACGATCACCCGCGGGCCGCGCAGGATCGTCACCAGCGTGACGTTGCGCGGCAACTCCAGTCTGCGCACCGGCTTTCCGCCCCAGGGCGTCCGGTCGGGCAGGGTGATCTCGACCAGGTTGGCCTGGCCACGACGGAACTCCAGGAGCCACACCAGGTCGCCGACGGCGACGGCCTCCTCGATCATCGACGCCAACATGCGCGGCGTGGAGACCGCGACGTCCACGCCCCAGGCATCGGTGAACAGCCATTCGTTGCGGGGGTCGTTGACCCGGGCCACCACCCGCGGCACCGCGAACTCGGTCTTGGCTAGGAGGCTGAGCACCACGTTCACCTTGTCGTCGCCGGTCGCGGCGATCACCACGTCGAAGCTCTCGAGGTGGACCGCCTCCAGCAGGCTCAGCTCGCACGCGTCGCCGAGGTGCCAGTGCGCGTCGGGGATGGCGTCGACGTCGACGTGGGCGGAGTTGCGCTCGATCAGCGTCACGTCGTGGTGGTAGCCGACGAGCTCGCGGGTGACCGAACGGCCGACCGCACCGGCCCCGGCGACAGCTATCTTCATGTGGCCTTGCCCTCGACGTCCTCGGCGGGCGGCAGCGCGGCGATGGCCACCGCCTCCGCCACCCGACCCGATATGGCGGCGATGTACACCTGATCGCCGGACTGGATGACGGTCTTGGGTTCGGGCAGCACGCCGGTGCCGAACCGGATCACGAACGCCACCCGGGCTCCGGTGGCCAGCTCGAGGTCGGTGGCCCGGTGACCCGCCCAGTCGTCGTGCAGGTCGAGTTCCGCCACGGCGACGGTCCCGGTGGGGTCGCGCCACCGGGCGGTCTCGCCCTCCCGGGTGAGCGCGTTGAGCAAGCGGTCGGTGGTCCACGGCACGGTGGCGATCGTGGGAATGCCCAGGCGTTCGTAGACCCCGGCGCGTTTGGCGTCGTAAATGCGGGCGACGACGCGCTCCACGCCGAAGATCTCCCGCGCTAACCGCGCCGAGATGATGTTGGAGTTGTCGCCGGACGACACCGCCGCGAAGGCATCGGTGTGCTCGATGCCCGCCCGCAGCAGCACGTCGCGGTCGAATCCCTGGCCCAACACCCGGTCCCCGGAGAACTCCGGACTCAAACGGTTGAAGGCGGCGCCGTCACGGTCGATGACCGCGACGTCGTGACCGATCCGGCCCAGCGCATCAGCCAGCGACGAGCCCACCCTCCCGCAGCCCATGACCACTACGCGCACGACATCATTCTCACCTACCGGCCGTCATCGGGCCGCGGTGGGCATACCCTTGGCACTCGTGCCCAATTTTTCCAACGTTGCGCGTCGGTTGCTGATCGGGCAGCCGTTTCGCAGCGACCGGTTGAGCCACACTCTGCTGCCCAAGCGGATCGCCCTGCCGGTGTTCGCCTCCGATGCGCTCTCGTCGGTGGCGTATGCACCCGAAGAGGTCTTCCTGATGCTGTCGGTCGCCGGGGTGGCCGCGTACGCGCTCACGCCCTGGATCGGTCTGGCGGTGGCCGCGGTGATGTTGGTCGTGGTGGCGAGCTACCGGCAGAACGTGCACGCCTACCCGTCGGGCGGTGGCGACTACGAGGTCGTCACGACCAACCTCGGCGAGACGGCTGGCCTGGTGGTCGCCAGCGCGCTGATGGTGGATTACGTTCTCACCGTTGCTGTGTCGACGGCCTCGGCGATGTCGAATATCGGCTCGGCTATTCCGATTGTGGCCGAGCACAAGGTGGTCTTCTGCGTCGCGGCGATCTCGCTCGTGACGGCCCTGAATCTGCGCGGGGTCCGCGAGTCCGGGCTGGCGTTCGCCATACCTACCTACGGGTTCATCGTCGGAATCCTCGCCATGATCGGTTGGGGACTGTTCCGGATCTTCGTGCTGGGGGACCGGCTGCGCGCCGAATCCGCCGGCTTCCAGATGCATGCCGAGCACGGCCAGATCGTCGGTTTAGCCTTCGCATTCCTGGTGGCGCGGTCGTTCTCGTCGGGCTGCGCGGCGCTGACCGGTGTCGAGGCGATCAGCAACGGCGTGCCGGCGTTCGAGAAACCCAAGTCTCGCAACGCCGCGACGACTCTGCTGCTGCTGGGCGGGATCGCGGTGACCCTGCTGATCGGCATCATCGTGCTGGCGCAAAGGATCGGGGTCCAATTTGTCGCCGACCCTGCGACGCAGCTGTCCGGCGCCCCGCCGAACTACTACCAGAAAACCCTGGTCACCCAGCTGGCCCAAACCGTCTTCGGCAGCTTCCACATCGGGTTCCTGCTGATCGCGACGGTGACCGCGCTGATCCTCGTCTTGGCCGCCAACACCGCGTTCAACGGATTCCCGGTGCTCGGCTCGGTGCTGGCGCAACACAGTTACCTGCCGCGGCAACTGCACACCCGCGGCGACCGATTGGCGTTCTCCAACGGGATCCTGTTCCTGTCGGGGGTCGCCGTGTTGGCGGTCGTCGCCTTCCGCGCGGAGGTGACCGCGTTGATCCAGCTGTACATCGTCGGCGTGTTCATCTCGTTCACGCTGAGTCAGATCGGTATGGTCCGGCACTGGACCCGGTTGCTGCGCACCGCGACCGATCGCCCGGCGCGCCGCAGGATGATGCGCTCCAGGGTTGTCAACACGGTGGGCCTGGTGTGCACCGGCACGGTGCTGATCATCGTCATGGTCACCAAGTTCCTGGCCGGCGCGTGGATCGCGCTGGTCGCGATGAGCCTGCTGTTCGCGCTCATGAAAATGATTCACCGGCACTACGCTGCGGTCAGCCGGGAATTGACGGAGCAAGCGGCCGCACAACACGAGGTGGTGCTGCCGAGCCGCAACCACGCCGTGGTGTTGGTGTCGAAGCTGCACCTGCCGACCCTGCGCGCGCTGGCCTACGCGCGCGCCACCCGCCCCGACACCCTCGAGGCCGTCACCGTCAGCGTCGACGACGCGGAAACCCGTGAACTGACAAACCAGTGGCAAGCTAGCAACGTCAGCGTGCCGCTGAAGGTGGTTGCGTCGCCGTACCGTGAAATCACCCGCCCGATCCTCGACTACGTCAGACGCGTCAGCAAGGACTCGCCGCGCAGCGTGGTGACGGTGTTCATCCCCGAGTACGTCGTGGGCCACTGGTGGGAACAACTGCTGCACAACCAGAGTGCGTGGCGGCTCAAGGGGAGGTTGCTGTTCATGCCCAACGTGATGGTGACCTCCGTTCCCTGGCAACTGAGTTCGTCGGAACGGGTGCAGCCGCTGGAACATGAGATAGCCCCCGGCGACACCCGGCGCGGAATCTTCGATTGAGCCCTGCCGTGTCCGGTGACCTGACGGTGGTCGCCGGCGACCCCGCCAACGGGGGCAGCTGCGTGGCCCACCACGAGGGCCGGGTGGTGTTCGTCCGCTACGCGCTGCCCGGGGAGCGGGTACGGGTGCGGATCACCGCCGACCGCGGCTCCTACTGCCATGCCGACGTCGTCGAGGTGCTGGAAGCGTCCGACGACCGGATCGCGTCGCTGTGCCCGATCGCCGGGGTGGACGGTGCCGGGTGCTGCGATCTGGCATTCGCGACCCCGGAGTTGGCCCGGGTGCTCAAGGCCGCGGTTGTGGCCAACCAGTTGCAGCGCCTGGGCGGACACCAGTGGCGCGGCGTGGAATCCGGCGCCGAACCGCTTCCCGACTCCGGTTACACCGGGTGGCGCACCCGGGTCCGGCTCGACGTGGGCGCCGACGGTGCTCCGGGTTTTCACCGCCACCACAGCGACGAGCTGGTGACCGACCTGCGCTGCGCGCAGCTGCCCGCGGGCATGCTGGACGGGTTGGACGTGCCCGACTGGCCGCCGAACTCCCAGTTGCACGTGGCCGTCGACGACGACGGGGAGCGCCACGTGGTGCGCACCCGGCGGGAGGGCGGACGCACGGCGACCGAGGTGACGCAGGGCAACTACGAGGCTGTTCAGCGGGTGGGTGGGCGTGCCTGGCGGATCCCCGTGACAGCGTTTTGGCAGTCACACCGCGACGCGGCACGGGTCTACAGCGGGCTGGTCGCCCAGTGGGCCCAGCCGGCGACCGGGGCGACCGTCTGGGACCTCTACGGCGGTGCGGGCGTATTCGCCGCCGCACTTGGCGATGCGGTGGGGGAATCCGGGCGGGTGGTGTCGGTCGACACGTCGCGGGCGTCGACACGGGCCGGTCGCGTCGCCCTGGCAGACCTGCCGCAGGTGGAGATCGTCACCGACTCGGTCCGGCGGGCGCTCTCCCGACACGCGGTCGCCGCCGACGTGGCGGTCCTGGATCCACCGCGGGCGGGCGCTGGGCGCGAGGTGATCGATCTGCTGGCCGCCGCCGGCGTTCCGCGCGTGGTGCACATCGGTTGCGAAGCGGCAGCGTTCGCGCGCGACATCGGCCTCTATCTCGGCCACGGGTACGCCGTCGAGAAGCTGAGGGTCTTTGACGCGTTCCCGATGACCCACCACGTCGAATGCGTGGCGCTGCTGACGCGGCAGGCGTGACCCGGGGCGCTCAGCTCACCATGAGGTAGCGCAGATACAGGTAGGCGGCCGCGAGAACGACGGACACCGTCGTCACCACGGCGCCCTTGCGGGTGAACTCGCCGAACGAGATGGGATTGTCGGAGCGCGCGGCCATTCCGATGACGATGACGTTGGCGCTGGCACCGACGGCGGTGAGGTTGCCCCCGAAGTCGGTGCCGAGTGCGAGCGACCACCACAGGACGCCGGGGTCGGCGTGGCCTGCCAGCGCCGGCGCCAGGTCGCCCACGATCGGCGTCATCGCTGCGGCATAGGGAACGTTGTTGACGAACCCGCTGATGAGCATCGATGCGACGAGAATGACCATTGTTGCGACAAGAACGTTGCCGCCGGTCGCCGTGATCGCCAGGTGCGCAAGCTTTTTCATCACGCCGGTCTTCACCAGGGCGCCGACCATGACGAAGAGGCCGGCGAAGAACAGCAGCGTTTCCCATTCGACGCTGGACAGGTACTCGGTGTGCTCCAACCGCGACACCACGACCAGGACGCCGGCGCCCAGCAGCGCCACGATGGAGGGCTCCATGTGCAGCGCCGAGTGGCCGATGAACGCCGCGAACACCGCCACCAGGACGACGCCGCACTCAATGAGAAGCCGAGGATTGCGGATGGCTTCCTTCTCCTCCAACGACATGACGTCGGCGACCCGCTCGGGATCGACGGTGAACGCGCCGGGGAAAAGTCGTGGCAGCAACACGATCAGGACCACCATCACGATGATCACGATCGGTGTCAGGTGGATCAGGAAGTCGTTGAAACTGAGCCCGGCCTTGCTGGAGATGATGATGTTGGGCGGGTCGCCGACCAGGGTCGCCGTCCCGCCGATGTTGGAGGCGAACGCCTCTGCCATCAGAAACGGTGCGGCGTTGATCGCCAGCCGGTCGCACACCAGCAACGTGACCGGCGCGATCAGCAGCACCGTGGTGACGTTGTCCAGCAGTGCCGACGCGACCGCGGTGACCACCACCAGCAGGATCATGATGCGCAACGGCGACCCGCGGGCGCGCTTGGCCGACCAGATCGCGACGTACTCGAACACACCGGTTTGCCGCAGCACGCTGACGATGATCATCATGCCCAGCAGCAAAAAAACGACGTCCCAATCGATCCCGGTTTCGTGGGAGAAGAAGACGTCATCGGAACTGATGACGGGCAGCAGGACCACGATCGCGGCGCCCACCAGCGCGACCGCCGTTTTGTGGACGCGATCGGTGGCGATCAGAACAAAAGCCACCACGAAGACGGCGACGGCGATGACGCTCACCGCCGCAAGACCGCCTCGAGGACCCGCGATGCCGTGATCACACCGAGCAACGTTCCGTGCTCGACCACCGCGACCAGCGGGCTGCGCAGCCGCGCCATCAGCGCGGCCACCTCGAGGATGGTGTCGTCGGCCTGGGCTGGGGGCACCTCGAGCAGGTGCTCGGGCAGCACGTCGCGCACGGTCCGCCCGCTCAACTTCTCCGCGCAGCGGTCCGCCGTCGATTCGCTGAGCACCCCGGCCAGCGATGGATCGTCCTGCACGTAGCGGGGCACGATGAAGCGGACGACCTGTGAGGCGGGTAACACCGCATAGGGACGCCCCGAGGAGTCGGTAACCAGCAGCCCAGGCAGGCGGTGCTCGGCAAGCATCTGGGCCGCCTCCAAGGCGTCCGTATCGATGCTGACCACCGGGTATTCCTCGGCGATGTTCTTGGCGCGCATACGGGCACGATAGCCTTCGCGATCGCCGGGACCACAGGGCAACTGCTGGGTAGACTGGCGGAATGCTCGAACAGATCCGGGGCCCCGCCGATCTGGCGCACCTGTCACACCGGCAACTGGAGAATCTGGCGTCCGAGATTCGCGAGTTCCTGGTCCACAAGGTCGCTGCCACCGGGGGACACCTGGGGCCCAACCTCGGGGTTGTCGAGCTGACGCTCGCGCTGCACCGTGTGTTCGACTCTCCGCACGACCCGATCATCTTCGACACCGGCCACCAGGCTTACGTCCACAAGATGCTCACGGGGCGCTGCCAGGACTTCGACAGCCTGCGTAAGAAGGGGGGCCTGTCGGGGTATCCGTCGCGCGCCGAGAGCGAGCACGACTGGGTGGAGTCCAGCCACGCCAGCGCGGCGCTGTCCTACGCGGACGGCCTGGCTAAGGCGTTCGAGCTGACCGGCCACCGCAACCGGCACGTCGTCGCGGTGGTCGGGGACGGCGCGCTCACGGGCGGGATGTGCTGGGAGGCGCTGAACAACATCGCCGCGTCGAAGCGTCCGGTGATCGTCGTTGTCAACGACAACGGCCGCAGCTACGCCCCGACCATCGGCGGCCTCGCCGACCGCCTCGCCACGCTGCGGCTGCAGCCCGCCTACGAGCAGGTGTTGGAGCGGGGCCGCGACGCGTTGCGGTCGGTGCCCTTCGTCGGGGAGTTCGCCTACCAGTTCATGCACAGCGTCAAAGCAGGCGTCAAGGACTCGTTGTCGCCGCAGCTGCTGTTCACGGATCTGGGCCTGAAGTACGTGGGCCCGGTCGACGGCCACGACGAACGCGCGGTGGAAATGGCGCTGCGCCACGCCCGCGGCTACGGCCGCCCGGTGATCGTGCACGTCGTCACCCGCAAAGGGATGGGGTACGGGCCCGCGGAGGCCGACGAGGCCGAGCAGATGCACTCGACCGCCCCGATCGATCCGGTCACCGGCCGGGCCACCAAGGTTGACGCGCCGGGCTGGACGGCGACGTTCTCGGACGCGCTCATCGCGTGCGCGCGCAAGCGCCGCGACATCGTGGCGATCACCGCGGCGATGCCCGGTCCCACCGGTCTGACGGCGTTCGGGGAGCAGTTCCCAGATCGACTGTTCGACGTCGGAATCGCCGAGCAGCACGCGATGACGTCGGCGGCAGGCTTGGCGATGGGCGGGATGCACCCGGTGGTGGCGATCTACTCGACGTTCCTCAACCGGGCCTTCGACCAGATCATGATGGATGTGGCGCTGCACAGCCTGCCCGTCACGGTGGTTCTCGACCGCGCGGGCGTCACCGGGTCGGACGGCCCCAGCCACAACGGCATGTGGGACCTGTCGATGCTCGGTATCGTGCCCGGGATTCGGGTGGCCGCGCCCCGGGACGGCACCCGGCTGCGGGAGGAGCTGGGCGAGGCGTTGGACGTCGCCGACGGCCCGACGGTGCTGCGGTTCCCCAAAGGTGATGTCGGCGAGGATATCCCGGCCGTCGAACGCCGCGGGTCGGGCATCTCGGGCCTGGATGTGCTCGCGGTGCCCGCCGACGGTTCGAGCCACGACGTGCTGTTAGTGGCGGTCGGCGCCTTCGCGTCGATGGCGCTCGCGGTAGCCAAGCGCCTGCATAAGCAGGGGATCGGCGTCACCGTGATCGACCCGCGCTGGATACTGCCCGTGCCCGCGGGTGTGCTCGAACTCGCGACGCAGCACAAACTGGTGGTGACGTTGGAGGACAACGGGGTTCGTGGCGGGGTGGGTTCGGCGGTGTCGGCGGCGCTGCGGCACGCCGAGATCGACGTGCCGTGCCGCGACGTCGGGCTGCCGCAGGAGTTCTTCGCGCACGCCTCGCGGGGTGAGGTGTTGGCCGAGCTGGGGCTGACCGACCAGGACGTGGCCCGCCGCATCACCGGGTGGGTCGCCGCGCTCGTCAGCAACGTCGTCGACGCGGAGATCAGCGAGCGGCTCGACTAGTCCTTCGGGTGCAGGGCCTGCGCCAGCACCTCGACCACGAGTTCCCGCTGCCACGCCCGCGCCCCGCCGGCGCTCAGAAAAACGTCGATGTCCGTGGCCGGATCCGTGGTGGCCGCCCAGTCCCAGCACAGCCGACGCACCAGGTCGGGGGAGACCACGTTCTCGGCGGGGACGCCGACCCGCTGTGATACCTCGGCCAGCGCCGCCCGTGCGGCCTCCAGCCGCGCGGCCGCCTCCGGCTTTCGTCTGCTCCACCGGGACGCTGGCGGCGGACCGGTGGGGGACTCGGCATCCTCCGGCGGATTCGGGTTCTGCCGGGCCGCCTCCAGCGCCTCCAGCCAGATTGCCGCGCTGCGGCGCTGATTGCGCCCCCCGAACACCGGCAACGCAACGAGGTCCTCGACGGTCTTCGGGTCGGTGACGGCGGCGTCGACGATGGCCGAATCCGGCAGGATGCGGCGGGGTGCGATATCGCGGCGCTCGGCGATGCGGTCTCGTGTCGTCCACAGCTCGCGGATCGCGGCGAGGGCGCGTCGGTCACGAACCCGGTGGATTCCCGACGTCCGGCGCCAGCGGTCCCGTGCACCATGCGAGACGTCTTTGGGTTCAGCACTGCGTACGTAGTCGAATTCTGCTGCGGCCCAGTCGGTTTTACCTTGTTCTGCCAGGACACCCGCGATCGCCTCGCGCAGCTCGATCAACATCTCCACGTCCAGGGCGGCGTAGTTGAGCCACTCGGCCGGCAGCGGGCGTCGGGACCAGTCGGCCGCCCCGTGCCCCTTGGCCAGTCCGAAGCCCAGGAGCCGCTCGATCATGGCCGCCAGGTTCACCCGGTCCAATCCGGCCAGGCGCCCGGCGAGCTCGGTGTCGTAGAGCGCCGGCGGCCGCATGCCGACCTCGGCCAGGCAGGGCAGGTCCTGATCGGCGGAGTGCAGGATCCATTCGTCGTCGCCCAGGACGTCGGCGACGGGCCGCAGCGCGGTCAGCGGGTCGGCGCCGTGGCTGACCGGGTCGATGAGCACCGTGCCCGCGCCGGTCCGCCGGATCTGGATCAGGTATGCGCGGTTGGAGTAGCGGAACCCCGACGCGCGCTCGGCGTCCACCGCGAATGGCCCGTGCCCGCGGCCCAGCAGTTGCGCGGCCGCCTCGATGTCGCCGAGGGTCACCGACAGCGTCGGAACCCCGTCGGCGGGGTGCAGCAGCGGCGTGGCCTCGGTCTCACTACCAGCGGGCTCAGTGCCAGCGGGTTCCTCTACTGCTGGGTCGGTCATGTCAGGCGCGTGACCGCGAGCCGAGGTCGGTGACCCCGGCCGGCGGGAGGCCCGCGGCGTGCTCCAGCACGTCGCAGAACGCCTCGACGTGCGACGCGAGGTCGGGCGAGGGGGCGGTCCAGGACGCCCGCAGTTCAAGTTGGTGGGCGCGGGGCGGCCCGGTGATGTCGCCGTAGAGCACCGACGTGGTGGCGGTGACGGTGCCACCCAGGGCGGTGACACGCTCGGTCCGCGCCGCCAGCGCGTCGACCAGCCAACTCCAGGCCACCTCGGGCAGCAGGGGATCGACGGCCTCGCTGGGGTCCAGCTCGGTCTGGATGAAGGCGACCAGTCGCAGGGTTCCGTCCCAGGCGTCGACGCCGTCCGGGTCGTAGAGCAGGATCAGCCGGCCGAACGCGTCGTCGCTGGAGAATTCGTCGGTGCCCTCGATCTCGAGGTCGCCGCGTTTGACCTCGGCCCCCAGGGCGTAGCTGTACGGCGCCAGGCGCTGCGGCGGGCGGATCGGTCCCAGCTCGATCTCCGAGCGAACGGTGACGGCGTTCATCGCCGCCACCGCCTCGCGGAAGGCGGCTGGTTCGACTGCGGTCACGGGGCGCCGTTCCTCTCCCCCGCTCGCGGGTGTTACCCCTTGATCGCGCCGATCGGCGTCGTCGGCAGCACGGGTCACGAAAACCGACCGTAGCCCCACCGGCCGACAGCCGGAGACAGGCGCGCCGGGTCGCTCACCCGTCGCAACCAAGCTGTGACCGGGGTCGGACCATGGGCCCGGCTCATGTGGCCTGGTCGCCGAATCGGGCCGGGCGTTTCTCGAGGTGCGCGGCGAGGCCCTCCCGCACGTCGGGCCCACTGAAGCTGAGGAATTCCAGGCCGAGGGAGGTTTCGAAGGTGGGCGCGAACATGCGGTACCAGGAGTTCAGGCTGCGCTTTGTCCAGCGGATCGCGTGCTGTGCGCCCTGCGCCAGGTTCTCGGCGATGCGCGTCGCCGTCGGTAGCACGTCGTCGTCGTCGACGCAGGTCGACACCAGGCCGATACGCTCGGCTTCCTCGCCGAGCAGCGTCTCGCAGGTGAGCAGGTAGTACTTCGCCTTGGCCATCCCGACCAGCAGCGGCCAGCAGATGGCGGCGTGATCACCCGCCACTACACCCAGCTTGGTGTGCCCGTCGATCAGTTTCGCGGTGCGGCCCGCCACCGAGATATCGGCCAGCAGGGCCACCACCAGGCCGGCGCCGACGGCGGGTCCCCGGATGGCCGACACCACCGGCTTGTCGAAGTTGACCATGTTGAGCACGAGGTCGCGGGCCTCGCGCATGATGCGGATCCGGGTCTCGTAGTCGCCCATGGTGTCCTCGATCAGCTCGAAGCTGCCTCCGGAGGAGAACGCTCTGCCCTCGCCGCGGACCAGGACGACCCGGACGGCCGGGTCGCGCGCCAGCACCGGCCAGATATCGGCGAGATCGCGGTGCAGCTGTGGCCCGACCGCGTTCAGCCCGGGGGCGTCGAGCACCAGCGTCATGACCCCGTTCTCGCCGATCTCGCAGCGCAGTGCGGGGAATTCGGCGTAATTCGCGGGTGGGTGGCTGACTGGCATCCCGGCTCCTGACGTAGTGAACGGTGGCTGTGGAGATAGGTGGCGATAGTACGCAGCCCGTGCTTTGTGGCAGTTTCGTGGCAGCATTAGCGCCGATGGATACCCCCGCGCGTCCTCGCCGCGACCTGCCCGCGTCGCCGTATCTGGCCGCCGTGACCGGTCGCAAGCCCAGCCGGGCGCCGGTGTGGTTCATGCGGCAGGCCGGGCGCTCGCTGCCCGAATACCGGGCGCTGCGGGCCCAGCACAACATGCTTGCGGCCTGCTTCGATTCCGAGCTGGTCTGCGAGATCACCGTCCAGCCGGTGCGCCGCCACGACGTCGATGCGGCGATCCTGTTCTCCGACATCGTGGTGCCGCTGCTGGGCGCGGGAGTCGATCTGGACATCGTTCCCAATGTGGGGCCGGTCATCGCGTCGCCGGTGCGCACCGCCGGGGACGTCGACGCGCTCAAACCCTTTGATGCCCAACGGGTTGAGCCGATCGCCGCCGCGGTCTCGCTGTTGGTCGCCGCGCTCGGCGACGTCCCGCTCATCGGTTTCGCCGGTGCGCCCTTCACGCTGGCGTCGTATCTGGTGGAGGGCGGCCCCAGCCGGCACCACGCGCGGACGAAGGCGATGATGCTGGCCGAACCCGACAGCTGGCACGCGCTACTGGGCAAGTTGACCGATATCACCGTGGGATTTCTGCGGGCCCAGCTCGACGCCGGGGTGGACGCCATCCAGCTGTTCGATTCGTGGGCGGGGACCCTGTCGCTGGCCGACTACCGCGAGTACGTCC
The DNA here is from genome assembly GCA_903927745.1 of uncultured Mycobacteriaceae bacterium. GTDB lineage: Bacteria > Actinomycetota > Actinomycetes > Mycobacteriales > Mycobacteriaceae > Mycobacterium. Next base: position 26,444 of record CAIYOH010000137.1, read on the forward strand.
TCCCGCACAGCTCGCGGGTGTTCGCGGCGCTCGCCGACCGGGGCGTGCCGATGACGCACTTCGGGGTCGGCACCGGCGAATTGCTGGGCGCGATGTCCGCCGCTATCACACCGGCCATCAAACCGGCTGCGGCCCCGGTCGTCGGCGTGGACTGGCGGACCGCCCTGGCCGACGCCGCCACCCGCGTCGCCCCCGGGACCGCGCTGCAGGGCAACCTCGACCCGGCGGTGCTGCTGGCCGGCTGGCCGGCGGTGGAGCGCGCCGCGCGGGCCGTGGTCGACGACGGGCGCCGCGCGGTCGACGCGGGAGCGGTCGGCCACGTGTTCAACCTCGGGCACGGGGTGCTGCCCGAGACCGACGCCGGCCTGCTGACCGAGCTGGTATCGCTGGTCCATTCCCTTTGATCGGCAACATGATTCAGTCATATTGTGTTGTCGGCGGCGGGATCTCGGGGCTGACCGCCGCGTATCGGTTGCGCGTCGCCGCTGGCGACGAGGCGAGCATCACGCTCTTCGACCCTGGTGATCGGCTGGGCGGGGTGCTGCGCACCGAGCAGGTGGGCGGTCAGCCGATGGACCTGGGCGCCGAGGCATTTCTGCTGCGCCGGCCCGAGATGCCGACGTTGCTCGCCGAGCTGGGCCTGGCCGGGCGCCAACGGGTGTCGGTCGGCAACCGGCCGCTGCTCTACAGCGAGCAGACGGTGCACCCGCTGCCCGCGGGGACGGTCGCGGGCATCCCGTCGTCGGCGGCCTCAATGGCGGGGCTGGTCGACGAGGCGACGTGCGCGCGCATCCACGCTGAACCTGAGCGCCCGCTGGACTGGCGGCCCGGAAGCGACCCGTCGGTGGCCGCGCTCGTGGGCGACCGGTTCGGCGAGCAGGTGGTGGCTAGATCGGTCGAGCCGCTACTGATGGGCGTGTACGCGGGGTCCGCGGCGACGATCGGCCTGCGGGCGGCCGTCCCGACCGTCGCGGCGGCCCTGGACGGCGGGGCAACCAGCCTGACCGACGCGGTCCGGCGGTCGCTGCCGCCGGTCACTGGCGCGCCGGTCTTCGGGGCGCTCGACGGCGGCTATCAGGTGCTGATCGACGAACTCGTCGCCCGCAGCCGGTTGCGGTGGGTCCGTGCCGCGGTGACGCATCTCGACCGCGGACCGTCGGGGTGGGTGCTGACCGACGACACCGGGGGGCGCTGGAGCGCCGACGCGGTGGTCGTGGCTGTCCCGGCGGGGCCGGCGGCACGCCTTATCCGCGCGATTGCCCCGAGCACCGCCGCCGCGGCGAGCCGGATCACCAGCGCGTCGTCGGCCGTCGTCGGGTTGGCGGTGCCCGCCGACACCCCGTTCCCGGAGTGCTCCGGTTTGCTCGTCGCCGGCGGGCAGCCATTGCGGGCCAAGGCGATCACCCTGTCGTCGCGCAAGTGGGGTGTGGGTGGGGACACCCAGCTCGTGCGGCTGTCTTTCGGGCGTTTCGGCGACGACATCGCGGCCCGCACCAGCGACGCCGATCTGGTGGCGTGGGCGGTAGACGACCTGGCGGCCGTGTTCGGGCTGACCGTCGAGCCCGTCGATGCCCGCGTGCAGCGCTGGATCGACGCGCTGCCCCAGTACGGTCCGGGCCATGCCGGCCTGGTCGCTGAGCTGCGGGCCGGCCTGCCGCCGACGCTGGCCGTGGCCGGTGGCTACCTCGACGGCATCGGCGTGCCGGCGTGCATCGGGGCGGCGGCAGTGGCGGCGACAGACGTGGCCGGCAGCGTGGCACCATAGGAGCCATGGCTGTGCACGACAAGAAAAGGCCCGGCAAGAAGCTGGATTACGCCGCGCTCAATGCGACGCTTCGGTACCTGATGTTCTCGGTGTTCTCCGTGCGGCCCGGTGAGCTGGGTGAGCAACGCGACACCCTCGTCGACGAGGCGGCGACGTTCTTCAAGCAGCAGGAGGACCGCGGCGTGGTGGTGCGCGGGCTCTACGACGTCGCCGGCCTGCGGGCCGACGCCGACTTCATGATCTGGACCCATGCCGAACGCGTCGAGGCGCTGCAGGCGACCTACGCCGACTTCCGGCGCACCACCACGCTCGGGCGGGCCTGCTCACCGGTATGGAGCACCGTGGGGCTGCACCGGCCGGCGGAGTTCAACAAGAGCCACGTCCCGGCGTTCGTGGCCGGTGACGAGCCCGGCGCCTACATCTGCGTGTACCCGTTCGTGCGGTCCCTGGACTGGTATCTGCTGCCCGACGAGGAGCGCCGCCGCATGCTCGCCGAGCACGGCATGGCAGCGCGCGGCTACAAGGATGTGCGGGCCAACACGGTGCCCGCGTTCGCCCTGGGCGACTACGAGTGGATCCTGGCGTTCGAGGCGCCGGAGCTGTACCGGATCGTTGACCTGATGCGCGACCTGCGTGCCACCGACGCCCGCCGGCACACCCGCGAGGAAACCCCCTTCTTCACCGGGCCGCGGGTGTCGGTCGAGCAACTGGTCAACGCGCTGCCGTGAGCCGGGCGGCGGGTCTTGACCCCCGCCCGCCCGCCCGCCCGTCCGTCCCTCCCGCCGAGGCTTAAACCATGGCGATGATTTGCGGCGTGTCGTGTGCGCCGTTTACGTGTCGCGCCATCCCCGGCGGCTCAGCGCGCCGCGTACCCGTCGCAGGACGTCCGCGGGATCGTCTTCGGCGATCACCCGGATGACGATCCATCCCAACTCTTCGAGCTTGCGCATCCGCTTCTGGTCGCGGGCGTAGCGGCGGCGATCGGTGCGGTGGTAGTCGCCGTCGTATTCGGCGGCCACCCGGTACTCTTCCCAGCCCATGTCGAGGACGGCGATCAACCGCCACTTCGGCTGCACCGGTATCTGGGCGGTGGGAACCGGCAGGCCAGCGCCGATCAGTAGCAGGCGCAGCCAGGTCTCCTTGGGCGACTCGGCGCCCGGATCGACCAGGGGGAGGGCCGTGTGCAGCCGGCGCAGTCCCCGCGCGCCCGCATACCGTGTGGCCAACATGCGCACCTCCTCCACCGAGAACGGTCTCGCCCGCATTAGTGCGTCGAGCCGGGCTACGCCCTCGCCAGTGGGCAGTCGGCGGGCCATATCGAACGCCGTCCGTGCGGGTGTGGTCACTGGTAATCCGGCAACGCGGGTGACCTCGTCGGGTTCGAGTCGCTGGTGACGGGTTGCAACACCGACCGGGGGATGAGTGTTGCGCCAGATCAACTCGACCGGTTCGTCGTCATCGATCCACCTCGAGCCGTGCAGCGCCGCCGCGGCCAGCCCCGCTAGGACGCCGCGTCGCTCCGACCACAACCACGCGGCCACCGAACGCGTTCGCAGTGACGGCTCGGTGCCCACCGGAAGGTAGATATCGGGATGAATCGCGCGATACCCGGTGCGCAGCTGATACCGGGTCAGCCTGCGCTCCCGCACGGCCTCGCTGCCCACCACCACGTCGTCGACGTCGGCCATGGAGACATAAGTTGCCACGAACGACCGGCAGTGTGTCGCGACCCATCAACAGGTGTGCGCCGAGACTGAAACCGTGGCCGCACTTCACGGCGTGTCGTGTGCGTCGTTTCAGTGTCGCGGGAAAAGGGGCCAAGAGCTAGGCCCCGGACGGCACCAGTCGCAGGCAGACCGAGTTGATGCAGTAGCGCTGATCTGTCGGCGTCGGGTAGCCCTCGCCGTCGAACACGTGACCCAGGTGGCTGTGGCAGGTGGAGCACAGCACCTCGGTCCGTCGGCTGCCCATCGAATTGTCGGGGCGCAGGATCACCGCGTCGGAATTCGCCGGGTCGAAGAACGAGGGCCACCCGCAGTGGGAGTCGAATTTCTCGGTGCTGCGGAACAGTTCGGCGCCGCAGGCCCGGCACTCATAGACGCCCTCGGTCTTGGTGTCGGTGTACTCGCCGACGAAAGGCGCCTCGGTGCCGGCGCGGCGCAGCACGCGGAACTCTTCCGCGTTGAGCTTCTGCCGCCACTCGTCGTCGGTCAGTTGCAGCTTCGGGTTCATGCCTCCACGTTAGCGCGGTCCGGGTGGGAGTCGGCTCGGGAGTCGGCCCTGGCGTCGAGGTGACGGAAATACAGCACCGTGAACACCACGATCAGCAGCAGCGACCAGCCGTAGGTGATCTTCAGGTACTGCAGCGCCCGGCCGTAACGCATCCAGTGGTAGATCAGCCAGATGTCCATCGTCATGAAGCCGTAGATCCCCAGCCACGCCGGCCAGTTGCGGATCAGCGACTTGGGCAGCACGACGGTCATCAGGAACGGGAACAGCATCATCGAGTAGTAGCCCTGGGCCAGCGACAGCACCAGCCATGACCACAGCAGCAGCACGCCCGCCGAGTTGGTCATCCAGAACAGGGTGTCGGTGCCGTGGTAGTAGCGGTACAGCAGCCAGAGCGCGCCGATCGCCAGCAGTGTGAACAGGATCCGCAGGCACACGATCAGCCACGTGGGCAGGCCGAAATACACGCCGTTGCCCTCGATCGAGCTGTTGAAGTAGTCGCGGGTGCCCAGGATGTAGGGCACCGTGCGGGTGAAGAAGTCCATCGGGTGATTCAGCAAGGGAAACGCGGCCGCGTTGATGACCAGCGGCACCGCGATCGCGGGCACCAGCGCTCGCCACTGACGGTTGAGCAGCGGCAGCAACAGCAACGGCCCGAGCACAGGTTTGAGGGTGAGCGTCAACCCGATCGCCAGGCCGGCCCACCACTGATGGCCGACGTGGCCGTCCAGCAGCCAGCGCAGAAACAGCACCTCGGCCAGCAGGACGCAGCCGTTGATATTGGTGAACACCAGGGTGTTGGTGACGCTTTCGGTGCAGAACATGGCCAGCAGCAGGGCCGGCGCGGCCACCGAGGACAGCGTGAAATGGAACATCCGCAGCAGCAGGTACCAGGCGATCAGGATGGCCATGACGTTGATCAGAATGAACGCGTGGCGCGACGGTGTGAAGGCGAGATGCCCGAACGGCGCCATCAGCAGTGTGCCGCCGGGCGGGTACAGATAGTGCGGGTCGACGAAGTCGAAGCGCTCGTTGTAGATCTCCAGACCGCGCCGGAAGCTCAGGGCGGCCCGGTAGACCGGGGTGAAGTCGTCGGTGACGCTGCCGTTGGACGGGAGGACGATGCTGCGGTGTAACACCGACATGATGGCCACCGGCCACAACGCCAACCGCACGACAGCCGCGGTGGTTCGGGGTGGGTCGGCTACCGTCACCAGGGCACCGTACCCCGCGCGCCCGGCCCCGAACGGTCAGGCGGGACAGTACGTGTCGGTTGCGGGCAGTGCGCCGCTGCTGAGGTAGCCGATCAGCGGCGGGACCACGCACGGCGAATAGATACCGGCGCCGTGGCCGATGCCCTGCCACATCACCCGCTTGCTCGCCGCGTTGGCGTTGATGATGATGGCCGCCGTCGCGGCGACTCCCTCCGTGCCGACGATCGGGTCGTTCTGCACGCCCGCCAGCAGGACGTCCACGGTGAGGTTCTTGGGCGGCGGCTGCGCCGACCCGGTCGGCCAGTGCGCGCACTTGACCAGGTTGAGCGCGGCGACGGTGCCGAACTGCGGATACAACTTGCCCCAGGCCACCACGAGTTCGCGCACGCGGTCCGGGGTCGGCCGGCTGATTGCGTCGCCGCAGGAGTTGACGAACTGGCCGTCGGAATCAGCCACGGTGTCGGCGCGGGCGATCAGGGTGTTCAGCTGGTTGGGGTCGCCGGAGCGGGCGGCGGCCAGTGCGCCGGCCAGGCTGGTGGTCGCCGCGACGCGGCCCCCGGTGGGGTACCCGAGCGCGACGGCGATGGCGCCGGCCACTTCGGCCACCGACGCCCCGGCGGGCCCCCGGCCGGTGCGGGCGTCGGCAAGCAGCGCGCTGACGGCGCCCTTCGGGTCGGGACCCAGCGGGCAGTTGACTGCGATGCACTGGGCGGCGAATGCGTCGAGCGCGGCCTGCTGGCCCTTGGCCCGCTGCTCAGCAGCGTCTTCGGCGCTGACACCCAACGCGATCGGCGAGTCGAGGATCAGCCGCGCGACCCTGTCCGGCCGCGCGGCGGCGTACGTCAGCGCCACCTGCGCCCCGTTGCCGATGCCGACCAGTGCCAGCGCGGGCACGTCCCAGAGACTGCGCAGACGTTCGATGTCGGAGGCGGCGTGGGAGTTGTCGTAGGTCGAGGCGCCCGGCGCGAGGGCGTCCGTGCAGGTGCTGGTCGCGGTGTTGGCGACGTCGGAGAGGCCGGCGACCGGGTCGTCGCCGCCGTGAAATTGCGCTTGGTTACGCATCTCCTGGCGATCGGCGTGGTCGCGGCAGTCGATGGGGCTCGACATCCCGATGCCGCGGCGGTCGACGGCGACGATCGGGTGAGTCGCCAGCACGTCGGCGCCCGCCGCGGCCAGCCACACCGGCAGCTGGATCGAGGACGGCATGTCGGATCCGGTGGTGAACACGAGGGGACCCGCGTCGTGGGGCGTCTGGCTCGAGCGGGCGCGGACCACGCCGATACTCAAAGGCCCGGACCCGCCGTTGACCGGATCGAGGTCGGCGTCGTACTTCGCGCAGTCGAGTTGCACACCGGAGGTGGGGCGGGCCGCCGCGTCGCGGAGAACCTCGGCGGTGCAGTCATGCCACGGCAGATCGTTCCTGGGTGCCGCAACTGGTGGCGGGCCGGCGGTCGGCTTCGCCGGGGCCGCTCCTTGGGGCCGGGCCCCGGAGTTGGTGGCGAAGCGCGGGTCCGCGGCCAAGCCGGGGACGCAGCCGACCAGGACCGTGCACGCCATCACCACGACGGTGACGCACGTGCTCCGCCGACTCATGCCGCCCACAGTAGTCGGGGACGCGCTCAGCCCTTGACGTATCGGGTGTACAGATAGCCCGCGTCGTCGGTCAGGACGTGGGCGCAGCGCATCCGGGTGAGGAGCTGGCCCGGGCCCGACGTGATGCGTACGGCCGTCCCGCCGACGAGGAAGGGCGCGATCGTCAGGCAGAGTTCGTCGAGCAGGTTGCTGCGGATGAACGAGTCGAGCAGTGCCGGGCCGCCTTCGGTGAGGATGCGGCGCAGTCCGCGCCCGGCGAGGGCCGCGAGCATCGCCGCCTCGTCGACCTCAGCCGGATCGCCGGCGGAGCAGTCGATCACGTCGCACAGCCCGCCGAGCGTGCGGTTGAGGCCCGCCGTCGCCGCCGTGCAGGTGAGCACCAGCGGCGCCACCTCGGTTCGGGTGAAGACCGCCATGTCCCGGTCGAGGAGACCCGACCGGGTGACGATCGCCACGGGCGGGACTTCGTGTTGCCCGCGGGCTTGTCGACGCTGGCGCGCGGGGACACCGAGTTGCGCGCCGGAGTAACCCTCGATCCGCACCGTGCCGGCGCCGACGACGATCACGTCGGCACACTCGCGCAGCAGGTTGAAGATGAGCCGGTCGCCGGGACCGCCGAGGGGGCCGGTGACCCCGTCGGCGGTGGCGCCGCCGTCCACGCTGGCGATGAAGTTGGCGCGCACCCAGGCGTCAGGCTGATCGGGGTAGTCGTAGAGGTCGCGTAGCGTGCTCTCGTCGAGATCGCGCGTCGAACCCATGAGCATCAAATCCGTCTCGGCCATGGAACCGATTGCAGCACGTCGCTACAGTTCGGGCATGCGTGGGTCCAGGTCTGGCCGGGTAGGTCGCTTGGCGGACCGGCACCCGACGGCGTCGCCGGAGCGGCTCATGGCCCAGTTGACCCCGCCGCCCACGTTCTCCGATGTGCGCTTCGCGACGTATCGTCCCGATCCGGCCGAACCGACGCAGGCTGCCGCCGTCGCCGCATGCGAGGAGTTCTGCCGCGAGGCCGCGCAGCGACGGGCGGGCCGCCGGAAGCTGTTTGGGCAGCGGGCCGTGCTGCCGGGCGTCGGCCTCTATCTCGACGGCGGATTCGGGGTGGGCAAGACACACTTGCTAGCCTCGGTCTACTACCAGGTGCCCGGCCCGAATCCGAAGGCGTACGCCACGTTTGGCGAGCTAACCCAGCTCGCGGGGGTGTTCGGCTTCGCAGAATGCATCGATCTGCTCGCCAACTACACGGTGGTGTGCGTCGACGAGTTCGAACTCGACGACCCGGGCAACACGACGCTGATCTCGCGTCTGCTGTCGTCGCTGATCGAGCGGGGCGTGTCGGTGGCCGCGACGTCGAACACCCTGCCGGAACAACTCGGCGAGGGCCGGTTCGCCACCCAGGACTTCCTGCGTGAGATCAACACCCTGGCGGCCATGTTCACCACCGTGCGGATCGAGGGGCCCGACTACCGGCACCGAGGCCTGCCGCCGGCGCCCGAGTCGTTGTCCGAGCAGGAGGTGACCGCGCACGCCGCGGCGACCGACGGTGCGACGCTGGACGATTTCGATGCGCTGTGCGCGCATCTGGCCACGATGCATCCCTCGCGGTACCTCACCCTCATCGAGGGCGTGACGGCGGTGTGCCTGACGGGCGTGCACCACATCGAGGATCAGAACGTCGCGCTGAGGCTGGTGTCGCTGACCGATCGCCTCTACGACGCGGGTATCCCGGTGGTGGCTTCCGGGGCACGGCTGAACGCCATCTTCGGCGACGAGATGCTGGCCGGCGGATTCCGCAAAAAGTACCTGCGGGCCATCTCCCGGTTGCTCGCGCTCAGTGCTGCATCTCGCGCACCATGAGATAGTCGTTTTCGGACCGGGTGCCCACCTGAAATGTCCTGGTTCCGACGTTCGCGAACCCGCACTTGGCGTAGAAGCGTTGCGCACGTGGGTTTTTCTGTTCGACACCCAGCCACACGCAGCGCGCGCCCCACCGTGCGGCGGTGGTGAGCGCGTGGTCCATCAGCGCCGCCGCGACGCCGGATCCGTGATAATCGGGCAGCACGTACATCTTGGACAGCTCGACTGCCGGGTGGGCGGTGACCGCCTGGTGTACGTCGCTGTCGTCGCCCACGCCCCGCACGAGCATGGCGTAGCCGACGATTCGGCCGTCCCGCAGCGCGGCGAACAAGGCCCGGTCTGGATCGTTGAGGTACTCGGCGAACCGGGCGGCAGACAGGTTGACCGCGACGAATGCCGCGATGTTCTCCGGATCCACCGTGGGCGGACAGGCCAGTGGAAACGTCTGCGCGGCAACGGCGGCCAGTTCCGCGGGATCGACTGATTCGGTGGTGGCCGCCCGGATGGTGGTCGCCACGTCTTTCGCCTCCTCGCCGCCGTGCCGCCGCCCCTGTCGCCGCCTTTGGCGATAATCCCACATAGGCTGGTGGCCATGGGTGTCGACCTCGGGCCGCTGACGGTGCCCGCCATGGTGGCCTCCTGGACCCTGGACCCGGCCGCGATGACGATGATCGCGGCGGTCGCCGGCGCGTATGCGTGGTGCTACCGGCGCTCCCGGGAGTCGCAGCACTCGGTCGGCCCCGCGCAGGCGGCCTGCGTCGCCGCCGGTGTCGCGCTGTGGGTGCTGGCGACGCTCGGTGCGGTCGGCGCCTACGCGTACGTCCTGTTCTGGGTGCGGGCGTTGCAAGTGTTGCTACTGCTCTACGTTGTGCCGTTTCTGCTCGCGCTGGGCAAGCCGGTCACCGTCGTGCGCCTCGCGGCGGGCCCGGCCGGGCGCGAGCGCATCGACCGTTTTCTGGCGACGTCCGTCGCCCGGGTGCTGGCGCATCCGGTGACGACGTCGTTGGCGATGCTGGGGGTGCCGTGGCTGCTCTACCTGACGCCCTGGTACAGCGCCGCGTTGCGCGACGGAGGATGCGGCGCGGCCACCCGAATCCTGCTGGTAGCGGTGGGCTTCGGCTACTTCTATGCCCGACTTCAGGCGGATCCCGTACCCCGCAGGTTCCCGCAGTTGCTCTCGCTGCTGATCACCGTGGCCGAGGCACTCGGCGACGGTGTGCTGGGCCTGGTGCTCTGGCAGGGGCCGCTGATCGGGTCGGCGTACTACGCGGGCGTGCATCGGGCATGGGGACCGAATCAGCGGCTCGACCAGACGATCGGTGCCGGCGTCTTGTGGATCCTCGGCGACCTCATCGGTGTGCCGTTCGTCCTGGTGTTGATGCGCGCGCTGTCCCGCGACGAGAAGGCCCACGCGGTGCGCGTCGACTCCCAGCTGGATGCGGCCAACGCCGCCGGGGATGACAGCGTCGCGGCACCGGGGTTGTGGTGGGAGAACGACCCGGATCTGCGCGACCGGTTCCGGCAGCGCTGACGTCGCTACACCGCGCGCGCCTCGATGATGTTGAACCGCGATCCGGTGTCGATCACGCCGACCATCTGAAAACCGGTTGCGTCGAACAGGCGGCGGTACTCGCTCTCAGTGCGTTCGCGTCCGTCGTTGACCACCAGCATCTCCATGTCGAGCCATTTGCCGATCGACGCGCCCTCGTCGTCTGGGATGACTGTCTCGACAAGCAACAGGGCGGCACCGTCCGGCGCCGCCGAGCGCACGTTGCGCAGGATCTGTGTCGATTCCGCGTCGTCCCAGTCGTGGATGATGTTCTTCAGGACATAGGCGTCACCGCCGGCCGGGACATGGTCGAAAAACGAGCCTTCAGCAAGACGCACTCGTTCGGCCACATGGTGTTCCCGCAGCAATGGCGCCGCCCCGGCGATCACCTCGGGAAGGTCGTAGAGCACGCCCTGGGCATCCGGTGCCGAGTTCAGTATCGCCGCCAAGAGTCGGCCGTGGCCGCCGGCGACGTCGACGATCGTGCCGTACCGGGTGAAGTCGTGAGCGCTGACCACGGGCCCGATCGCCGTAGCCGACAGGCTGGTCATCGCGTCGTTGAACACCTGTCCGAATTCCGGTTCGGCGCCGAGGAAGTCGAAGAAGGCCATGCCGCGCAGTCTCGGGACCACCGACCTGCCTGATCTGATGGCGTCGGTCAGCAGACTCCAGTGCTCGCGGTGCCACGGGGAGCCGACGAACCGCGCGGCCGCGGCCATCGGGACCGGGGCGTCGGAGCGCAGCAAGTCGCCCATCGGATTCAGTTCGTAGCGGCCGTCGTCGCGTCGGGCGAAGATGCCAGATCCGATCAACGCGCGTAACAGCCTGCCCAGTGCGCCGGCATCGGCCCCGACGCGAGCGGCGAGTTCGTCGAGCGCCAGCGGTCCGGCGGCCAGCGCATCCGCCACACCCAGATCGGCGGCGGCGGTGATGCCCTGCGAGATCCACGCGCCGTTGATCATCTGGCTGAGGACGGCGGCCGGGGCAGCGGCGTTGCCGTCGGACGGAGTCGGCGATGAGGTCATGACCGCAGTCTCGCACGGATTGTGGGTGCCCCCTGAGTGCGGCTACCGGTGGCTAACCGTTTCCGCTGAAGGAGGGCGTCGTGTGCCGCACGCAGTCGGGGTAGCTCAGCATGACGCTCGACGTGAACTGCACAACGTCGTTCATGGGGGCGCCCGTTTTCGCCCGTAGTTGCTGGTTCACCTGGTCCACCGACTCGCCCAGTTGGAAGAGTCGGCACGTCTCGTGAGCGTTGCGCAGTGCCGCCTGCGGGTTACTGATCGTATAGCCCAGGGCCCGCACGGTGTCGAGGAACCGCTGGTCGTTGGCGCTGTCGACACTCGACGGCGTCGCGCTCTTCGACGACTGGGTGGGGCCGGTCGAGGTGGCCGGGACTGTGACGGTCGCCGTCGTCGGGGCGGCCTGGATGGTGACGGTGGGTGATGCCTGGACGGTGACCGTCGTCGGCGATGCGTGAACGGTGACCGTCTTGGTGACCGGCGGCGGCGCTGGTAACTCCACGACGGAGGTCTGCACGATTACGGTTGCGGGCTGGGCTGCGAGCACCCGACTTTCTCGAGGAGTCATGGTTATCATCAGGCCGCCGACGCCGATGAGAAGCGCTACCGCCAGCGCTCCTCCCACGACCAGCACGGCCCGACTCCACGCGGAGTCCCAGGGATGGTGGTCGGTAACGATGGTCTCCGCGTCATCCCCGAGCGACCAGGCTAGATCGGAGGCGGGTTCGCTCGCCGGCGGAGCCCAGGTGGTTTCAGCGTTATCCGCCCCAACGGTGGGCGCCACTGCGTCGTCGTCCATGGTGGTTCTCCTGTCTCCCCTCAGTGTGGAACGGGGCACCGACAACCGGCACGACCTACCTCGTGAGGTCCAGGTTGATCTCGGACTTCAATTCCCTGGTGAAGTTCTCCACGCACTGATCGATCAGGGCCCCAAACGAGCCGGGGTCGCCGTAGATGCTGGGAGGGAAGGTGACGGAGCCTACCCATCGCGCGACCACGTTGCCCTCCTCATCGCGCCTCACCGTCACGGTTGTCGAACCCATATCCGTCCCTTTCATTCGGTGTGTTCGTGCTGCTCCGCGGCGACGGAAATCCTGTGATACTTCGTTACTGCTGAAGCGATGCTGTCACGAAACCGCAAGCCTCCGAGAAATCTATACCGGCCCACTGACAAGTTCGACTGGACCGTGTGGTGCGCGGTGGCGGAGGGGCACGATCCGATCACTATCGGGGCGGTGCGGGCAATGGCACGGGGCGATTCAGGGTAAGGATTAGTCGGCCCGCGTCGGCCGATGGAGCGGTACATGAACAATATGGGCCGCTCACAAGTGGCAGACGGGCCTGACTGCGCTCAGTGCTGCGTTCGTTGTACCCCGCTCCGCACACGGCGTCGGCTTCGGCGCCCATGAAGGCGGGGATGAACGTCGCCAGCAGCTCGCGCAGCACATCGGGATGGGCGGTGGTGAGTCGTTCGGCCAGCACAGCGGACAGGTCGATATCGTGGGCAGTGGTCATCGCGTTGATTCCTTTGCTCGAGTGACTTTGGACGGTCTCTCGAAGAATCACGCGATGACCTTCAATCGCTCGGCGACGACACGCCGGAAGCGCTCATCAGGCCCGACTCGTACACCTCTCTGCTGGACGCAACCCGGCAGCCCACGGCGGCGTAAGTCTGGAACCGCGGGGCGTCGTGCCAACCGATGACGCCCACCGCCGGATCCGCGCCGTTACTGCACGGTTTCATGGGCTAGCGCCGACGCGTTTGTCCGCATGAACCGGATCAGGGAACGATGGTGCCCTTGCTCGTGATGAGGCTCAAGGCGTCTTTAACCTTATCCGCGTTGTCGGAGAGAGAGGCGCCCGCGATCAGCACCACGGAGGCTGGCGCAGCGGCGGTCTCGTGAATTCCCAAGGCTATGTTCGTTTGCTGCACTCCGCCTTTGCAACCAAACTCAATGCGGTACCCGTTGAACCCGCTCATGGTTGCGGGGGCGGGATCACCGTTGGGTTGACAGCCGTCAGCAACCGCCGCAGCGGCGAGGGTCTTCGCGCCTTCGACCGGGTCCTGGCCTGGTTTCAACCTGGCAATGAGAACCTGGATGGAGGTGGCGGTTTCCCCGTATTGGAGCGCAGCCACATGGTAGGTGTCGTTACCTTCGAGCCACTTGATACTCGGGTCATTAGACCACCCAGGCAATTCGGGCAGTGTGACGTCGGCGTAGTGAGCGGTGTCGGCGGCTGTGCTCGACGAAGACGCCGAGGACGCCGAGGACGCCGAAGTGGACGTCGCGCTCGAGGTTGAGTTGGCGGCTGAAGTCGGTGAGACTGTGGTGGCTCCGGACCCGCAGCCTGCGAGCGACGCGCTCAACAGCAGGGCGGCCACACCGGTTGCAGGAACCAGCAGGGTTGACTTCGTCATCGCGGTAAAACCTCTCCGTAGACCTCCGGGAACGGATGTGACTCTGCACTATCGGTCCATGGGGAGTCAATGGACGACCTGATGCTGTGCCACCGAGATCTCGGGGCTGTACGGGTTCGCCGCGGTTCGGACTGTTATCCGGCGTGCCGTGTCGCCGCTGCGGTGATCCGTGCCGCGCCAGCGGTTGAGCACCTGGGCCACCATGACCGAGCACCCAAACAGGCTTTGGACTGCGTAAACTCTGGTGCGCGATACTGGGATTGAACCAGTGACCTCTTCCGTGTCAGGGAAGCGCTCTCCCGCTGAGCTAATCGCGCGGGGGTTCGAACGTGTTCGAACATGGAGGTGGAGACGGGAATCGAACCCGTGTGCACGGCTTTGCAGGCCGTTGCCTCACCACTCGGCCACTCCACCACGGGGATTCATGCCGCTTTCTCCCTCGAGCGGATGACGGGATTCGAACCCGCGACCCTCACCTTGGCAAGGTGATGCGCTACCAACTGCGCCACATCCGCGAGCCGTGGGCGAGATCGTCGCCCACCGCGAAGATCGACAATAGTCCACGGACGTGAGGCGGCACAAATCCCTGTGATCTACCCGGAGATGACCGTATTCAGGGGAAACGTCCCCTCGTGCTAATCTTCGACCTCGGCACGATGCCGCCATCAGGTGTGCCCGCCGGTCCCGTGGCTCAGTGGGAGAGCGTCCGCTTCACACGCGGAAGGTCGCTGGTTCGATCCCAGCCGGGACCACCCAAATCCCCAGCTCGAGGGTGGTTTTTTGCCGTCGGCGATGCTAAGCCTCGTCCGGGGTTGCGTAATCCCACGAGCGTGTTCTGACGGGCGTCATGCGGATATAGGCGGCGCCCGGTCGGGGTTCGGTGGGCCAGTCGGGCTCTGGCACGCCCCGTGCCCGGGCACCTTCCCTCGCGAGCTGGAGCGCTTCGGTTCGTTCGCGAACGATGCGGGCGTGACCTTGGAACATCACTCCCCGAATATCGGCCATGCTGGAGCCGTCTTCGAGCATGACACTCACATGTGAGTTGTTCTCGACGTTGGCGACTTTGCGGGTCCCATCGCGGACACCCATGATGATGTCGCGGCCGAAGCGAAAGTATCCCAGAGGCACAGTGTGCGGGAAGCCATCCTCGTCGATGGTGGTCAGTGCCGCCCAGCCTGGGCGGCTGTCGAGGTATGCCTCAATTTGTTCGTCAGTGAATTTCCGTGGCACGTCACGAGGCTAACAAGAGGTCACTCGGGCTTGGCGATAGGCTGACTCGGGTGCACGCGCGTGTGAAGAATGGGCACCCGCCCAAGATCTGCGAGCGCTGCCAGCGTCCGTTCGAGTGGCGCAAGAAGTGGGCGCGGGACTGGGCACAGGTCAGGTACTGCTCCGAGGCGTGCCGGCGTGGCACCCCCCGCGCCGCGCCGTAGATTCGTACCCGACCAGGCGCGGGCGGCCGGTGTCGTCAGAACTTGAGCATTGCTCCGGCGTCGACCTTGAACTGGCTGCCGGTGACATAGCGAGACTCATCA
Organism: uncultured Mycobacteriaceae bacterium; assembly: GCA_903927745.1. Lineage (GTDB taxonomy): Bacteria > Actinomycetota > Actinomycetes > Mycobacteriales > Mycobacteriaceae > Mycobacterium. The sequence continues at coordinate 41,624 of CAIYOH010000137.1, forward strand.
GAAGCCAGGAAGCACACGACCGCTGAGACGTCTTCGGGTTCGACGTAGGGCACCGGCATGGCTTGCATCAGCGGGAAGACCGGCAGTGCGTCTTCGCGGGTGGGGTGTTCCAGGTCCGGTCGGAACTGCTTGTACATCGGGTCGCTGTTGAGCATTCCGGTGTTGCAGTTCGACGGGTGAACGACATTGACCCGGATCGACATCGGCGCCAGTTGGCCGGCGAGGATTCGGGTGTAGGAATCCACTAGCTGCTTGGCGAAGCTGTAACCGGCCCCGCCCGGTCCGACCGGGCCGCCGGCTGCGGGCTGGTTCCCGGCGATCAGGCCGGCGATCGAGCCGGTGGTGATGATCGAGGCACCGGACTTGAGGTAGGGCAACGCCGCGTGCACCGTGTTGACCACCCCGACGAAGTCGACATCGAACGCGTCGACGAAGCCGGCGATGGGAACATCGGTGCCCAGCGGGCAGATACCGGCGTTGGCGACGACGACGTCTAGGTGGCCGCCGAGTTCGGCGACGGCGTTGGCCAGTTCCCGGGCCACCGCCGCTCGGTCGCGGACGTCGACCTCCGCGGTGATGGCCCGCCGGCCGGTCTTCTCGACTTCCAGACCCGCCTCGGTGAGGTCGTGCGATGTGGCCAACGGGTATTGGTTGGTGTCGATGTCATGGCAGATGTCGAACAGAATGACGTCTGCGCCCTCCTCGGCCAGTTTGACCGCGTGGCTGCGCCCCTGGCCGCGCGCGGCGCCGGTGATCAGAACGACTTTGTCCTGGACTCGCCCCATTTTTTCCCGTCCCATTTCTCAGAGCCTTCCCTCTCGATTGCCGCGGCTCGGCGAACAGTGTTAGCCCGTCTCGTGCGGTCTGGGTCACATCGTCCCCATGATCGTCGCACCGACCCGATCGGCGCACTCAAGCCGGGTTCAGGTTGTCGCGGTCGGCGTCGCAGGCGTGTGGCCGTCGGAACGCTCGGCCGGCTCATCGACTGGTAGGTTCATCGCGGCCTGGAAGTAGCGGTACCCCTCGGCGTGGCTGGGCCGCCGCCGGATGATCAGCCACCCGACCGCCAGGCACACGAACCACAGCGGGAACCAGCGCAGGGCGGTGGCGCTCTCACTGTCGGTGGTCAGAGTCCAGATCACGAACGCGAAAAAGGCGAGCACCGCCCAGCTCATGGCGACCCCGGCGGGCATCTTGTAGGCCGAGTCGGCGTGCCGTTGCGGGTGCCGGCGACGGTACGTCAGGTAGCTGGCGATGATCATCGCCCACACGAAGATGAACAACAGCGCCGAAACGCTGGTCAGCAGCGTGAAAGCGCCCAGCACCGAACCGTCGACGTTCAGCAGGGGGATGGCCAACAGCAACAGCGCTGCCGTGACGAGCAGCGCGGGCGCGGGTACGCCGCCTCGGTTGAGCTCGCGGAACCGGGCCGGCGCGCTGCCGGCTTCCGCCAGGCCGTACAGCATGCGGCTGGTGGAGAACACCCCCGAGTTCGCTGACGATGCGGCCGAGGTGATGACGACGAAGTTGATCACCGATGCGGCGGCGGCGAAGCCTGCCAGGGTGAACATCATGACGAACGGGGACTTGCCGCTGGTGAACTCCCGCCACGGGATGACAACGAGAATCGCTAGGAGCGCGCCGATGTAGAAGATCCCCAACCGTATTGGGACGGCGTTGACCGCTCGGGGAAGCGTGTAGCGCGGATTCGCGGTCTCGGCCGCCGCGGTTCCGATGAGCTCCGCGCCGACGAAGGCGAAGGTTGCGATCTGGAACCCGCCGACCATGCCGGCAAAACCCTTAGCGAAAAATCCGCCGTCGTTCCACAGGTTCGCGACGGTCGCGGGGTGGCCTTCCGGCGATACGAAGTTCGTCGCCAGCAGGTACACACCGGCGAGGATCAAGCCCACGATCGCCACGAGTTTGATCAAGGCGAACCAGAATTCGATCTCCCCGAAGTTGCGGACGGTGAACAGGTTGATGACGATGACCAGGCCGATGGTGAGCAGGGCCGGCAGCCACGTCGGCAGAGCGGGCCACCAGAACTGGGTGTAGCCGGCGATGGCGACGACTTCGGCGATGCCGGTCACGATCCAGGCGAACCAGTAGGACCACCCGACGAAAAAGCCCGCCGCGGGTCCCAGCATGTCGGTGGCGATGTCGACGAACGACTTGTAGTTCAGGTTCGACAACAACATCTCGCCCATCGCGCGGAGCACGAAGAACACGAAGAACCCGATGACCCCGTAGACCAGCAGCACCGCCGGACCGGCGTGGGAGATCGCCCGCCCGGAGCCCATGAAGAGGCCGGTCCCGATGGTGCCCCCGATCGCGATCAACTGGATGTGGCGATTAGCCAAACTCCGCTGCAGGTGTGGCGGGGTGGTTGCCGGGACTGCGAGGGATTCGGGCATGGGTCAATCCTGGCGTATGGGGCTCCGCAATCATTGCGGCATGCCGTTTCGCGATTGGATCACCGACCGACTCCGCAAGCCTGCCCCGGCAGCCCTGGCACCCACGGACCATTACGACTCGGCCGAGGTGGCGGCGATGCTGCGCGAGATCGGCGTCGCCCTGATCGAGGTGTTCCGGCCGATTCAGGTGGTGGAGGGACGACTGCTCGAGATCGCCGCGCGCTACACCACCCAACCCGTCCGAGTCTCCGCACTGCCCACCATGCTGTTCATCCAGATCGGCACCGAGACGCACGAGATGGACGCTTCCGTCCAGCCGTCGAGCCGGTTCGACGTCGCCGCTCGGGTGGACGAGATCGTCGACCTCGCGGCCGCGGGGGCGATCGCCCCGGCCGACGCCGTCGCCGCGGTCAACGCCGCCCGCCGTCAGCCGCCGCGGTTCGGGGTCTTGGCCACGATCGGCGGTTACGCGTTGACCACGGTCGGGTTTGGCATGGTCAGCAACCCGTCGTGGAAGGCGCTGCTGGCCCATCTGCTCCTGGGACTGGTGGTGGGTCTGATCGTGGAGGTTGCCGGGCTGGTGCCCGACCTCGCGCCGATCGTGCCCACGGTGTCGGCCCTGGTGGTGACGCTGCTGGCCACCTGGTTCGTCGCTGACGTCGCCGGCGACGGGCTGCTGCGGGTGATCACCCCGGCGCTGATCGCCACCTTGCCGGGTATGCCGCTGATGATCGGCGCGATCGAATTGGCGGCGGGCAAAGTCATTTCCGGTGCCAGCCGGACGGTCTACGGCCTGGCGCAGATGGGTCTGCTGGGCTACGGCGTGGGCCTGGGGGTGCAGCTCGCGGGACAGGTGCCCCCGCACGCCCCGTCGACGCCCATGGGTTCGTGGTCGCTGTATGCCGGGATTGTGGTGATCGCGGTCGGGCTGTACCTGTACCTGTCAGCCCCACAGGGTTCGTTGATCTGGCTGCTGGTGACCATCGCGGTGGCCACGCTGGCGCAGACCCTGGCCGGGCACGCCCTGGGCCCGGGCCATTCCGGGTTCCTGGCGGCGATCGTCGCGATCCCGTTCGCGATGCTGGCCTCCCGCCTCACAGGTGCGCCGCCCGTCGGGGTGCTGATACTGGCGACGTTCTGGGCGCTGGTGCCCGGACAGCTGACCTTCATGTCGTTGAGCCGCAATCTGTCCGGTGATGTCGCCAACACGGCCACGTTGGGTGTCGCCGCCGCCGCGATTGTTTCCATCGCGTTGGGCGCACTGGTCTCCTGGAGCCTGCTGCGCGGCGTTACGGGGCGGCGCCAGCTGGATTGAGCAGGCGGGGCCCGTCCTCGCTGATGTGGACCGCGTCCCGGCGGAATACGGCCCCGACGCCCTGTTGCCACACGTAATTCGTGACCGCCAGCACCATTCCGGATTCCAGTCGCTCCGTGGCCGCGGTGTGCGGGATGGCCGGCGACAGCACCGGCGGGTCGAAGCCGAGACCCAGGCCGTGCGCGACCGGCGTTGCGGGCAACGGCTCGCCGGCGGCCTCGTAGGCGGCGAACAGGTCCGTGGCCGCGGCACCCGCCCGGCAGGCCTCAATCAGCCTTTCCCCCAATGCATCCGAGCGTCGATACAGAGCCTGAACGGCGTCGGTGTCGTCGTCGCCGACGAACACCGTCCGGCCCACCTCGCCGACGTACCCGTCGGCCAGCGCGCCGGCGGACAGCGCGACGAGGTCGCCCGTCCGCATCCGGCCGTCGCCGTCGGTGCGTCGCCAGGGATGATCGCGGGAGGTCACCCAGGCGGCGTCCTGGCTGGCGGATGTCGTCACGCCGCCCGCGGCCATCGCCTCGAGCACGGCACCGGCCACCGTCCTCTCGGCCGCGCCCGGTGCCACCTGGGCGATCCCCGCGCGGAGTCCCGCGTTGGCGACGCCCACCGCGGCGGTCATCGCGACGAGTTCTTCGGGGGTCTTGATCCGGCGCGCGGCCCGCATCGCGGGTTCGCCATTGACAAGTTCGGCGTTCGGGAAGGCCAGTGGCAACAACTCGGCGAACGTCGGGGTGATCGCGTCGGAACCCACCCGCCGGGCGGTGCGCGCCCCGTCGATGCCCTGGAGAATTCCCATGAGTGTGTGTGGGTTCCACATCAGGCCGTACAGGTGGTCGTGGTCGATCTCCTCGGGCACACCTTCGTCGGATGTGCTGTTCAAGTGGATCTCGCCGGTGGCGCCGTTGAGCACGCAGATCGGGCCGAACGGGCGGGTGCCCGCGATCCACAGCTGCGGAACGCCGGTGACGTAGCGGACGTTGGCCTGACGTCCCAGCACCAGCAAGTCCAAGCCGTGGGCCCGCATCTGGGCCAGGGCGCGGTCACGACGCGCGGTACGGAGTGCCCGGTTATCGGGCCCGACCTCAGAAACCATAAGGGGCATAGGGGTAGTCGGTGATGAGGTGATAGCCGTCGTCGGTGATGACCACCATCTCCTCGCTGCGGTAGCCGCCGGTGCCGTCCTCCCACACCACCGGTTCGAGCACCAGTACCGTGCCGGCTTGGAAGACGAAGGCGTCGTCGTGCTCCTCGCCCAGATCCGTTCCGATGAAGGGCGCTTCGGCCGGGTAGGTGCCGATGCCGTGCCCCAGGTATAAGTGCGGCAGCCACGGCTTGGCTCCGCTGTTGGCCGCGATCGCCGCGCGTGCGAGATCGCCGGATGTCGCCCCGGCCCGGGTGACGCCGAGGACGGCATCAAGGATGGCGCGCCACTGCGCGTACTGATCCTGCTGCCGCGCTGACGGTTCGGCGCCGACGAGCCAGGTCCGGCCGAAATCCGAGCAGTACCCCTGGTAGGTGATGCTTACGTCCGTCCACAGGACGTCGCCGGCGCGCAGCGGCACCTCGGAGGTCAGCAGCGGCAGGGGGAGATCGCCGTGCGTGGTCCATTGGCCTTCTGCCCGGGAGCGCGGCATCACCTCCCAGATCGCCTCCAGCATGTTGGCCGTGGCACCGAGTTCGAAGGCGCGGCGCACGAACGTCGCCGACAGGTCGAGCTGGCTGGCGCCGGGCGCCAGTTCCGTCTGCACCTGGGCCATCGTCTGTTCGGTGATCTGGCATGCCCGGCGGATGCACGAAATCTGATCGGGCGTTTTCACCAGCTGGGCCGCACCGACCACGACGGCAGCCTCCAGCGGTGGCCCGCCCGGGAATAGCCGGTGCGCCGCGTCGCGCATTGCCCCGGTCATCTCGTCGACGGCCACCCGCGCGCCCGGCGGGACGAGCTGGGCCATCATCGTGGCCAAATGCTCGACGCCTTCGTCGAATTCGAGGTAGAGCGGGCCGTGGCGATGATCGGCCGGCACCTGGGACTCCGCGGCGGCGCCCTCGCGGAACGGCATGAACAGATGCGGATGCTCGTCGCCCGCCACCAGGATGGCCACCGGGCGCTGCGTGTGCGACAGCCCCGCGTCGAGGAGCGGCCAGCTGGCCCCCGTCGCGTAGGTGACGTTGCCGTTGAGCAGCAGGATCATCGCGTCGACGCCGCGGTCGGCCATCGCCGACCGCAGCGCGGCGCCGACCTCGGAGTACATCCGGGTGAGGTCGGGTACCTCCGGGATCCAGGGCGCTGGCGTCGATGCAGTGTCCAATGTCATGACGTCACCGTAGTCAGCCGCTCCTCGAGCCAGCGCCGGGCGTCGGTCACACACGAGGCGGGCAACGAGAAGTGGTCGTCGTCCGGGTAGATGGTCGTGGTGATGTCGCCGCCGAGGGCGGCAGCCTGTTTGGCGTACTGCTGCTGCCAGACGACGGGCACAGCGGTGCCGCCGGCGAAGCCGTCGATGCAGACCAACACCGGGCAGCGTGGGCGCGCCTGACCGGCTGAGGCGGAGGACATGGCGGCGAGCAAGGCGTCGAACCTGGATTGATCGAACTGCAGGATCGGGCCGCGGGTCAGATGCAGTCGAGCGAGGGTGTCGTTGAGGTGGTGCACCGGCTGGGTGTCGGCGGTGCCGGCGAGAATTTGCTTGCCCAACGGGGTGAACATGTCATCAAGGGAGAATTCGGCGAAGGTTGAGCCCATCGCCGCCAGGATCATGAACAGGTGCGAGTCGGGGGCCTTCGTCGGGTCGAACAGTGCCTCGATGAAGGTTCCCGAGGGCAGTGTCAGGCCGATGTCAGGCACGCCGGGCGACATCGGCACCGCGCCGATCAGTTCCAGCGGTCCGAAGTCGTTGGCGTCGAGCTCAGCCACCGCCGCGGCGGCCGCGCCGCCCTGCGACCACCCCATCGCGGCGACCTGATTGGACAGCCGCAACCCCATCCGGTGCGCGGCGTGCACGATGTTGACCGCGTCCCGGGCGTTCGTGCGGTTCAGCGTGTACTGGTGCAGGCCCGGGGTGCCCAGGCCCTGGTAGTCGGTGGCGCACAGCACCCAGCCGGCGTCGAGGAAGGCCTGCGCGCCGGGAACGCCGTAGTCGATCTGCTGGGTGGCCTCGATCGTGAAGTAGGGAAGAAATTCCCGGGCTGGGTCGGGCTGGGCCGACGGGCAGGCGGCGTCGCCGAGGCCGGTGGTGCCGTGACACCAGGTCAGCACCGGCATGTCGGCGTCGGCGGACGTCGGCGTGATGACCAGCCCGGTGGATTCGGTGGCCCGGCCGTGCATGTCCCGGGAGCGATGCCGGATCAGGAACGCCCGCGCATCGCGCAACGAGGTCGGGATCTCCCGACTGGCCAGCAGCGCGTCATCGATCATGAGTGCACCTCGGTGCCATCCAGATACGTTGCCAGCACGGGGATGTCGCGCACCGCGTCGGGGTCGGACTCGTGCGCCAGCGGATCCGCGCCGAGCAGGATGAAGTCGGCGGCCTTGCCCCGGGTCAGCGAGCCGACCAGCCCGTCGCTGTGACACATCCAGGCGGCGTCGATGGTGCTGGCCTTGAGCGCCTGGGCGACCGAGACGCGCTCGGCGGCATTGAGGACCTCGCCGCCGTCCGCGATCGTGCGTGCGGCGGCGGTGGCGACGTAGTTGAGCGGGCTGATGGGGGAGACCGAGTAGTCGCAGTGGAAGCTGGCGCGCAGACCCGCCTTGACCGCCGAGCCGTAGCGGTCGAGGAGTTGGGCGCGTTCGGCGCCGAGGATCTCGTCGCGCATCACCTTGCCCCACAGCCGCACGTGGTTCATCAAGAAGCTCGGGGTGACACCGAGGTCGGCCATGGCGGCGATGTGCTCGTCGCGCAGCAGCGAGGAGTGCTCGATGCGGTGCCGCTGGGCCCGGTCCCAGGCCGGCAACGCCGCCGTCGTCGCGAAGGCCGTCATGACCATGTCGAGGGCGGCGTCCCCGTTGGCGTGGCACATGATCGGCCAGCCCGCCTCGACGGTCTTGGCGAAGTTCGCGACGAGTTGCTCGGGGGTGAAGTTCGGCGCGCCGCGGGTGTCGCGGCCCAGGTAGTTCTCCCGCATGTAGCCGGTGTAGCCCTGGTTGGAGCCGTCGGCGACCCACTTGACGGTCTGGGCGCGCAGGCGATCGTCGCCGGAGCCCGGCACGATGCCGGCCGGGGTGAAGTCGTCGAGGTTCAGGCCCCATAGCGACAGCGAACCGCGGATCGGGAAGCCCGCCTGGTCGAAGGTCTGGTGCAGCAGGTCGACCTCCTTGGCCCCGGCGATGGCACCGGTGGCGGCCTCGTGCACGTAGGTCACTCCGGCGCGGGCGGCGAGGTCGGCGATGCCGGTGATGGCCTGGGCGATGGCCTGCGGTGTCAGTGGTGGCAGGACTGTGATGAAGTTCAGCATCGCGGCGTTCTCCGCCACGATGCCGGTGAGTGTGCCGCCGCGCGCGCCGTAGTCGCCGCCGGGCGGATTCGGCGTCGCGGCGGTGATTCCCACGGCCGCGTAAGCAGCGGAGTTCACATAGAAGTAGTGCTGGGAGGCGTTCATCACCACGATCGGGACCTCGGTCGAGACCTGGTCGAGGAGGCTGGCGGTCAGTTCGGGCTGGCCCGGCAGCAGGCTCGGGTCGTAGAGCTGGCCCACCACGGTCTGGCCCGCGGGAGCCTTGGCGGTGGCTGTCTTGAGGCCGGCGAGGACCGCGTCGAGGGTCTTATTGGTATACGGCGAGCAGTCCACCCCGGTGAAGACCAGCGCGGAGGACACCAGATGCAGATGGGGCTCCACGAAACCGGGGAGGATCGCCCCCGTCGTGTGCTCGAGCACCGTGGTGCCGGGGCCGCCGAAGCTCTCGAGGTCGGCGCGCGTGCCGACCGCGAGGATGCGGCCCCCCGCGATTGCCATCGCCTCGGCCCGCGGATGCGCATCGTCCACGGTGATGAGGGATCCGGCCACCAGCAGGTCGGCTTTGTCGGCCGCATGGCGCTTGCGTGGACGCACGGTGCGATCCGCGGGCGCGACGCCCGCGATCGACACCCGTGCGGCGTGCACGGGACCCGGGGCGCAACAGCCGGCCGCGGGCGGTTGGCCGGACTTCGCGGTTCCAGACTTCGCGGTTCCAGACTTCGCGGTTCCGGACTTCGCGGTTCCGGACTTCGCGGTTCCAGACATCGTGGCTCCTCCGTGGCTTTGTCCCTGAAGGTACCCGCGGCCCGCTCTTGCGCGCGCCCCTGACTCCTGATCTGATCGTCAGATGGCCGCAGTTCAGTGGGGATTTGTCGGGGCCGGCCTTGCGCTGGAGGGTGTGATCGTGTGGGCGTGGCTGGTGAGCGCGCCGAGACGCACCAGTCGACGCTGATCGGCGTCGCGCGGGAACATTTGGGCAGTTTCGCGCGACTATAGGGGTATGGACTGTGAGGTGGCCCGCGAGGCGCTGTCCGCGCGACTCGATGGGGAACGGGAGCCCGTGCCCTCGGCGCGCGTCGATGAGCACCTCGCCGACTGCGGCGGGTGCCGCGCCTGGTTTGACGGCGTGGCCGACCAGAGCCGGGCGCTGCGTCGGCTGGTCGAGTCCCAGGCGGTGATCACACCGCTGGGCCCCTTCGGGGTCGAACGGGTGGCGCCGCGACGCCGGTCATGGCTGAGTTGGCAGCAGTGGGCGCTGTTGGTGGTGGGCGTCGCGCAACTCGTGCTGGCCTCCGCGCAAGGGTTCGGGCTGGGCGTTGGCCTGGCGCACGGTCATTCAGCACACGTGGGCAGTCATCTGCTCAACGAGTCGACAGCGTGGTCGGTGGCGCTCGGTGTGGTGATGGTGGGCGCGGCGTTGTGGCCGGGAGCCGCCGCCGGTCTCGCGGGCGTCCTCACGGTGTTCGTCGGTGTCCTGGCTGTCTACGTCGCCGTGGATGCGGCGTCCGGCGCCGTCACGATCACGCGGATGCTGAGTCACGTCCCGATTGTGGTCGGAGCGGTCCTGGCGATCCTGGTGTGGCGAAGCGGTCGCACTCCCCGGCCGGTGCTGGACCAGGTCGACGCTGACGCCGAAATGCCTGACATCGTGTTGCCTCAGAACGCATCTCGTGGTCGACGGCGCGGCCATCTGTGGCCGACCGATGGATCGGCCGCCTAGCTCCCGGTCGAGCCGCGCCGGACCGGCGTCTTGACTGGGAATCGTGGGCGACAATCCTCGGCGTGTCGGCGCCAAGGATTCCCACTCGACGCCACGGGTTCCCACTCGAAGTGCAGGATCGGTGCACAGGAGCGGCGCTACGCCGCGATGCCGAACATGGTGGCCATGCCGGTCGCCATCATCGCCTGCCACCCGGCGTCGAGGGAGCGATGCTCCGACGCTGGGGGCCCGGCCTTGCGTAGGGACACGTAGCGACTAATCCAGCAGAGCGCGGCGGCTGCGAAAACAACGGTCCACAACCAGTTCACCGCGCCGACCCATGCGGGATGGCCGCCGTGCGATGACGAGGCATCCATGCCGCCCATGCTCGAGCCGGCCATGCCGCCCATGTCATCCATGCCGCCGATGCCGTCTGCGCCCGTACCGGTCATGCCGCCCATCAGGGCATACATCCACGCCATCGCCACCATCATCACCGTGCTGTAGCCGTTGACGATGCGAGGGCCGGCCCCGGCGATGGTCACGGCCACGAACCAGACCGCGGCGATCACGAAGAACACCATGGGGCCGACGGCGTGCCCGGTGGTGGTTAACGCCGCACCGCGGGGCCAGGCCATCACCGCCATCGCCACCGACATGGTGAGGTGCAA
>CAIYOH010000138.1 GCA_903927745.1 uncultured Mycobacteriaceae bacterium
CCACCAGAACCACTAGCACCATCAGCAGTTGTAACAACACCAGCAGCACCACAAGCACCACCAGCAGCAGTTGTAACAACACCAGCACCAGCACCACCAGCACCAGCACCACCAGCACCAGCAGCACCACCACCAAGAAAGCCAACCCCGACGTCGTCGACGTGCGCGGACCGAGGTTTGCCGCCTGGGTCACCACCGCCGTCCTGGTGACGGCATTGATCCTCGCGGCTGCCAGCCCGCGGGCTGCCGCGGCCCTCCTCGGCGTCCAGGCCGCGATTTTCGCCATCGGCGCCGTCGGCGGGCCCCGCCGCCACCCGTACGGGCGCATGTTCACCACCGTGGTGGCGCCCCGGCTGGGGCCCGTCCGAGAGCGCGAACCGGTGGCGCCGTTGAAGTTCGCCCAGTTCATCGGGTTGCTGTTCGCGCTGGTTGCCATCGGCGGATTCGTGACCGGCCCCGCCGTGGCGGGTTTTGTGGTGGGTGTGGTCGCCACCGGGGGCGCCCTGGTGGCCGCATTCCTGAACGCAGCCTTCGGCATCTGCCTGGGGTGCCAGCTCTACCCGCTCGTTGCGCGCCTGCGCCACACCTAACCGCGCGGGCCGAATAGAATGGTCTCCGTGGCGCTCTTCTTCGAGATCATGTTGGTCGTGGCCGTCGTGGTTATTTCCTGGTTCGCCTTGTACACCCTGTACCGGCTCATCACCGACGAATCGTGACCGCCGCCGAGCCACCGGATCCGGTGGCTGCTGCCGCCGAACGGGCGAAAATGACTGCGGGCCGCAACCTTCCGGCCTTTGACGATCTTCCCGTGCCCACGGACACGGCCAACCTGCGTGAGGGCGCCAACCTCCATGACGCCCTGCTCGCGCTGCTCCCACTGGTCGGCGTATGGCGCGGGGAAGGCGAGGGCCGCGCGCACAACCGTGACTACAGGTTCGGGCAACAGATCGTGGTCGCCCACGACGGCGGCGACTACCTGATCTGGGAATCCCGGTCCTGGCGGCTCGACGACACGGGCGCCTACGAGCAGCACGGCCTGCGGGAGACGGGCTTCTGGCGATTCGTCGACGATCCCGACGATCCCACCGAATCCCAGGCGATCGAGCTGCTGCTGGCGCATTCCTCGGGGTATGTCGAGTTGTTCTACGGCCAGCCGCGAAACCAATCGTCGTGGGAACTGGTGACCGACGCGCTGGCCCGCAGTCGATCCGGAGTGCTCGTCGGTGGCGCCAAGCGGCTCTACGGGATCGTCGACGGCGGCGACCTGGCCTACGTCGAGGAACGCGTCGACGCCGACGGCGGCCTGGTCCCGCATCTGTCGGCACGATTGTCGCGGTACGCGGGGTAGCGCGACGCGGGCCTGATCCGGGCCCGGATATGGATCGACCCCCGAGCACAACTCCTGGTCGGACACAACCGGAAGCTCGGGGGCCGGGTGACTGCGGGGAATTCGCCAGCGTGATGCGCCGGTTTGGTCCCAGTGCGCTAGCGCGCAGCCACCTCACATGTCCATGAAGCTATCAATTTCTCGGACCACCTCCTTTCCTGTGTACAGCCGACGGTACCGGCAACCGTCCGCGCCGACAACAGCAACGCGCCGTCAGCGGTCGCTGACGATCGCCGCGTCGACAAGGTCGGCGAACTCCCCGGCGATCGGGGATGGCGCGAGGGGCCGGCCGTTGAGCGTATGTACGCGGCAGGCCAGGGTGACACTCGAGATCAACCAGATCCCCTGGGCAGTAAGCAAGTCCGTGATTCGCAGCGCCCGGTAGTCGCAGTCGTAGCCGACTGTGCGGGCCACGTCGAACAGGGCATGCTGCGTGGTCCCCCGCAGGATCGGGTACCACGTGGGCGGCGTCAACAGGTGGGGTCTCCCCCCCGGGGTTGTCGATTCGACCGCGATCACCACCGTCGACCGCGGGCCCTCCAAGACGTAGCCGTCGGAACTGACGAAGATCACATCCCCGGCGCCGTGGCGGTCGGCGTGCCGCAGGGCGGCCATGTTGACGGCATACGACAGGGTTTTCGCACCGGCGAGCAGCCACGGCATCGCGTCGGCGCCGGCGGCGGGCAGCCCCCGGTCCAACGTGATCGCCGCGGTCCCGTCGCGGCGGGCCGCGATCGCCCGCTCGGGGACGGTGGTGACCATCACGTAGGCCGTCGGCATCGAACCGCCCTCACGGCCGCGGCTGTAGATCAGGCGCATCGCGGCATCCCCGGCGGTGGGTCCGGCCCACTGCCGGGTGGCCACATCAATCGCTCGTCGCCAGCCGGGCAGGTCCGGGCCGGGCAGGTCCATCAGCCGGGCCGACTCGGTCAGCCGCTGCAGGTGCGGCTCGAGCAGGCAGGGTGAGCCGTCGCGGACCAGGAGCGTTTCGAAGACGCCGTCGCCGCGGACAGCAGCGAGGTCGTCGGCGTGCAGCAGTGGCGCCTCCGACGGGTGTACCTCTCCGTCCAACGTGACGATCACAGGTCATGAGCCTAGCCGCGAGCGTGAAACCGGCTTCACGCTCGTCGACCACCGTGAAACTGGCTGCACGCTCGGCGGAGGCCAACGGATCGGCGGAGGCCAACGGATCGGCGGAGGCGAGCGGATCGGCGGCACCCGCGCCCTGTCCGTAGAGTTGACGTGTGAACCGTCCCAACGCAGTCCTCGCACCGGATCCCGGACCCGACGCAGGCGCCGTCTGGCATCACGGTGACCCGCTGGGCGAGCAGCGCGCAGCCGATACCGACGCGGTGGTGGTGGACCGCTCGCATCGGGCCGTGCTCACACTGACCGGCGGTGACCGGCAGAAGTGGCTGCACGACATCTCCACCCAGCACGTCCGCGAACTCCCCGAGGGCGCCTGCACCCACAACCTCAGTCTCGATGGCCAGGGCCGAGTCGAAGACCACTGGATCCAGACAGAGTTGGCGGGCACCACCTACCTCGACACAGAACCGTGGCGGGGCGAGCCGCTGGCGGACTACCTGCGCACGATGGTGTTCTGGTCGGACGTGACGCCCGCCGCCGCCGACATGGCGGTGTTGTCGCTGCTGGGCCCGCACCTGGCCGACCGGCCGGTACTCGACGCGCTCGGCCTGGACGCCCTGCCGGCAGAATTCACCGCGGTTGCCTGCGCTGGCGGCGGTTTCGTGCGACGCCACCCCTCCGGTGAGGCTGCCGGTGAGATCGAACTGGACCTTCTGGTTCCGCGCGCCGAATCCGCGGCCTGGCAGGACCGACTGATCCGGGCGGGCGTACGCCCGGCTGGGGTGTGGGCCTTCGAAGCGCACCGGGTGGCGGCCCTGCGCCCCCGCCTGGGGGTCGACACCGACGAGCGCACCATCCCCCACGAGGTGGGATGGATCGGCGGTCCCGGCGAGGGAGCCGTCCACCTGGACAAGGGCTGCTATCGCGGACAGGAGACGGTCGCCCGGGTGCACAACCTTGGTCGGCCGCCCCGGATGCTGGTGTTGCTGCACCTCGACGGGTCGGCGGAGCGGCCGTCGACCGGCGATGCGGTGCTGGCCGGGGGGCGTTCCGTCGGGCGCCTCGGCACGGTCGTCGAACACGTCGACCTCGGGCCGGTGGCGCTGGCGCTGCTCAAGCGGGGAGTGCCCGCCGAGACCGAATTGGCGACCGGTCCGGAGGGTTCCGTCGCCGCGGCCGTCGACGCCGATTCCCTGCCGCCCGCCGAACAGATCGGTGCGGGGCGGCGGGCCGTTGAGCGTTTGCGGGGCGGTTCTGAATAATTGGCCCATCGGCCGCGACACTCCCCCACGGCGGGCGGGGCGACCGACGCGCAGCCGTGAGGCACGCTAAACTACCGCTAGGACACAACGACACCAGGAAATCGGAGCCGCCTGCTCGCGAGGCCGCTCCGTCATTGCGCGAGGGGGTCCCCTCATGGGACGCGGCCGGGCTAAGGCGAAGCAGACCAAGGTTGCGAGAGAACTCAAGTACAGCTCTCCGCAGACCGACTTCGAGCGGCTTCGGGAGGAGCTGTCGGGCACCGGTGCCGACGCTCCCGGCGAACGCGACGCGGAGGACCATGACGAGTCCGGGGTGCACCGGGACTAGAACCGCGGGTGCTGCCCGACGAGTGTCGCCCTGGGGCCTTCTTTTCCGGATTTGCCCGTGGTGCCCAGCACCCAGCAGTCCAGGTGCCGCGCGGTAAGGATGGCCAGCGCGCGGTCGGTGTCTTCGGGAGCGACGACGGCGATCATGCCGACGCCCATGTTGAAGGTCTTTTCCATCTCCTCCCGCGGCACCCGGCCGCGCTGGGCGATCATCGCGAACACCGGCGCGGGCGTCCAGGTGCCGCGGTCCACCTCGGCCACTAAGCCCTGGGGGATGACGCGCGCCAGGTTCCCGGCCAGCCCGCCACCCGTGACGTGGCAGAACGTGCGGACCTGCGTTTCGGCCGCCAACGCCAGGCAGTCCTTGGCGTAGATCCGGGTCGGTTCCAGCAATTCCTCGCCCAACGTGCGCCCGAACTCCTCCACATAGCCGGCCAGATCCATCCGGTCGATGTCCAGCAGAACCGCGCGGGCCAGCGAGTACCCGTTGGAGTGCAGGCCTGATGAACCCATCGCGATGACGACGTCGCCGGGCTTGACGCGGTCGGGGCCCAACAGGTCGTCGGCCTCGACGACGCCGACACCGGTCGCAGAGATGTCGTAATGGTCCGGTTCCATCAGACCCGGGTGTTCTGCGGTCTCGCCGCCCAGTAACGCGCAGCCGGCGCGGACGCATCCCTCCGCGATACCCGCCACGATCGCGCTCACCCGCTCGGGCACTGTCCGGCCGACTGCGATGTAGTCCTGCAGGAACAGGGGCTCGGCGCCGCACACGACGAGGTCGTCAACCACCATGGCGACAAGGTCCAGACCGACGGTGTCGTGTTTGTCCATCGCCTGCGCGACCGCCAACTTGGTGCCCACACCATCGGTGGAGGCCGCTAGCACCGGTTCGCGGTAGCCGCCGCGCAGGGCGAACAAGCCGGCGAACCCCCCGAGCCCGCCCCTCACCTCGGGTCTGGTCGCCCTCGTCGCCAGCGGCTTGAACATTTCGACCGCGCGATCACCGGCGTCAATGTCCACGCCTGCCGACGCGTAGGTGATGCCCTGCGTGCCCGGTTTGCGTCCTGGGTCTTTTCCGGGATCCGTCATCGCGGTTCAGGCTACCGCTCAGCGGCCACCGCCGGTATCAGGTCTATGTCAGGGCTGTATCAGGGCCCTAGCGGGACTGTCGTCAGCTGCGCGATCGTCGAGCGCGGCGAAATCCTCGCCGCGCGCCGCGTTGGCCAGCATGTGCTCCATGACGTTCTTACCCAGCGCGGTCTCGTCGGGCAGCGCGATGGGGTACCTGCCGTCGAAGCAGGCGGTGCACAGCCGCGACGCGGGCTGTTCGGTGGCCGCAACCAGGCCCCGCAGCGAGATGTAGCCCAAGGTGTCGGCCCCGATGGCATGGCGCACCGCCTCGAGCATCTCCTCTTTATCTTCGACGGCGTTGGCGATCAACTCGGCCGGCGACGGAAAGTCGATGCCGTAGAAGCACGGCCATTTCACCGGCGGCGAGGCGATGCGCACGTGCACCTCGACGGCACCGGCTTCGCGCAGCATCCGCAGCAGGGCGCGCTGGGTGTTGCCCCGCACGATCGAGTCGTCAACCACGATGAGCCGCTTGCCGCGAATCACCTCGCGCAGCGGGTTGAGTTTGAGCCGGATGCCGAGTTGGCGGATGGTCTGCGATGGCTGGATGAACGTACGCCCGACGTAGGCGTTCTTCATCAGGCCCTGCCCGTACGGAATGCCCGACTCCTGCGCGTACCCGACTGCGGCGGGGGTGCCCGATTCAGGCACGCCGATCACCAGGTCGGCCTCCGCCGGGCATTCGCGGGCCAGCCGACGACCGATATCCACCCGCGCGCCGTGCACGGACCGGCCGGCGATGGCGCTGTCTGGCCGCGCCAGGTAGACGAACTCGAAGACGCAACCCTTGGGAGTGGGGTTGGCGAAACGCGTCGACCGCACGCCGTCGGCGTCAATCGCCAGCAGTTCGCCCGGCTCGATGTCGCGGACGAACGAAGCGCCGACGATGTCCAGAGCCGCCGTCTCGGAGGCGACCACCCACCCGCGGTCCAAGCGACCGAGCGACAGCGGCCGAACACCGTGCGGATCGCGACACGCGTAGAGGGTGTTTTCGTCCATGAAGGTCAGGCAGAACGCTCCCCGCACGGCCGGAAGCAGTTCCAGCGCAGCCTGTTCCAGCGTGGAATCGGCGGCACCGTGTGCCAACAGCGCGCCCAGAATGTCGGAGTCCGTCGTCGCCGGTGCCGGGCAGCGCCGGGCGATCAAACCCGCGTCACGCGCCCGCGAGGCAAGCTCGGCGGTGTTGACGAGATTTCCGTTGTGTCCCAAAGCCACGCCGGTGCCGGCGGCAGTGTTGCGGAATACCGGCTGGGCGTTCTCCCAGGTTGTGTCGCCTGTGGTGGAGTACCGGCAGTGCCCGATCGCGACGTGGCCGGGCATCGCCGCCAGGGTCTGCTCGTCAAACACCTGACTGACGAGGCCGAGGTCTTTGAAGACCACCACCTGCGAGCCGTCGGCGACGGCGATTCCGGCGGCCTCCTGGCCCCGATGCTGCAACGCGTACAGGCCGTAATACGTGAGCTTGGCGACGTCTTCACCCGGGGCCCACACTCCGAACACGCCGCATTCTTCACGGGGGGAGTTCAGGTCCTGCTCGGGCTCTGAGACGGTCACGATTGGGCAGCTCCCCGGGTGAGGGTTGGTGACGTGCTTCGGAGGTGTGACCGAGTCTACGGTCCTGGCGCCCCCGGCGCCGAATCCGACGTGCGTGTCGCGGGTGGAAAAAACGCCCCCATGAGGCTAAATCTCGAGTTCAGAGTCAGATTTCGGCTGCGTCGACCAGGGATCGACCAGGGGCAGCCAGTCGGCGATCTCACCGGCCCGGGCGCCCGAGAGCACCAGCGTGCCGGCGTTCTTCGCCTCGGTGAGCGAGCCCAAACCGGTGACCAGCAGCAGCCAGGTTCGAGGGTCGGTCTCGACGACATTGGGTGGCGTGCCGCGGGTGTGCCGGGGTCCGGCGATGCACTGCACCGCGACAAACGGCGGAACCCTCACTTCGACGCTCGCACCGGGGGCCGCAGCGGCCAGGGTGCGCGCGGTGAGCCGGACCGCGGCGGCCAGGCTGTCCCGATCGGGTGCGGGACGAGACGCGTCACGCAGCCAGTCCGCGACGTCCAGGACGGCTTGGCGGGTCGTCGCCGGGTCAGCTCGGTAGCGGGCGGCCACTATCCGAAAAATCGCGGCAGCACCGCTTCCGAGGTCTCGCGCAACTCCGACAGCGACACCGTGAACAGACCCTGCACCTCCACGGCGTCCGAACCCTGGTCGGCGACGCCGACGCGAACGGCGGGCAGTCCCCGCGCCTCGCACATGGCACGGAATCGGCTCTCCTCGGTGCGTGGCACGGCCACCAGAACCCGGCCCGCCGACTCGGAAAACAACATGACGAAGGGATCGACGCCTTCGGGAAGCACGATGCGGCAACCGGTTTCGCCCGCCAGCGCCGCTTCGACGACGGCCTGCACCAGCCCGCCCTCGGACAGATCGTGTGCAGCGGACACCAGCCCGTCGCGGGAGGCCGCGGTCAGCACCTCGGCCAGCAGCTTCTCGCGCGCCAGGTCGACCCGGGGCGGCAGCCCACCCAGATGGTCAGCGGTCACCTGCGCCCAGACGGACCCGTCGAACTCGTCGAACGTGTCGCCGAGCAACATCAGGGTCTCGCCCGGTTCGGCGCCCAGTCCGGTGGGGATGCGCCGGGTCACATCGTCGATCACACCCAGCACACCCACCACCGGCGTCGGCAGGATCGCCGCGGAACCTGTCTGGTTGTAGAAGCTGACATTGCCGCCCGTCACCGGAATGCCCAGGGCCGCACAGCCGTCGCCCAGCCCCCGCACCGCCTGCTCGAACTGCCACATCACAGCGGGGTCTTCGGGCGAACCAAAGTTGAGGCAGTTGGTGACCGCGACGGGGACGGCGCCGGTGACGGCGACGTTGCGGTATGCCTCGGCGAGCGCGAGTTGGGCGCCGGCGTAGGGGTCGAGGGCGGTGTAGCGGCCGGAGGCGTCGGTCGAGATCGCGATGCCGCGGCCGGTGGTTTCGTCGACGCGCAGGACGCCGCCGTCGGCGTGCTCGGCCAGCACGGTGTTGCCGCGGACGTAACGGTCGTACTGTTCGGTGATGAACGCGCGGCTGCACAGGTGCGGGCTGCCCAGCAGCGCAAGCAATGTCGCGCGCAGTTCGTCGCCGGTCGCCGGCCGAGCCAGTGACGTCGAACGGTCCGCATTCAGCGCGTCCTGCGACGCCGGGCGGGCCACCGGCCGCCGGTAGACCGGACCTTCGTGGGCGACCGTGCGCGGCGGGACGTCAACGACCGTCTCGCCGCGCCACGTGATGCGCAACCGGTCGCCGTCGGTGACCTCGCCGATCACCGTGGCCAGCGCCTCCCATTTGCGGCACACCGCAAGGAAGGCGTCTACGTTCTCGGGCGCGACCACCGCGCACATGCGTTCCTGGGACTCGCTGCAGAGCGCCTCGGTGGGCGTCATCTGCGTAGCCCGCAGCGGGACGGCATCGAGCTGGATGGACATGCCACCGTCCCCCGCCGATGCCAACTCCGATGTGGCGCAGGCCAATCCGGCTCCCCCAAGATCCTGGATGCCGATCACGAGTCCGGCTGCGTACAGCTCGAGGCAGCATTCGATGAGGACCTTCTCCATGAAGGGGTCGCCCACCTGGACCGACGGCAGCTTCTTGCGGGATCCGGCGGCGTCGAAGGAGTCCGACGCCAACACTGACACCCCGCCGATACCGTCGCGGCCGGTCCTAGCGCCGAACAGGATGATCTTGTTGCCGGAACCCGAGGCAAACGCCAGGTGGAGGTCCTCCTGGCGCAGCACC
Source organism: uncultured Mycobacteriaceae bacterium (assembly GCA_903927745.1). GTDB lineage: Bacteria > Actinomycetota > Actinomycetes > Mycobacteriales > Mycobacteriaceae > Mycobacterium. Next base: position 8,980 of record CAIYOH010000138.1, read on the forward strand.
CCGACGCACAACGCGTTCACCAACGGGTTGCCGGCATAGCTCGCGTCGAAGACGGTCTCGCCGCCGATGTTGGGCAGCCCCAGCGAATTTCCGTACCCGCTGATGCCGCGGACCACACCGTCGACCACTCTGCGGGTGTCCGGCGCGTCGGCGGCGCCGAACCGGAGCTGGTCCATCACCGCCACCGGCCGCGCCCCCATGGCCATGATGTCGCGGACGATGCCGCCGACGCCGGTGGCGGCTCCCTGGTACGGCTCGACGTAGGAGGGATGGTTGTGCGACTCCACCTTGAAGGTGACGGCCCAGCCGTCGCCGATGTCGACGACTCCGGCGTTCTCGCCGATGCCGGCCAGCATGCCGGCGCGCATCTCGTCGGTCGTGGTCTCACCGAAGTAGCGCAGATGAACCTTGGACGACTTATACGAGCAGTGCTCGCTCCACATCACGGAGTACATCGCCAACTCGGTGTCGGTGGGCCGTCGGCCCAGGATCTCCCGGATCCGCTGGTATTCGTCGTCTTTGAGGCCCAGCTCACCGAATGGTTGCGGCTGGTCGGGGGTGGCGCTCGCGTGCTCGACGGTGTCGACCGCCGCACTTCGCGCACTCGTACCGGCGGCGGTCACGCAGCCCAGTCTATGGTCTGCGCCGAGAGAAACGCCTGCAGCGCCGCCGAGTAGGCGGCCACATCGTGGGCGCCCATCACTTCGCGCGCCGAGTGCATCGCGAGCTGCGGGGCGCCCACGTCGACGGTCGGGATGCCCGTGCGGGCCGACACGAGCGGTCCGATCGTCGACCCGCACGGAAGATCCGCCCGGTGCTCATAGCGCTGCAGCCCGACCCCGGCCTGCCGGCAGGCCAGGGCGAACGCCGCCGCGGTGCGTGAGTCGGTGGCGTAGCGCAGGTTCGGGTGCACCTTGAGCACCGGTCCTGCGTTGACCTCGATCGGGTGGCCGGGCTCGTGGCGCTCCGGGTAGTTCGGATGGGTGGCATGCGCCATATCCGCCGACGCCAGCATCGACGTCGGCAGCCGGCGCAGAACGTCTTCCCGGGCGCCACCGGCCGCGAGCACGATGCGCTCCAGCACGGTCGCCAACAGGTCGGATTGCGCGCCGTGATCGGACGTCGATCCGACCTCCTCGTGATCGAACAGCGCCAACACCGGTAGGTGGCCGCGCGGCTCGGCGGCCAGCAGCGCCTCCAGTCCCGCATAGCAACTCGCCTGATTGTCCAGCCTGGGGGCGCTCACCAGGTCGGCACCGGCCCCCACCAGCCGCGACGGCGTCAGATCGTGGGTCATCAGGTCCGCGGCCAGCACGTCGGCCGCCGCCACCCCGGCCCGCTTGGCCACATAGCCGACGAACGACACCACACCGGGACCGGCACCCCAGACCGCGTTGACGTGACGCTGCGGGTCCAGCGTCAGCGCGTTCCGGTCCTCGGCCAAGTGGATGGCCAGCTGCGGAACCCGCAGGATCGGATCGTCGATCCGGACCAGGCGGTGGGTGATGCCGGCGCCGTCGCGCAACGACAGCCGACCGCTGATACCGAGGTCGCGGTCCAGCCAGGAGTTGAGCCACGCGCCGCCGTATGGCTGCAGTGCGACCACCCGCCATCCAGCGACCTGCCGATCCGGATGCTGCTTGACCCGCAGGTTAGGGCTGTCGGTGTGGGCGCCGATGATGCGGAACGGGCCCGCCGGCGTGGTGGCATTCCAGGCGACCAGCGATCCGGCGCGGATGATGAAGTAGCGGCCGGGTTCCGCCGGCCAGCGGTCGGCTTCGCGAAGTTCGGTGTATCCGGCGGTCACCAGTCGGGCGGCCGCCGTGGCGCAGACGTGAAACGGCGACGGTGACGCGTCGATGAACTCGCAGAGGCCTGCGGCGCTGGCCGGCATGGGGACCATCATCTCCTGTGGGCATCCGCTGCTCACGGTCGCGGGTGCGGTGGGCCGTGCCGAGCGTGTATTCAGCGCGAAAAATCAGCCCAAATCTCGCGATGAGTGCACGTTCGGCGCGGTCAGACCGCGAGCACGGCGTCCAGCGCCGAGTAGAACAAGCCGAGCCCGTCCTCGGAGGGGCCCGTGAGTGCGTCGATGGCGTGCTCCGGATGCGGCATCAGCCCCACGACCCGACCGTTGGCGGAGCTGACTCCGGCGATGTCGTGCAAGGATCCGTTGACGTTCTCGTTGTAGCGGAACACGATCCGGCCCTCACCCTCGAGTTCGTCGAGGACATCGGCGGGGGCCACGTAGCGTCCCTCGCCCGACTTCAGCGGCACCAGCAGGTCGGCGCCCGCCTCGAAGCGCGATGTCCACGCCGTCGAGATGGCGCTCACCCGCAGCCACACATCGCGGCAGACGAAGTGCAGACCGGCGTTGCGGGTCAGAGCACCCGGCAGCAGTCCGGCCTCGCACAACACCTGGAAGCCGTTGCAGATGCCCAGCACCGGCATTCCCCGCCCCGCGGCGTCGATCACCGCGGCCATCACCGGTGCGAACTTGGCGATCGCCCCGGTCCGTAGGTAGTCACCGTAGGAGAAGCCCCCCGGCACCACGACGGCGTCGACGCCCTTGAGATCGGCGTCGGCGTGCCACAGGCTGATCGCCTCCGCCCCCACGCGCCGCACGGCGCGGGCAGCGTCGACGTCGTCGAGGGTGCCGGGAAACGTGATGACCCCGATCTGCGCCGTCACCGGGGTTCCCGGCTTATCGTCCAATCCTCGATCACGGTGTTGGCCAGCAGCGATTCGGCGATCTCGGCGAGCGCGGAATCATCGAACGTGTCGTCGACCTCCAGCTCAAACCGCTTGCCCTGCCGGACATTTAAGATACCCGAGTGCCCCAGACGGCCCAGGGCTCCGACAATCGCCTGACCTTGTGGGTCGAGGATCTCGGTTTTGGGCATCACATGCACGACCACACGGGCCACCGGCGCTCCTCCTCAGATCCGACTCAGATCCAACTGCGACTCAACTCTACCGGCGGCGGGCGCTCGGGACCGCGAGGCCCGGTCGAGGCACAATCGTCGATATGCAGCTCACGCATTTCGGCCATTCCTGCCTACTTGCCGAATTCGGCAACACCCGCCTGCTGTTCGACCCCGGCACGTTCGCGCACGGTTTCGAGGGGATCACCGGCCTCAGCGCCATCGTGGTCACCCACCAGCACGCCGATCACGTCGACGTCGCGCGACTCCCGTCGCTGCTCGAGGGCAATCCGGATGCCGTCCTGTACGCCGATCCGCAGACCGCGGCCCAATTGGGCCAGCCCTGCCGGGCGGTGCGCGTCGGCGACGAGTTGACCATCGGTGACCTCACCGTCCGGGCTCTCGGCGGCCGACATGCGGTCATCCACCCCGACATCCCCGTGATCGAGAATATTTCGTATCTGGTCGGCGACGACGAGCATCCTGCCCGGCTGATGCATCCCGGTGACGCGCTGTTCGTTCCCGATGAGCCCGTGGACGTCCTGGCTACCCCGGCGGCGGCACCGTGGATGAAGGTCTCCGAAGCCGTCGACTATCTGCGCGCCGTCGCGCCGCGGCGCGCGGTGCCCATCCACCAGGGGATCATCGCCCCGAATGCCCGCGAAATCTATTACAGCCGCCTGCGCGAGATGACGAGCACCGACTTTCAGGTGCTGCCCGAGGAGGACGCGGTCACGTTCTAAATCGCCGGTCAGGCGGCGTCGGGAACGGCGCTGTCGGCCCGCCACCGGTACACCGTCGGTGTGCAACCGTGCATCAGCGCGAGGTCGACGGCGTCGAGGATCGCCTGACGCGGTCCGGGCTTGCTCAGTTGACGGGCGGCCACCGCGATGCGGACGACGCCGCCGCGGCGTGCGACGCGCTCGCTGGCGAGCACGACCATGCGGCACCACCACGGCTCGGTCAGGAATCCCTCCCCAATCCCGAGCACCCGGCCGCGGACAGTGGTGTTGTCGACCAGATCGGTGATCCCGTGTAGGTCGGCGAGGAGCCGAAAACCGTTCTGTGGCAGCGCTGTCACGACACCCGGTGACACCTCCCAGCCCGGCGCCGCGAACAGCCGGGTGCGCAATCCGAGGTGCTCGAGTACCCGGTCGGCACCCTTGAGTCGCAGGTTCGCCTCGTGCGCTCGCAATGCCGCGAATTCGCCACGCCGCTTCTTGGTGGCCGGGTCGTCGTAGCCGTGCAACACGATGGCGTCGCCGCCGGCGCGACGGGAGGCCAGCCACTCGACGGTGTGCGGATCATCGTCCAACCGGTAGTCCGCCTTGAGCCTCGGGGCAACAAGCAACGAGGTCGGCGTCCGGCGGGCGTCCATCTGCCCGCAGAACTCCTCGACGTCGGCCAGGGTCCGTCCGCAAATCCCCGACACTGACACGATCAGTTGTCCAGACACATCCCCAGTGTGACGATCTCAGGTTTACAGATGGTGAAGGACATGCGGACGGCAGGCGTACTACCCGTGCTCGGGATCGGCAGTCGCAAGCAACCAGGAGTATTGGAACGCCGTCTCCCGCCACGCCTTGTACCGACCGCTGACGCCGCCGTGGCCGGCGTTCATCTGGGTTTTCAACAGGACCGGATTCCCGTCGCCATTGGCGTGCCGCAGTGCAGCAACCCATTTGGCCGGCTCCACGTAGTAGACCCTGGTGTCGTTCAAGGACGTCATCGCCAAGATCGCGGGGTAGGGGTTAGCGGCGACGTTCTCGTAGGGCGAATAGGACTTCATGTAGGAGTAGACGTCGCCGTCGCTCAGCGGGTTTCCCCACTCGTCCCATTCGGTGACGGTCAGTGGCAGGGAGGGATCCAGAATGGTCGTCAGCGGGTCGACGAACGGGACCTGGGCGAGAATTCCGGCGAACTTCTCCGGCGCCAGATTCGCCACCGCGCCCACCAGAAGACCGCCGGCGCTGCCGCCGAGCGCGACCAGGTGTTGCGGCCGGGTGACTCCCGAGTCCACTAAATGCTGTGCTGCCGCAATGAAGTCGGTGAACGTGTTCTTCTTCTCCAGGAGCTTGCCCTGCTCGTACCACAGACGGCCCATTTCGCCGCCACCGCGGACGTGGGCGATAGCGAACACCATGCCGCGGTCGAGCAAGGACAGTCGCGCGATGGAGAAACTGGGATCCGTGCAGATCTCGTAGGCGCCGTAGCCGTAGAGCAGAGCGGGGGCTGGAAGGTCGATACCGGCGCGGTGCACGATCGAGATCGGAATCCGGGTTCCGTCCTCGGCGAGCGCCCAGTCTCGTCGTTCGACGTAGTCTTGCGCCCGGTAACCCCCGAGTACGGGTTGCTCACGCAGCAGCGTGCGTTCGCCGGTGGCGAAGTCGACGTCGTAGATGCGCGCCGGCGTCGCCAGAGACCCCGACATGATCCGCAGTTTCGGCGCATTCCAGACCGGGTTCCCGCCGAGACCCGCCGCCATCAGTTCGGACTCGAACGAGATCTCCTCCGGTTCGCCGTAATTCCCGTCCGCATCGATGGGCCACAGCTGGATCCGTGGCAGCGCAGCGCGCCGGTAGCCGACGACGAGATGACCGGAAAACGCGTCCACCCCGTCGAGTCGAACGTCGTCGCGGTGCGGGATGAGCGTGCGCTGCCGGGTCGGATCGCCTACCGGGGCCTCGGTGAGCGTGAAGTTCACCGCGCCGTCGTTGTGCAGGATCAACCACCGGTCCTGATCACCGACCACCGCGTGCTCCACCCCGTACTCCACCCCGTCACGCCGCGGCAGCAGGACGGTGAACTGTGCCGCAGGGTCGTCGGCATCGGCGTAGCGGACCTCCGAGGTGACGGCGGAGCCCGCGGAAATGAGGATGTATGCCTGACTCCGCGTGAGTCCGACTCCGAGCCAGAAACGTTCGTCGGTCTCTCGGTACACCACGTCGGCCGGCTCGCCGGAGCCCAGACGGTAGCGCCACACCGTGTCGGGGCGGTGGGCGGAATCCAGTGTGAGGTAGTAGACGGTGCGATTGTCGGTGGCCCAGGTTCCACCCGCGGCGATGTCGGCGATTTCGTCGGGATAACGCTCGCCGGTGCGTAAGTCCCTGAATCTCAGGGTGTAGCGCTCGTCGCCGATGGTGTCGACGGAATAGGCCAGCAGGTTCTGGTCGGGGCTTACCCTGGCCAGGCCGAGCGCGAAGAATTCATGTCCGTCGGCTTCGGCGTTCGAGTCGAGCAACACTTGCTCGCCGGGTAATTCCGCGGATTCGTCAAGGATCGGCGGGGTCCAGTCGTCGGGATCAGCGACCGGACAACGGCACTGGACGCTGTACTGCTTTCCCTCGAACGTGCGCGAGTAGTACCACCACTGTTCACGCCGCACCGGCACCGACAGGTCGGTCTCCTTAGTGCGCGACTTGATCTCGTCGAAAATTTGCTGTTGCAGCGGTTGCAAATGCGCGGTCATCTGATCGGCGTAGTCGTTTTCGGCATCGAGGTGGGCTACGACATCGGGGTTATCCTTGTCGCGCAGCCACTCATATGGGTCGATGACAATGTCGCTGTGGTGTTCACGACGGGTCTCGACCCGTTTGGCCGTCGGTGGCAGCGGCACGCCGGCGAGGGAATCCATCATGCACCCGGACCAATCCAGCCAGCGAAGCTCAAACCGGAGATTCGTTCATAGGCATTGATGTAACGATTCCGCGTCGCCGCGATGATGTCGGCCGGCAGCGACGGCGGTGGGTGCGCGCCGTAGCGGTCCCAGCCGGACTCGGGGCTGGTGAGCCAATTGCGGACGAATTGCTTGTCAAAACTGGCCTGGACGGCGCCCTCCCGGTAGTCCTCGGCCGGCCAGTACCGCGACGAATCCGGCGTGAAGATCTCGTCGGCAAGCACTAAGTTGCCGTCGCGGTCGGTGCCGAACTCGAACTTGGTGTCGGCGATGATGATTCCCTTCGTGAGGGCATGGCCGGCGGCGTGGGCGTAGATTGCCAGCGTCCGGTCGCGCAGCTCCTCGGCACGCACCGCACCCACTATCTCGATCACCCGCGTAAACGAGATGTTTTCGTCGTGGTCGCCCAGCGCGGCCTTGGTGGCCGGTGTGAAGAGCGGCTCGGCGAACCTGCTGGCCTCAACCAGCCCGGGCGGCAACGTGATACCGCATACTCCCCCGGTGGCCTGGTAGTCGAGTATGCCCGAACCCGTCAGGTAGCCACGTGCGACGCATTCCACCGGCAGCATCTCCAGCCGCCGCACCACCAGCGCCCGGCCGAGGACCTCGTCGGGGATGCGCGGATCGTCCGGCGGGCCGGCCAGGTGGTTCGGGGCATCAGTCAGACCGGAGACGAGCCCGAAAAAGAAGACGCTCATCGCGGTCAGGATGCGGCCCTTGTCGGGAATCATGCTGTCCAGCACGAAGTCGTAGGCGGAGATACGGTCGCTGGCGACCAGCAGCAGGTGTTCATCGTCCACGCGGTAGATCTCACGGACCTTGCCGCTGGCCAGGTGCCGGTAGTCGGACAACGCGGGGCGCATTGCGCCAGCCTATCGGGGCGCGCCGAGGCGGTCCCTGGCCGGGACTGTGCTGGGATCGAGTGCATGACACTGCGGTTTCTGCCCTACGCCACCACCCCCGGCCGCCTGGCCGCGCAGCTGTTCAGCGACGTCGCGGTCTTCGTGTGGACGGGTGCCTGGCTGATCGTCGGCATGGCCGTGAACGACGCCGTCGCGGCGATCGCCGACGCTGGGCGCAAGGTGAAGAACGGCGCGACCGGGATCGCGAGCAACCTGGCCGCGGCCGGGGAGGGCGCGCAGAACATCCCGATGGTGGGAGATGCGGTCGGCAAGCCGCTGGCGATGGCCAGCGACGCGGCTCTGAGCATCGCGGGGGCCGGCCACAGCCTGGACGCGACGGGGAGTTGGCTTGCGGGCCTGCTGGGGGTGAGCGTGATCGCGTTGCCGCTGCTCATCGTGGTCGTGCCGTGGCTGTTGTTGCGGCTGCGGTTCTTCCGGCGCAAGTGGCTCGTCACCGGCATGGCCGCGACCCCGGCCGGCGAACAACTGCTGGCGCTGCGCGCGTTGACGAACCGACCGCCGCGCGCACTAGCGGCGATCGGCGCCGATCCGGTGGGCGGGTGGCGCCGCGAGGACCCCGCCACCATCCGGGCGCTCGCCTCGCTCGAACTGCGGGCGGCCGGGATCACCGTGCGCGCGGAGTGAGCGTCGCGGTCAGAGAATCGCGCCCGGCGCGTAGGCGGCAGCGTCCGGGTAGCGGCTGACCAACTCCCCAACCATGGCGACCACCTCGTCGACCTGGTCGCCGGCGGCGCCGACGAATGCCGCCTTGTCAGCCAGTGCGGCATCCAGCGCGGCGCGGTCGAGAGGTAACCGTTCGTCGGCGGCCAACCTGTCGAGGAGGTCCGGTTCGGCACCGCGCTCCCGCATGGCCAGCGCCGTCGCCACCGCGTGCTCCCGGATCACGTGGTGCGCGGCCTCCCGGCCCATGCCGGCGCGTACCGCGGCGATCAACACCTTGGTGGTGGCCAGAAACGGCAGGTACCGGTCCAGCTCACACGCGATGACGGCCGGATAGGCGCCGAACTCGCCCAGCACCGTCAGGAACGTCTCAAGCTGACCGTCGATGGCGAAGAAGCCGTCCGGCAACGCAACCCGGCGCACCACCGAGCAGAACACGTCGCCCTCGTTCCACTGTGCGCCGGCGAGTTCGGCGGCCATTGACGCATAGCCGCGCAGCACCACCTGGAGACCGTTGACCCGCTCACAGCTGCGGGTGTTCATCTTGTGCGGCATCGCCGACGAGCCGACCTGGCCTTCGGCGAAACCCTCGGTCACCAGTTCGTGCCCGGCCATGAGCCGAATAGTGTGGGCCAGTGACGACGGCCCCGCACCCAGCTGAACCAACGCCGACAGGACGTCATGGTCGAGCGACCGCGGGTACACCTGCCCGACGCTGGTCAAAATACTTGTGAAGCCGAGGAATTCGGCCGCGAGGCGTTCCAATTCAGCCAGGGCAGCGGAATCCCCATCGAGCAAGTCCAGCATGTCCTGCGCGGTCCCCATCGGACCTTTGATACCGCGCAGCGGGTACCGGTCGATCAGCTCCCGCAGCCGGTTCAGCGCGACGAGTAGTTCCTGGGCCGCGGACGCGAACCGCTTGCCCAGCGTCGTGGCCTGGGCGGCGACGTTGTGGCTGCGTCCGGCCATGACCAGGTCGCGGAAGCTCACTGCGCGCTCGGCGAGCCTCGCCGCGACGGCCACCCCGTGGGCGAAGACCAGTTCCAGCGACCGCAGGATCTGGAGCTGCTCGACGTTTTCGGTCAGGTCGCGGCTGGTCATTCCCTTGTGCACGTGCTCGTGCCCGGCCAGCGCGTTGAATTCCTCGATGCGGGCCTTGACATCATGGCGTAGCACCCGCTCACGGGCGGCGATGGAGGCCAGATCGACGACGTCGAGCACGCGCTCGTAGTCCTCGACCGCCGCGGGGGGCACGTCAACACCGAGTGCTGCCTGCGCCCGCAGCACGGCCAGCCACAGCCGCCGCTCAGCCACGATTTTGGCCTCCGGGGACCAGATCGCGACCATCTCTGCGCTGGCATACCGGGCGGCCAGCACGTTCGGAATGCTCACAGCCAACAGCTTACGGTTGACCCCCTTTAGCCTGAGCGGATGTACTTCGTCGGCGTCGACCTCGCGTGGGGTGGCCGCAGCCCCACCGGCGTCGCCGTCATCGATGCGGCCGGCCAGCTCATCCACGTGACCGCCGTGCGCGACGACGACGAGGTGCTGGCCGCGTTGTCTCCCTACGTCGAGGGCGACTGCGTGGTCGCCTTCGACGCGCCCCTGGTGGTCACCAACCCCACCGGTCAGCGGCCCGCCGAGGCGGCGCTCAACCGCGACTTCCGCCGCTTCGAGGCCGGGGCGCACCCGTCCAACACCGGCAAACCCGAGTTCGCCGACTCACCACGCGCGGGACGGCTGGCGGCAGTGCTCGGTCTGAACATGGACCCGCGGTCGTCGGCCGCACGGCGCGCCATCGAGGTTTACCCTCATCCGGCGACCGTGGTGCTGTTCCGGCTGCAGCGAACGCTGAAGTACAAAGCCAAGCCGGGCCGTACCCTCGACCAGCTGCGGTCGCAGCTGCTGGTATTGATGGACGGTGTCGAGACCCTCGCGCACGCCGACGAGCCGATGTCTGTCCACCAGCACGACGGCTGGGCCGAGTTGCGCCGGCAGGTCGTCGGCGCGCAACGCAAGAGCGATCTGCGCCGCACCGAGGATCCCGTCGACGCCGTCGTGTGCGCCTATGTGGCGCTGTACGCACAGCGCCGCCCCGACGGCGTGGCGATCTACGGCGACGTCGCCACCGGCTGCATCGTCACACCGTCGCTGCCCCCCGACATGGCATGATGGCCCGCATGCCCGACCCGAGCCGACGCACGGTACTCGGTCTGGGCGCCGCCGCGGCCCTAGGTGCGGCCGGAGCCTACGGGTTCGGCTTCGCGGTCAGCGCATCTGAGGCCGCTCCGGCCGCGGCGGCGCCGACCATGGTGTCCGGATCGTTCGTGTCGGCGGCCCGCGGCGGCATCACCACCAACTGGGCGATCGCACGTCCGCCGGGCCAGACCACGGCGTTGCGTCCGGTGATTGCCCTGCACGGCAAGGGAAGTGACGCGGCGACCGTGATGGCGGGCGGTGTGGAGCAGGGACTCGCCCAGGCCGTCGACGCGGGGCTGCCGCCGTTTGCGGTGGTGGCCGTCGACGGGGGCGGCAGCTATTGGCACAAGCGGGCGTCCGGGGACGATGCCGGCGCTATGGTGCTCGACGAACTGATCCCGATGCTCCCCGGCCTCGGCCTCGACACCTCGCGCGTCGCATTCCTCGGCTGGTCGATGGGCGGCTACGGCGCGTTGCTGCTCGGCGGGCGCCTGGGGTCCCCGCGCACCGCGGCCATTTGCGCGGTGAGCCCGGCGCTGTGGCTGTCCGCCGGCGCGGCGGCGCCCGGCGCCTTCGACGGCCCGGGCGACTTTTCGGCGAACACGGTGTTCGGCATGCCCGCGCTGGCGTCGATCCCGATCCGGGTGGACTGCGGCGACAGCGACCCGTTCTACTCCGCGACCGCACAGTTCATTGCTCAACTACCCAAGCAGCCGGCCGGCGGCTTCTCCCCGGGCGGGCACGATGGCGGGTTCTGGAGCTCCCAGCTGCCGGCCGAACTCACCTGGATGGCACCCCTGCTGACGGCGTAGCCGAGCCGGGGGCTCCGCTCGATTCCGAGCGTCACGCGAGCGCAGTGTTGGGTACCGAGCGTCACGCCAGAGTGACCCGCGGAGCACACGGACACGGCCGCACTAACCTCATCACGTGACCGTCCCCTTCGACTGGAACCTCCCGTACGCCTGGCCGCGAAAGCCGATCCTGGCCGCCAACGTCGTGTGCACGTCGCAACCGCTCGCCGCCCAGGCCGGCCTGCAGATGCTTGCCGACGGCGGAAACGCGGTGGACGCGGCGATCGCCACCGCCATCGCTCTCACCGTGGTGGAACCGGTGTCCAACGGGATCGGCTCCGACGCCTTCGCCATCGTCTGGGATGGCGAGCGATTGCACGGGTTGAACGCATCAGGGCGTTCGCCCGCAGCCTGGACACCGGAATACTTCGGCGGCTCGGGCGTTCCCGCCTTGGGCTGGAACGCGGTGACCGTTCCCGGTGCCGTGTCGGCGTGGGCCGAGCTGCACGCCGCGTTCGGAAAGTTACTATTCGAGCGGCTCTTCGCACCCGCGATCTCCTACGGCCGCAACGGCTTCCTCGTCTCGCCTACCATCGCCTCGCAGTGGGCCGCCCAGATGCCGCTGTTCGTCGGCCAGCCCGGGTTCGCCGAGACCTTCATGCCCGACGGCCGGGCGCCTACACCTGGTGAGCTGGTCCGGCTTCCGGATCATGCGGCCACCCTCGAGCGGATCGCCGCCACCCGCGGCGAGGACTTCTACCGCGGCGATCTGGCCGCCGCGATGGAGGCGCACTCGCTGGCCAACGGCGGTGCCATGCGTGCCAGCGACCTCGCCGCTCACCGCGCCGACTGGGTGGGCACCATCGACACCGCATACCGCGGATACACCGTGCACGAAATCCCGCCGAACGGTCAGGGGATCGTCGCGCTCATCGCGCTGGGAATCCTCGAGCAGTTCGACTTGTCCCCGTTGCCGGCCGATTCCGCCGACAGCGTTCATCTTCAGATCGAGGCCATCAAGCTGGCCTTCGCCGACGCGGAGGCCTACGTCGCCGATCCCGACCATATGACGTTCCCACCGCAGCGCCTGCTGGACAGGGACTATCTCAGCCGACGGGCTGCGCTGATCGATCCGAGGCGGGCGAAACCGGCATTTGCGGGCACGCCGAGCGGCGGAACGGTCTACCTGACTGCCGCCGACGCAGACGGAATGATGGTGTCGATGATCCAGTCGAACTACATGGGCTTCGGTTCCGGAGTGGTTGTACCTGGCACTGGAATCGCGTTGCAGAACAGAGGAGCCCAATTTGTTGCGGAGCGGGGCCACCCCAACCAGGTGGGGCCGCACAAGCGGCCGCGTCACACGATCTTGCCGGGTTTCATCACCAAAGACGGTGCGCCGGTGATGAGTTTCGGGGTGATGGGCGGGCCCATGCAACCGCAGGGCCATGTGCAGGTGATGGTGCGCATCGCCGACCACGGGCAGAACCCGCAGGCGGCGTGCGACGGGCCCAGGTTCCGGTGGGTGCAGGGCATGCAGGTGAGCTGCGAAAAATCCTTTCCCCCGGCGACTCTCGACGAACTGGCGCGGCGCGGGCATGACCTGATCGCGGCTGACGACTCCAACGAATTCGGCAGTTGCCAGGCGATCTGGCGCCTCGACGGCGGGTACCTCGCGGTCAGCGACCCGCGGCGCGACGGGCAAGCCGTGGGGTTCTGACGGGGGTTTTAGCCTCGCCCTAGTTGGTGGCTGGTGGTGGTTGGGGTTGGGCAGGTTCGAAGGGTTGATACCACCACCATTGGGCGCGTTCGCCGGTGGGCCCCGGGCAGGGGGGCACCGCGGGTGGGGGTGTGGTGGGTGGGCGGGCGAGGGATCCGGGGCGCAGCGCTGCGCCGGTGGTGTCGGTGACGACGAGGTCGGTGGCGGGTCCGGTGATGGTGATCAGGCCGCGGTGATGCGCGCGGTGGTGATACGGGCAGACCAGCACCAGGTTGGCCAGGTCGGTGGGGCCGCCGTCCTCCCAGTGCCGGATGTGGTGGGCGTGCAGGCCGCGGGTGGCTCCGCAGCCGGGGACCGTGCAGGTGCGGTCGCGGTGCTCGAGCACGCGGCGCAGCCTGCGGCTGACCGTTCGGGTGGTGCGTCCGGCGCCGATGACCTGCCCGCGCCGCCGCAGCCAGACCTCGCCGGTGGCGTCGCAGGTCAGGTAGCGGCGCTCGGCGTCGGACAGTAGCGGGCCCAGGTGCAGGGCCGCGGCGGGGCGCTCGGCGTCGAGGTGCACCACCACGGTGGTGCGGTGCCCGTGCGGACGGGCGGCGGCCTCGGCGTCCCAGCCGGCCTCGACCAGCCGCAGGAACGCCTCCAGGGTGCCCGGCATCGGGGGCCGCCGCTCCGAGGCGCCGGCGGCGTCACCCGTGCCGGTGTCGTGATCACGTTTCCAGTCGGCGATCAGCGCGTCGCGGTGCGACGCCAGGGCGGTGTCGAACACGGCGGCGTCCACCGCGGGCAGGGTGATCTTCCAGCAGCTGAAACGCGCGTCGCCGCTCCTGGTGATCGAGCCCGCAGGCTCGGGCCCCGGGGCAGGTTCGGATGTCGGGCGCGGTTCGAGCTTGATCGCGGTACGCAACTGGACGACCGTGGCACTACGCGCCAACTGCGCGTAGTGCGCATCGGAACCCGCCCCCGCGCCTGCGGCGATCACCGCGACCTGATCGAGTGACAGCCGGCCCTGCTTGAGGCCCTGGGCGCAGCGCGGGAACTCCTCAAGTCGTTGCGCCACGGTGCTGATCGTGTGCGCGGTGGCCGGTGAGCAGCCGGTCTTCCACGCCACCAGCGCCGGCACCGACCGCGCCCCGGTCACCCCGGCCAACTCCTCGCGGTCGATCTGCGCCACGATCTCCACGATCCGCCCATCGATCGCGTTGCGCTGCCCAGTCAACTCCGCCAACTCCCCAAACAACACCTCAAGACGATCACCGACAGTCACCACCGGGGCGTCAGCACAGGCGTCAGGAGAAGCAGTCGCAAACATGACCCCATCATGACAGCGCGGTCTGACAAATTCGGGGGCGTCCACACCGCTCACGGTCCGGCGGCGGCTCGGCCCAGTTAGATGGTGATCCTGCCTTCAGCCGCAGCGAGCGCAATATCGCGTCGAGCGTGACTGCCGGACAATCGGATCGCGCGTAGTCGTCCGTATGCCGCATCCCGTGCTGCCGCGAGGTCGGGACCGGTTCCCACGACCGAGAGCACCCGACCACCGGAGGAAACGACCTGGCCGTCCTCGCGCCGCGCCGTCCCGGCGTGCAGCACCCCCTCAGCTTCCGCCCCGCCGACGACGTCCCCGAGCCGGGGGCGCCCGGGGTAATTCTCGGCCGCCACGACGACGGTGACCGCAGCGCCGTCGCGCCAGCGCAGCAGCTGAAAGTCGGCAAGCGTGCCGGTCGCCGCAGCGTGGAGCAACTGCCCGAGCGGTGAGTCGAGCAGTGCCAGCACGGCTTGGGTCTCCGGATCACCGAAGCGGCAATTGAATTCGACCACCGCCGGCCCTGTCGAGGTGATCGCAAGCCCGGCGTAGAGCAGACCGGTAAACGGGCAGCCGCGCGCGACGAGTTCCGCGGCGACGGGTTCGACGATGTCGGCGACGATTCCGGCGTACACGCCCGCGGGCAGCCACGGCAGCGGCGCGTAGGCGCCCATGCCGCCGGTGTTGGGTCCGGTGTCGCCGTCGCCGAGTCGCTTGAAGTCCTGCGCCGGCAGCAACGGCACCACAGTGGGGCCGTCGACGACGCAGAACAGGGAGACCTCCGGTCCGTCCAGATACGACTCGAGCAGCACCGGGTGACCATCCTCGAGCAGTGCGGCGGCGTGGGCCCGGGCGACATCGCGATCCGCAGTCACCACCACGCCCTTGCCGGCAGCCAGGCGGTCATCCTTGACCACCCAGGCGGTGTCACCGGCCGGCGGCCCGAACCGGTCCAGAGCGGCATCCAAATGTGCTGTCCGGTCGACGATCTCGCTTCGTGCGGTGCGCACACCCGCCGCGGCCATTACCTCTTTGGCGAATGCCTTCGAGCCTTCGATCCGGGCCGCGTCCCGGCCCGGCCCGAAGCAGGCGATACCGGCCGCGCGCACGGCGTCGGCGACCCCCACCACCAACGGCACCTCGGGACCGATGACCACCAAGTCGGCGCGGACCTCGCGCGCCAGGGCGACCACGTCCTCGCCCGAGGCGACATCCACGTCGTGCTGCTCGGCCAGCCGAGCGGTGCCGGCGTTGCCGGGGGCGATCGCCAGGCTGGTGACCTGGGGGTCTGCGCGAAGCGCGAGTAGCAGGGCATGTTCACGGGCACCGGAACCGATGACGAGTACGCGCATGACACCGCACTCTATCGGGGCTACGGGTCAGCCGCCGGATTCGCCCGCATGCATCTTCAGTGCGGCATCGACGTTGGCCTTCTTGTCCTCGGCGTCGCCCTTGGCCGCGGCCTTCTTACGCTTGGCCACGACGGCGCTCACCGCGCCGTTGAACGTCGAACCCAGCGGGAACCCGAGATAGTGGGTGAGGAAAAGCGCCATCTCTTTGAGTTCGGTCTCGGTGAGTTCCCCGTTGAGAAGGGCCGCGTTGATCTGGATCTCCGCGAGGTCGCGGTTTCCGACCGCGGTCACCGCCGTCAGGGTCATGATGCGCTTGTCGCGCATCGATAAACCGGGACGGGTCCAGATAGCGCCGAACAGGTGCTCGACGGTCAGGTCGAAGTACGCGTCTCCTTCGACGTCTGGCATCTCCCACCCGTAGACCTCGTTCATCTTCTCGAGGCCCTTGCGGCGCAGTTCGTCCATCGTCACTCCTTCGTGTGCGGCACGCCGAGCCCGGCGGCCAGGTTCTGCAGCGCCAACTCTGCGAGCGGCAGCTCGACGCCCAGTGCTTCGCCCAAGCCCAACGCCAGTTTCAGATCCTTCTCGCCGAGATCCCTTGCGTGCGAGAAGGGTTGACAGAGGAAATGGTCCGGCTCCAACGGCGCCGTGTTGTCGCGGATCATGATGTTGCCGCCGCCCGTCGACGATTCGGTGTGCCGCACCACCCGGCCCAGCGCCTGCAGGTCCAGCCCGGCCGCCTCGGCCAACCTCATGGCCTCGCAGGCCGCGGTGTAGTACGTGAACGTCAACATGTTGCGGGCCAGCTTCATTCGCGTGCCCGCCCCGGGCTCGCCGGCATGGATGATCAGCGACGCCCATTTCTTGAACACCGGCTTGATCAGCTCGTAGACGTCACGCTCGGCCCCCAGCATGGTGGCAAGCTCGCCCTTGGCGGCGACAGCAGCGCCTCCGCTGACCGGCGCGTCGACGACGTGAATCCCCCGCGGCTTGAGCGCGGCCGCCAGCTCGACCGCGGTCGCGTCACTGATCGTCGAGTGGATCGCGATAACGGTCCCCGGCTTGGCGTGGTCGGCCAGTTGACCCACCACGTCGCGCACCTGCTGGTCATTGAGCACGGTGACGCTGATGACGTCGGCCTCGGCGACCTCTGCCACGCTCGCCGCAGCGGTGGCGCCCGCTTCGACGAACGGCGTCATTGCCTCGTCCCTGATGTCGTACACCGTCAGCCCGCCGGGCCAGTCGAGGTAGCGCTTGGCCATCGGGGCGCCCTGATTGCCCAGCCCGATATAGCCGAGGCGTAACTGCTCGGTCACCGGCGCCGCTCCTGCTGCATCAGTTCACGCCTGTGGCAATGAGTTTGGCCTCCAGGTATTCCTCGAAGCCGAGGAGCCCCATTTCTCGGCCGTTGCCAGATTGCTTGTATCCGCCGAATGGCGCGTCGGCGGAGTACCAGACGCCACCGTTGACGTTGACGGTGCCGACACGCAGTCGCGAGGCGAATCTCGCGGCGCGTTCCGGGTCCCCGCTGAATACGGTGCCCGACAGCCCGTAGGGCGAATCGTTGGCGATGCGCACGGCGTCGTCGTCGCCGTCGTGGGCGATCACCGTGAGCACGGGTCCGAAGATCTCCTCCCGGGCGGGCCGGGCGTCGTTGGTCAGGCCGGCGATCACGGTGGGCTCGATGAAGAATCCGGCGTCTTTGTCCGCGGGGCGGCCGCCGCCGCAGGCGAACGTCCCGCCCTCGGCGATGGCGAGGTCCAGGTAACTCTGGACCCGGTCTCGTTGCCGCGCAGAGATGACCGGACCGCACACGGTTCCGGAGTCGTTGGGATCGCCGGCTTTGATCGACGACATGGTTCCCGCGGCGATGGCGACGGCCTCGTCGTAGCGGTCCCGCGGCACCACCAACCGGGTGGTGATCGCGCATCCCTGCCCCGCGTGCATCGACGCGGTAAACGCCGACATAGAACAGGCGCCGGCCAGGTCGGCGTCGTCGAGTACGACGAACGCCGACTTGCCGCCCAACTCCAGGAACACCTTCTTGATGGTTGCGGCAGCGTCGGCCATCACGCTGCGGCCGGTGGCGGTGGATCCGGTGAACGACACCATGTCCACCCGAGGGTCCTTGGCCAGCATCGCGCCGATGCCGTGGTCGCTGGAGGTGACGATGTTGACGACCCCGGGCGGAAAGTCGGTGTGCTCGGCGATGAGCTCGCCCAGCACCGCCGCGCACCAGGGCGTGTCGGGCGCGGGCTTGAGGACGATGGTGTTGCCGGCGGCCAGCGCGGGCCCGAGTTTGGCGAGGTTGATCTGGTGCGGGAAGTTCCAGGGGGTGATCGCCCCGACGACGCCGACCGGCTCCCGGGCGAGGGTCCGCCGGGTGGGGATTCCCATGGGCGCCGCCTCGCCGAGGTCGGTGTTCCACGCGTAGGACTCGGCGGTGTCGGCCGGGAAGCTCAGGTCCGCGACTGGGCCTTCCAGCTGGGCCGCGGCGGTGAGCATCCGCGGCGCCCCGACTTCGGCAATGGTCAGCTCGCGCAGTTCTTCGATGTGCTGTCCCATCGCGTCCCGCAGCTGCCGGATGCACCGCACCCGCAGTTCGGTGTTGCGCGACCAGTCGGTCGCGTCAAAGGCCCGCCGCGCCGCGCCGATGGCGCGCTCCATGTCGTCGGCGCCGGCGTCGGCCGCAGCGCCCAGGACTTCCTCGGTCGCTGGATTGATCGTCGGGAAGGTGCCGGCGCTGCCGGCTGACAGAGAGCCGTCGATGAACAGCGCGCTCACACCGTCGGTCAACAGGGTCCGCTCTGCCATTTCCGCTCCCGCCTGAAGCAATCTCATGTCGGACAGTGGACAGTTGTCCGATATCGCCCCCCGGAACACTAGTCTGCGACGACTCTGAGGCGCAAGGGGTAATCTGCCGGAAAAACCAGAGCGCGCCCTGCTTACAGGTGGTTTGCGGGCCGGTCTTGCCGCGTGGCGGATCAGTCGGTTATCTTGGACATGTGTCCAGTGATGCCCTGACTGCGGTGGTGGCCGCGCGCCCGCCCGAGCAGGCGACCCGCAACCGCCGCCAGGAGGAGACCTTCCGCAAGGTCCTCGAGGCCGGGATCGACACGCTGCGCGAGAAGGGATACGGCGACCTGAGCGTGCGGGCCGTCGCGGCGCGCGCCAAGGTCGCGGCGGCGACGGCCTACACCTACTTCTCGTCGAAGAACCACCTGATCGCCGAGGTCTACCTGGACCTGGTGCGGCAGGTCCCCTATTTCACCGACGTCAACGAACCGATGTCGACCCGGGTCGAGCAGGTGCTGCGCCATCTGGCGCTGGTGGTCGCGGACGAACCCGAGGTCAGCGCCGCTTGCACCGCCGCGCTGCTCGGCGGCGGCGGAGAGCCCGCGGTGCGTGCGGTGCGCGACCGGATCGGCGCGGAGATCCACCGCCGTATCGCGTCGGCGATGGGGCCCGACGCCGATCGCGGCACGGTGGCGGCGCTGGAGATGGCGTTCTTCGGCGCGCTGGTCCAGGCCGGCAGCGGTGAATTCAGCTACCACGAGATCACCGACCGGCTCGCCTATGTGGTGCGCCTTATTCTGACCCGCGCCGAAGACACTCCACGGGACACTCCCCCGCAACCGGGGCGATCGGACAGGGGTACGACGCGGTGACGGCACACGTAGGCGACCACGAACTGGTGCTCGATCCTTACGATTACGACTTCCACGAGGACCCGTACCACTACTACCGACGACTGCGCGACGAGGCTCCGCTGTATCGCAACGACGCGCTCAATTTCTGGGCGGTGTCGCGGCACCGCGACGTCCGCGAGGGGTTTCGTAACAGCACGACGCTCTCCAACCGCGACGGCGTGTCATTGGACCCGGTGTCGCGGGGACCGCACGCGTCGAAGACGATGTCGTTTCTGGCGATGGACGACCCGGACCACCTTCGACTACGCACCCTGGTATCAAAGGGGTTCACGCCCAGGCGGATCCGTGAACTCGAGCCGCGCGTCACCGAGATCGCCCTGCGGCATCTGGAGATCATGCTGGACAAGGCGACGTCGGGTGGCACACCGACCGTCGACTACATCGCGGAATTCGCGGGCAAGCTGCCGATGGACGTCATCTCCGAGCTGATGGGCGTCCCCGACACCGACCGCGACCGCCTCCGGACCATGGCCGACGGCGTGATGCACCGTGAGGACGGCGTCACCGACGTGCCGGCAGCGGCGATCGAGGCGGCGCTCAACCTGATCGTCTACTACCAGGAGATGATCGCCGAGCGCCGCAGGAAACCCACCGAGGATCTGACGTCGGCGCTGCTGGCCGCCGAAATCGACGGCGACCGGCTGACCGACGAGGAGGTCCTCGGATTCCTGTTCCTGATGGTGATCGCCGGTAACGAGACGACCACCAAACTGCTTGGCAACGCGGCGTATTGGGGTCATAAGAACCCGGACCAGCTGACGTCGCTCTACGACGATGTGTCCCGGGTACCGCTGTGGGTCGAGGAGACGCTGCGTTACGACACGTCGAGCCAGATTCTGGCTCGTACCGTGTCCGGAGAACTCACCCTGCAGGGCACCACCATTCCCGTGGGCGCCATCCTGCTGCTGCTGCCCGGCTCGGCCCACCGCGACGAGCGGGCCTTCGACAACCCCGACGACTTCCTCATCGGCCGCGACATCGGGCCCAAGCTCCTGAGTTTCGGCAGCGGCGCGCATTTCTGCCTGGGCGCACACTTGGCCCGGATGGAAGCCCGGGTGGCCCTCACCGAGTTGTTCACCCGCATCCGCGGATTCCAGGTCGACGAGGCCAACGCCGTCCGCGTCCACTCCAGCAACGTCCGCGGATTCGCCTGCCTGCCGATGAGTCTGGAGGCGGTCTGAATGCCCCGCTTCGAACCCCACCCGACCCGCAGGCCCGCCCTTGTGGCAGGAGCATCATCGGGCATCGGGGCGGCGACCGCGGTCGACCTCGCCGCGCACGGCTTCCCGGTGGCGTTGGGCGCCCGGCGCGTTGACAAGTGCGAGGAGATCGCCGAACAGATCCGCGCCGGCGGTGGCGAGGCGATCGCGCTTCCGCTCGACGTCACCGAACCCGACTCCGTGACGTCGTTCGTGGCGCAGGCAGGCGAGCGGCTTGGCGACATCGAGATCGTGGTCGCCGGCGCCGGAGACACCTACTTCGGACGCCTGCACGACATCGACACCGAGGCTTTCGAATCGCAGCTGCAGATTCATCTGATCGGGGCCAACCGGTTGGCCACGGCCGTGCTGCCCGCCATGGTCGGTCGTCAGCGCGGTGATCTCATCTTCGTGGGGTCCGACGTCGCGCTGCGGCAGCGACCGCACATGGGTGCGTACGGGGCCGCCAAGGCCGGCTTGGTCGCAATGGTCACCAACCTGCAGATGGAACTCGAGGGCACGGGCGTGCGGGCGTCGATCGTGCATCCGGGCCCCACCAAAACCGGCATGGGCTGGAGCCTGCCCGCCGAGTTGGTCGGCCCAGCGCTCGAGGACTGGGCCAAGTGGGGCCAGGCCCGCCACGGCTACTTCCTGCGGGCCTCCGATATCGCTCGCGCCATCACCTTCGTCGCCCAGACCCCCCGGGGGGGGTTCATCGTGTCCATGGAGGTCCAGCCCGAAGCGCCGCTGTCCAGCGCGCCCGGGGAAAGCCAGCAACTGACGTACCCGGAGGAACCGTGACCAGCCCACTGAAAGAGGTGCCGCGGGTGTCCGGCGGTGCCGACGAGCACGGCCACCTCGAGGAGTTCCGCACCGATCCGATCGGGCTGATGCAACGCCTGCGGGACGAGTGCGGTGACGTCGGCTATTTCCAGCTCGTCGACAAGCACGTCATCCTGCTGTCCGGGACGCAGGCCAACGAGTTCTTCTTCCGCTCCGCCGACGACGATCTCGACCAGGCCGAGGCCTACCCGTTCATGACGCCGATCTTCGGCAAGGGCGTCGTGTTCGACACCACCCCGGAGCGGCGCAGGGAGATGCTGCACAACTCCGCGCTGCGCGGCGACCAGATGAAGGGCCACGCGGCCACGATCGAGAACGAAGTGCGGCGGATGATCGCCGGCTGGGGCGACGAGGGCGAGATCGACCTGTTGGATTTCTTCGCCGAGCTGACCATCTACACCTCGACGTCGTGCCTGATCGGCACCAAGTTCCGCAACCAGCTCGACTCAAGGTTCGCGCACAATTACCACCTGCTCGAGCGCGGCACCGATCCGCTGTGTTACGTCGATCCCTATCTACCGATCGAGAGTTTCCGCGTCCGCGACGAAGCGCGCGCCGCCCTGGTCGAGTTGGTTCAGGAAGTCATGGACGGACGGATCGCCAACCCGCCCAAGGACAAGTCCGACCGCGACATGCTCGATGTGCTGGTCTCGATCAAAGACGACGACGGCAAGCCCCGGTTCACGGCCGACGAGATCACCGGGATGTTCATCTCGCTG
This sequence comes from uncultured Mycobacteriaceae bacterium, assembly GCA_903927745.1. Taxonomy (GTDB): domain Bacteria; phylum Actinomycetota; class Actinomycetes; order Mycobacteriales; family Mycobacteriaceae; genus Mycobacterium. The sequence goes on from CAIYOH010000138.1 coordinate 30,999, forward strand.
ATGTTCGCCGGGCACCACACCAGTTCGGGCACCTCGTCGTGGACGCTGATCGAGCTGATCCGCCACCCCGAGGTGTACGCCGAGGTGACAGCGGAACTCGACGAGCTCTACTCCGACGGCCAGGAGGTGAGCTTTCACGCGCTGCGCCAGATCCCCAAGCTGGAGAACGTGATCAAAGAGACCCTGCGCCTGCACCCGCCCCTGATCATCCTGATGAGAGTCGCTCAGGGCGAGTTCGAGGTCGAGGGTTACCCGATCCACAAAGGCGACTTCGTGGCGGCCTCGGCCGCGATCTCCAACCGCATCGCCGACGATTTCCCGAACCCCGATGCGTTCGAGCCGAGTCGCTACGACAAGCCCCGCGAGGAGGATATCGTCAACCGGTGGACCTGGATCCCGTTCGGTGCAGGCCGGCACCGCTGTGTCGGGGCCGCGTTCGCCATGATGCAGATCAAGGCGATCTTCTCGGTGCTGTTGCGCGACTACGAGTTTGAGATGGCACAGCCTCCGGAGAGCTACCGCAACGACCATTCCAAGATGGTGGTGCAACTGGCCCGGCCCGCCAAGGTGCGCTACCGCGTCCGAGGCAGCGGCACGGCCGGAGGGTGACGATGGGTTATCGAGTCGAGGTCGACGAAGACCTCTGCCAGGGGCACGCGATGTGCGAGCTGGAAGCGCCCGACTACTTTCGCGTACCCAGGCGCGGCACGGTCGAAATTCTCAATGCCGAGCCACCCGAGGAGGCTCGCGGCGAGATCGAGCAAGCCGTGGTTGCCTGCCCCACCAGGGCGCTGTCCATCATCGAAACGTCGTAAAAACGGGCCCGTCCTAGAAACCAGAAAGAGGAGAAGAACCGTGGTCGCAATCCCGCGCGAAGAGCTCGACGAGTGGGTGCAGTCCTGGCTTCAGACCAATAAGGATTGCGAGAAGGCGGGCAACTGGGCGCCGCTAGCCGACTTCTACGCTCCGGACGCCACCTACGGCTGGAACATCGGCCCCAAAGAGGACGTGATGTGCATCGGCATCGACGAGATCCGCGACATCGCCCTGGGCCTGGAGATGGCAGGCCTGGAAAACTGGAAATACCCGTACCAGAAGGTGATCGTCGACGACAAGCAGGGCGAGGTCGTTGGCTTCTGGAAGCAGATCATCGTCAACGACGACGGCAGCCAGCAGGAGATCTACGGGATCGGCGGCAGCTGGATCCGGCTCAACGCCGACAAGCTCATCGAATGGCAGCGCGACTTCTTCGACTTCGGCCACGTTCAGGCGCTCTATGTCGATCTGATGAGGACCGGCAAGCTGTCCACGGGAATGCAGCAACGGATCGAGCGCAGCCTGGCCGGTGAGAAGCTACCCGGCTACTACCCGCTGGGGACGGCGCCCACCCCAATCTGGTGAGCGGGCCGCGTCGAACGTCCCAAAGCCAGCCCTACACCTGATCAGGCGGGGGCGCTATGCTAGCGCCACGTTCTGCATTCTCAATTCAACGGCGAAGCGAGGTCCGGTCCATCGTGAAGACAAAAGGCGCACTGATCTGGGAATTCAACCAGCCGTGGTCCATCGAGGAGATCGAGATCGGCGACCCCGTCAAAGACGAGGTCAAAATCCAGATGGAAGCGTCGGGCATGTGCCACTCCGACCACCATCTAGTGACCGGCGGCATCCCGATGGCGGGCTTCCCGGTGCTCGGCGGGCACGAGGGTGCGGGCATCGTCACCGAGGTCGGGCCCGGCGTAGAGGACCTCGCCCCGGGCGACCACGTCGTGCTGTCGTTCATCCCGTCCTGCGGTAACTGCCCGTCGTGTCAGGCGGGCATGCGCAACCTGTGCGATCTGGGGGCCGGCCTGCTGGGCGGCGCTGCGGTATCCGATGGCACGTTCCGCATCACGGCCCGCGGCGAGAACGTCTTTCCGATGACACTGCTGGGGACTTTCTCCCCCTACATGGTGGTGCACCGCAGTTCGGTGGTGAAGATCGACCCGTCGATCCCGTTCGAGGTCGCCTGCCTGGTGGGCTGCGGCGTCACCACCGGCTACGGGTCGTCCGTCCACACCGCGAAGGTTCGGCCGGGGGAAGACGTCGCCATCGTCGGAGTCGGCGGGGTCGGCATGGCGGCCCTGCAGGGCGCCGTCATCGCCGGCGCTCGCTACGTCTTCGCGATCGACCCGGTGGAGTGGAAACGCGACCAGGCCATGAAGTTCGGCGCCACTCACGTCTACCCCGATATCGAGAGCGCGCTGATGGGCATCGCCGAAGCCACCTCCGGACTGATGGCCCACAAGGTCGTGGTCACCGTTGGTGAGCTGCTCGGCGCCGACGTCGACAACTACGTGAATATCACCGCGAAGGGTGGAACCTGCGTGCTGACCGCCATCGGCAGCCTGCTGGACACCAACGTCACGCTGAACTTGGCGATGCTGACCCTGATGCAGAAGAACCTGCAGGGCACCATCTTCGGTGGCGGCAACCCGCACTACGACATCCCGCAGCTGCTGTCGATGTACAAGGCCGGCAGGCTCAACCTAGACGACATGATCACCCGCCAGTACCAGCTGGAGCAGATTAACGACGGCTATAAGGACATGCTGGACGGCAAGAACATTCGCGGCATCATTCGCTACACCGACGCCGACCGGTAGGGCCGCCCGTGACCCAGACCGTCGACTCCCCGGCCTTGGCCGCGTCGCACGCGTCGTGGCGGTGCGTGCAGACCCACGACCGGGACGGCTGGCTGGCATTGATGGCCGATGACGTCGTCATCGAGGACCCGATCGGCACGTCCGTCACCAACCCCGACGGAACCGGCATCCGCGGCAAGGAGGCCGTCGGAGCCTTCTTCGACACCAACATCGCGGCCAACCAGCTGACCATCACCTGCGAGGAGACGTTCCCATCGAGTTCGCTCGACGAAATCGCCCACATCCTGGTGCTGGACAGCAAGTTTGAGGGCGGGTTCACCAGCTCGGTGCGGGGCGTGTTCGCCTACAAGGTGAACGGCGCCGGGCTCATCACCAACATGCGCGGGTACTGGAACCTCGACATGATGACGTTCGGCAAGGCCGAGTAGCGGGGCCATGGCGTCGATCTTCACCAGGATCATCAATCGGGAACTCCCGGGCCGCTTCGTCTACGAGGACGACGACGTCGTCGCGTTTCTGACGATCGAACCGATGACGCAGGGCCACACGCTGGTGGTGCCGCGAGCCGAGATCGATCAGTGGCAGGACGTCGACGGCGCCGCGTTCGCCCGCGTCATGGCGGTGAGCCAGCTCATCGGCCGAGCCGTCTGCACGGCCTTCCGCGTACAACGCGCCGGGATGATCATCGCCGGCCTGGAAGTGCCGCACCTGCACGTCCATGTGTTTCCCGCCCGCACCCTGAGCGACTTCGGGTTCGCGGGCGTCGACCGCAATCCGTCACCGGAATCCCTCGACGAGGCACAGGCCAGGATCAAGGAGGCGCTGGCTCAGCTGGCGTGAGCGGTCGCGGGGACGTCAGTGACGCGCGGCATCGTGACGTGAAAGCAGCACCCCTTCCCTGGCGCGGCGGTCAAGGTAACCGCGCCGCCGTGCGCGCGCACCAGCGAGTCGACGATCGACAACCCCAGACCGGTGCCGCCGCTGGCGCGTGCCCGTGACGAATCGGTGCGATAGAAACGCTCGAACACCCGCGCCGCGTCATGGCTGTCCATGCCGGGGCCCCGGTCGGCCACCTCGAGCACCGCATCGTCACCGGACGTCCCCACCCGGATGATCACGTCGGCGCTGGACGGGGTGTGCTGCAGGGCATTCGCGACGAGGTTGCTCAGCACCTGCCGGAGCCGAGGCTCGTCGCCGAGGACCTCCGGGGTCCCTGGGCCGTCGAACACCTGCACGGTGATGCTGCGCTCCGGGTCGATCGCCCGGGCGTCGTGCACGGCGTCGCTGGCGAGCGCCAGCAGGTCCACCCGGCTGTGTTCCAGCGGCCGTTGCACGTCCAGCCGGGCCAGCAGCACCAGGTCGTCCACCAGCAGACCCATCCGGCCAGCCTCGCTTTCGATCCTCGACAGCAACATGGCCACGTCGCGCGCGGCGCCCTGCCGATACAGCTCGGCGAAACCGCGGATCGTGGTCAGCGGGGTGCGCAACTCGTGGCTGGCGTCGGTGATGAAGCGCCTCATCCTTTCCTCGGAGCCGCGTGCCTTGTCGGCGGAAGACTCCGAGGAGGCCATGGCCTGCTGGATCTGAGCGAGCATCCCGTTGAGCGCCGCGGACAGCCGGCCCACCTCTGTGCGGGGGTCGCGTTCCGGCACCCGCCGGTCGAGCTGGCCGCCGGCGATCGCCGCGGCCGTCCGTTCGACCTCGGCCAACGGCCTCAGGCTGCGTTGCACCACCGCGAAGCCCGCGAGCCCCACGACGGCGAGGACCGCCAGACCGATCCCGACCTGCAGCCAGACCAGCGAGCGGACCGTGTGCTGGACGTCGGAGAGGTCGACGGCCACGGTCGTCAGGCCGTGGCGCCCGTGCACCGACACCGCTCGCCATTGGATGGTGGATCCGTTGACCGACGGCAGCGTGGTCGGGGTGGGCCCGACGTCGTAGTTGGGCGGCAGGGCCGGTTCGGCGTTGCGGTCGTTGATCGCGGTGAAGGGGGTGCCGTCGTTCCCGACGCCGCGGACGTAGAACTTCGACGGCGGACGGCCCGGGTCGGGGCTGTCGTAGGGCGGCGGAGACTGGCGCCGCGGCGCCTGAGCCCAGCCCCGGGACGCCTCGATCAGTGTCTGGTCGACACGATTGATCAGGCTCTGACGAAGGATCGATGTGACGGCGACGCCCGACACCGCCAGCCCGCAGGCCACCAGGAACATCGTCGCGGCCACGAGACCCACCCGCAGCGGGATCCGGCGTCGAACCCTTCCGCCCATGTCCGCAATTCTCCTGCGCCGGCTACGTCGCACGGCGATCGACTCGGCACTCATCGCGGTTCCCGCAGCACGTAGCCCACCCCGCGCAGGGTGTGCAGGAGCCGCTTCTCCCCGGTGTCGATCTTGCGGCGCAG
>CAIYOH010000139.1 GCA_903927745.1 uncultured Mycobacteriaceae bacterium
CGGAGGAAGGTCGGCTGCGCCGGCGGCGATGTCCGCCACGGGGACGAAGCGCGCGGTGGGTCTGGACTTCTGTGTTGCCATGACGACCAGAGTGACACACAAGGACGACAGCCGTCTGCGGCCGGCGACTGCCCTGTGGACTACCCGCGGGCCGCCCCCGGCGTGAACGTGACCGGCAGCTTGCCCAGGCCCGTCATCGCCGGGTTGCCCAGGTAGTGCCGGACTCTGTCGACCTCGACGGCATAGTCGGGGATGCGGTCCAGCACCGCCTTGACCATCACCCCGGACATCAGCCGTGCCAGGTGCGAGCCGATGCAGCGGTGCGGCCCCAGCCCGAAGGCCAGGTGCCGGTTGGGCTTTCGGTCCAGGATCACCTCGTCGGGCCGGTCGAACTCGGTCTCGTCGTGGTTGGCCGACACCCAGCTGATGACGGCGAGGTCGTTCTTACGCAGGCACTGCCCGCCGATCTCGACGTCGCGGGTGACGGTGCGGCTCAGGGTCTGGTTGACCGAGAAGTAGCGCAGGAACTCGTCGATCGCGGTGCGGTACAGCTCGGGGCTGTCGATGAGTTGCTGGCGCAGTTCCGGGTGGGTGCCCAGATGCAGCAGCGTCAGCGAGGTCTGCGACGTGGTGGTGTCGACGCCGCCGGCGACGAGGTTCCAGATGATGCCCAGCAACTGCTCGTCGGACAGGCGCTTGCCGTCGAACTCGAAGTGCAGCAGGAAGCTGGTGAGGTCGTCGGTGGGGGCGGCTTTGCGGGTGGCCGCGAAGTCCAGGACGCCCTGCATCAGCGCGGGGGCCGCGGCGAGGCCTTCGGCGTATTCGGGGGTGTCCTGCGGGTGGGCCATGACGGAGTGGAAGAGCCTGGCGTAGAGGTGCCAGTCGTCATACGGCAGGCCCATCAGCTTCATGGTGAGGATGGCCGGCACCGGGCTGGCGTAGTCGAGCACGAGGTCCATCCGGCCGTCGCCGATGCGCTGGTCGAGGAAGCGGTGCGCCTGCTCCTCCATGAACGGCTGCAGTCTCTCGACGGCGCCGGGGGAGAAGAACGGGGCCAGGGCGTGCCGCAGCGCCAGGTGGTAGGGGCCGTCGACCTCGCCGATGCCCAGGGCTGGGTGGCCGTCGGGGCGCGGGACGCCCATCTCGCCCTGGTAGTTGACGCCGTCGTCGGCGTCGGGCTCGTATTTGTGGGCGAAGGTGTCGCCGTCGCGGGCGGCCTGGGCGACGGCGTCGTAGCTGCTGAGGAACCAGAACCCGCCGTAGTTGGTGTTCCAGGCGACGGGGCAGCGGCCTCGCAGGTCGGCGTTGACGGCGAGTTCGTTGAGGTTGTACTCGTTGGAGTGGTGGTCGAAGTCGACCGTCGCCTCCGCGGCGACGTCGGGGCGGGTCGTCATCGTGGGGCCTCCAGGCGCATGGGGCTATCTTTGCATCATTAGGCCTGCCCTAGACCACCTGCGGGAGGGTGCGATGAGCGTCGTCAACCACGTCGGCCTGGTGGTGGCCGACCGCGCGCGGTCGCGCCGCTTCTACGAGGGCCTGCTCGGGTTCGAGTTCTGGTGGGAGATCGACGCGCCCGACGACCGCACCTCCCCGCTGTTGCAACTGCCCGAGCCGGTCGGCCTGCACGCGACGTACCTGGTGCTCGACGGGTTCGTCCTCGAGCTCATCGACTACTCGCGGCGCGCGGTGCATGCCGGGCCCGAGCGCGTGATGGATCAGATCGGGCTGACGCACATCTCGCTGTCGGTGCCGGATCTGCCCGGGGTGCTGGCGCGGGTGGCCGAGTTCGGGGGGACGGTGGTCGAGGCGACGGTGTCGGCGGGCGCGGCGATGATCCGCGACCCCGACGGGCAGCTGCTGGAGTTGCTGTCGGACGGGTGGTTGTCGGCGCTGCCGCCGCGGCCGTAGTCGTGCATGATGTGGCGTATGCGACGGACCACCCGCGCCTCCTCGGGCGATGACGACACCCTCGCAGCTGACCTGCAGGCGATCGAGGATTCGTTCGGTGTGCTCTCGGACCTGGATGTGCCGGAGCGTGTGCCCGGTGACCGTGAACGGCACCTGGACGAGGTGGGGTCTAGGTGACGCCGGCGTCCCCGACTTTGCGGCACACGACCAACGCCTCGGTGTAATCCCACCGATAGCGCGCAGGATCCCGCGCGACCTGTCGGGCGAGTTCGGCCAGGAACTCATCGACGAGCGCGTCGGCTCGCGGCGCGTCGGAGCGCGCGAACGCCCGCGAGAGCAGTGGTCCGCCCCACGCCGCGACGCTGTGCACATACCGGGCGGCGAACAGCTCGGGGTCTTCGTCCCAGTAGGGGTTGTCCAGATGAAAAAGCTCGAGCTGCTCCAGGCGTAGCCCGCAGAAGGTTCCGCCCACCTCGCCGAACGGCACCTGAAGTTCCTCGGGCGTGCGCATCCAGGTCGGCACGGTCAGGGCGCGGCGTGTGTCATCGGTAATGCGGCCGTCGGCGCACCACTTCGTCACCAGTGCGTCGATGTCGGTGGAGATCTCGCGATAGCACCCGTCCATCAGCGGCCATGGCCGCGCGGAGGCGGGCATGACGGTCGCCAGCACGCCCCCGGGGGCGAGTTCGTCTGCGCGACAGGCGAGAATCCGGCGCCAGTCGCGGGCCGCGGCGGCGGCCCAGGCGTCGCGCTCGCCGGCGTCGGCGTGATTGGGGTAACCGGGGAACAGCGACCCGGTCGCGGCAAGACTGCCCGAATCGGAGACCCAGTGCATGGCCGTGCCGCTGACGGCGACGTGCACGCTCCCGGGCGGCAACGACGGGCCCAGCTGCAGTGGGATGCCGGCCAGGCTGACGATCGTCGGTGACGCTGTGCGCGCCGCGGCCTCGAGCGCGGCCTGCAGGTGATGATCCGCGGAGCCCAGATGGGGTCCGGTGCCGACGTCGGTCACAAAGTCCGTAGAGGTGTGCGCATCGGGCACCACCGCGAGGCGGTCCGCGTCCAGGGAATCCGCCGCGACGGTCCAGACGTTGGTCGGCAGATCGACGAGCGCGTAGTGCAGGCGGCGGCCGTTGCGGCGCGCCGCGATCGCGGTGATCAACTCGTGGGAGTTGACGCCGTCCGCGGCGCCGAGGTCGACCACCCGCAGCGTCGGCTCGGCGTCGAACGCGTCGACGGCGGCCAGGACCGCGTCGTAGGTGCGCGCGAAGGCCGCCCGCTGCGAGCGCGCGTTCTCGGCGTAGTCGTCGGCCATGCGCGACAGCGCGGAGGGGCGGGGCCCGTCAGTCACGGCGGCTGTCTGCCTGTGTCGTGGTGTCACCCAATTTTCTGGTGCTACCACTGTGGAGTCGGTGATCGTCCAGACGGGGCCGCGCGAGCATCTTCCGGTGCCGCTGTGGGGGCCAGGGCCAGAGTTCCGGTAGGCCGTCGGCTCCCAGATACCAACTCCGGCAACCGGATGTCCAGACCGTGTCTGGCATCGCCGCGCGCATTTCCGCGTTGAAGCGGTCGGTGGCGTCCTGCGTCGGTTCGACCGTCGCGAATTCCCCTCGCTGCCAGCGCTGCAACCAGCCGAGAATATGGCAGGCCTGAGTGTCGGAGACCTGGGTGAGACTGTAAGTCCCCACCGGGCTGTGCGGGCCCAGCAACATGAAGTGGTTCGGAAATCCCGGCAGGGACACCGTCATGTATGCCCGGGGCCCCTCGCGCCACGCCTCATCGAGGGTGATCCCCTCGCGACCAACCAATGTCATCGGACGCTGGTATGCATGCGAATCGAACCCTGTCGCGAACACGATGACGTCGACCTCGTGCAGCGCGCCGTCGACCGTGCGCACACCGGTCGGCTCGATGCGCTCGATTTCATCGGTGACCAGTCCGACGTCGTCGCCCTGCATCGCCGGATAAAACTTCCCGGAGAACACCAACCTCTTGCACATCGCCTGATGGTCCGGAGTCAACCGGGAACGCAGTTGAGGATCGCGGACCTTGTTGAGATGGGCCCGACACCAGGCTTGCACCGTCCGACGGCGCAGTCCGGGTTTGACCCAGGCGACCGAGAACCATTCCGCGCCAACCCGGAAACCGTCATACGCCAGTCGACTCAACATCGGAAATCGGCGGTGAAGGGAGCGAGTCACCGACCGGTAGCGCGCGTTGGACATCGGTGCGATCCACTGGGGCGTTCGCTGGAACAGCGTCACGCGATCTGCCACGCCGCCGAGGGCACCGACGATTTGCACCCCGGTTGATCCGGTGCCGATCACGGCCACCCGCCGGCCGGCGATGGCGACATCGTGATTCCAGCGTGCGGAATGAAAGAGATCACCGCTGAAGGAATCCGCACCGGGGATTTCCGGGGCGTGCGGGATGCGCAGAACTCCGCACGCCGAGATCAGAAAGTCGACCTCGTCGGTGTCGCCATCGGCGAGGGTGATTCGCCACCGCCCGTCCGTGAACCGTGCTTCGGTCACCTCACACCCGGTACGTACATGGTCATCAAGGCCGAATTGGCTGGCGACCGAATCCAGATAACGCCAGATCTCCGCACCGGTGGAGTAGCGCTCAGTCCAATCCGGGTTCGGTGCGAAGCGGAATTGGTAGAAACGCGAAGGAATGTCGCAGGTCAGTCCGGGGTAGGAGTTGTCGCGCCAGGTTCCGCCGAGCGCGGAAGCCTTTTCGTAGATCGTGAAGGAGTCGATACCGGCCATTCGGAGCCGGGCTCCCATGCAGAGCCCGGACATCCCCGCCCCGATGATCGCGATCTTCGGGGTCGGCCCGCTGGGGTTCATGGCATCCTCTCCTCACCGGATACACCGAGTGGATGCCGCGCACCACCCAATGCAGCCGCGTTGGTGAGCCTAGCGCCGAGCTGTCCGCCGGCTGCCTGCGCGTCGGGGTCGACACAGGGTGCGGTCAGCCGTGCGTGCCGGTGCGCGCAGTGCCGTAGTAATGCGCCATGTCCTCGCCGGCCGCGTAACTGCGCATCCAGGTGTGGTACCAGTCCGGGACCGGAAAGTCTTTGGGGTGCCGACCAGGAAGTTGGGACGCGACGACTCCGCCGACCATCCGCGCCAACCGCGCCGCGCTGACACCACGGAACAGTTGGGGCTCCTCGGGTGCGAGGGCAGTCCGTACTAGCGGCAGTCGGTAAAGCACCTCGTTGGGAAGTACCGCATCACGGAATCTCTCGGCCCGCATCCCGATATCCGCGGCGGGCACGTACCTGGCGAAGCCCCTGAAGACGATGTCGCGAGCAGCCATGAGGTGCCGCCAGGTCCGCGGCACGGTCGTCAGCCGATACCACCGACTGCCGACCACCCCCTGGTAGATGACTTCCGCCGAACTGCGATGTTCGATCTCCTCGACGTAATGCCACAGGAACAACGACGCCACCCGGGGGTCGCCGTTATAGAGGCAGTCGCGACGCTCGATGAAGAAGCTGAAGATGGGTGGAAACGAGGCCTCGATGTTGGCAACGTAGGCGAGGTGGAAGTTCAGATCCTCGGCGGCGTAGAGCTCTTCGTAGGAACCGATGACCTCCTCGAGGACGTCGGCCAGACCCGGGTAGGTCTCGGTCAGCGCGTTGACGTGGCGCCGATGTGCCGCCGAGTGCTGGGACTCCTGAGCCAGAAAGACCTCGGCCTCCTCGCGCAGCTCAGGATCGGTGATCCGCGATTTCAGTGCATCTTTGACTGCGAGAACGATGTAGCGCTCGAACCCCACCGCCATGAAGGAAATCGCGTTGGCCATCACGCCGGCGGCTGGATTGTCCGGATACCACTGGAACGGCACTGACTGGTCGATGTCGAAGCGCATCTTCCTGAACGTCACCTCCGTCATACCTGGACGGTAGACATGAGTGGACACTCATGTCAAGAGTGTCTAGTCATTCGCGGGTTGTTTGACAGCGTTACCAGCCGCCAACACAATCGCACCCATGCGGACCCACGGTTGGGGAGGTTCAACGCCCTGCTCTGACGCGGAAGCGGTAGAGCGCATTCTCGACGCCGCCGATACGGTGATCGGCGCCGCGGATGGGGACTTCCACGTGGCGAAAGTGGCACGCGCCCTGGGCATCTCCCGGCAGACCGTGTACAACTATTTTCCAGGAACGGGTGCGCTGCTGGAGGCGGTGGCGATCAGATCCGCTGTTCGATTTTCCGATCGGATCACCGAGCATCTCGCGGGACAGACCGATCCCGTGGAAGCTCTACTAGAAGCCCTGGCTTTCACCCTGGACTCGGTGGCTGAAGAAAAGGGCATCCGGCTGTTGTTCGCCGTCGACCTCTCCCGCGCCTCAAGGAGGATCACCTCCACTGAGGCCGTCCAGTTCAACCGTGACCTGCTGCGTCGTTGCGACGTGGACTGGTCGGCCGCCGGCATCGGCGATGCGCAGTTGGAGGACATCTGTGAATACATGCTGCGGGTCATCGAATTGTTCATGATCGATCCCGGCCAGATTGGGTCGGGCGGGGAGTTGCGCGCCTACCTTCGCCGCTGGGTCGTGCCGGTCTTCCGCGCCGAGGTCGACTCGCATCACAACCCGCCGGGGCGAAGAGGGGCTCCTGCACGGGTGGCGCATTAACCGGGCGATTCGGGCGTCACGCGCCGTCCAAGGCGGATCGGACGCCCGTGTGCCCGAAGTCATTGCCTGTGAACAGCAGTGGCTCTCGTCGATCGATCGCGAGGGCATAGGAGAGGCAATCCCCGAAATTCAACCTGGCCGGGTGGCCGCTGCCTTTGCCGAAATCGGCGTAGGCCTGACGGGCCAGGCGCGCCTGGTGTTCGGTAACCGGCTCGATCACGAACTGAGCCTCTTGCAGGATGTCGTCCAGACCCCTGCTCAGGATCGGGTCACGCTGGGAGTCCAGCACGATCGCGCATTCGAGGTAGCCGGCTGCCGACAGCCTGCGTGCGTCGGCGGCGGCCGAGATGGCACGCGCGTAGACCTCGGCGTCGTCCTCCTGGCTGAGAATCGCGATGAGTGCTGAAGTGTCGACGATCACCCGGGGAGTCCTTGTTCGTCGTAGAGCAGTTCGCCGTGGTCGAGGCGCTTGGTCTCTGGGTTCATCCGGCTAGCTGTTTTGTGGCCGATGGCCAGCAGCCTGGACGCGAGGTCGTCGCGTTGCAGCCGGGCCAGGCGCTCGCCGACCGCGGTCGCCACAGCCTGGGCCTGGGATTCGCCGGTGATTTCCGTGATCTGCTTGACCGCATTGTGGACCGACTCGTCTTTGATGTTCATTGCCATTGAGGTACCTTTCTACCTTAACTATGGTACCACGGAATCATGCTCCCACCACGTGCCTCCGTTCGTGGGATTCCCGCCAGGAATTGCCGTCGGGGTCGGCGGCCGGTGCTGCGCGGTGAGATTTGGCAGGGAGCGGGGTCGTCACCGTCGTCCCGGTCACCAGCAACACGGACACGGTCTACCCGATCCAGGTGTTCTTGGCGGCCACCACGACCGGGCTACCCGTCGACTCGAAAGCGCAGGCCGAACAGATCAGATTCGTCGAGGCGACGTATCAAACTGCCACCGTCGGCACGGTTACTTTCCCGTGTCGACGGAATTTACGGCTCGTGCGGGCCGTCGGATCTGGTCACTTCGTCGGGAACCGCTGAGACGCCGAGCGTGCGATCACCCGGGTCAGCAGCCTCCGCGGCCGGGTCGGTGGTGGCGTGGCCCCAGCGGTAGGGCTTATGAACCAGGTTTTTTCCGAAGTGCATCGCCCGGTCGCGGTGGAACACGCCGTAGAGCCCGACGGCGATCAGGATCGCGAGGCTGATTGGAGTTCCAAACAGAAGGGCGTTGTCAAGGGAGGAGGTGTCGTCCACGGTGCTCCAAGGTTGTTCCGGTCGTTCGTTCCTTGATGTTAGGCGTGCACAGGGGGCTTTTCAACGGTCCGCGGAAGATTTCTTTGTTCGTTGTTAAGCCTGCCGCTCATGCCGATCTCGGTACGGTCCGCTTGGATCCGGTCGGCGGGCGCGGATCGCGATTGTCGCCGGCGACGGCGTGTGGGCCGTGGCGCCGAACGCGTCCTGCAGGGGCGGAACAGGGCACCAGTTGTGTCTGGAATGCGATATCGCCGGTGATATCGCACACGCGAATCGACACACCCAACTCCGATTACCCACGCCCAGTGAGTGATTCGGCATCTGCGAAGGCGCTACAATTGTGTCATGTCCGACATGGGTTACAGCGGGAGCCGCCCACTGATCGACGAACTGGCCGCGATTCGCCGCCGGTGTGCCGCCCTGCCAACGCTGGACACCCGGTCTGCGGAGGAGATCCTCGGATACGACGCGGCCAGGCCCTGCTGTTTACGGGCGAGGACTTCGCGCACACCGATGTCGTGGTGGCCTAGAACCTGACGGTTACGACAGCCCCCTACCTCGAGCCCTCATGCCGTCACGGATCGCCGCCATGGCGGCGCAGTGGCAACCGCTCGGGCCCTCTGTGGACCCACCAACGACGGGGTGGCCTACGGGTGTGCTACGTTTGTAGCATGTCGGAGGTGGGCTCCCGTGAGCTGCGAAACGATACGGCGGGAGTCCTCCGGCGCGTGCGCGACGGCGAGGACGTCACCATCACCGTCAACGGGCGACCTGTCGCCGTTCTCACCCCGGTGCGTCCCCAACGTCGGCGTTGGCTGAGCAAAACAGAGTTCCTCTCGCGGCTGCCCCGCGCTCAAGCCGACCCCGGATTACGTGATGACCTGGCTGAGCTCGCGGGCGAGACCACCGACGACCTCGAGCCGCTCTAATGCGCCCGTCGCATCCGGCCGGAGTGCTCGATACCTCGATCTTCATCGCTACCGAAAGCCGGCGGCACCTCGACGCGGCGCTCATTCCCGACGAGGTTGCTACCACCGTCGTCACGCTCGCCGAGCTGCATACCGGGGTGCTGGCCGCGACGAACTCCGAGATCAGGGCGCGACGCCTGGCAACGCTGGAATCTGCAGGCGACATGGAAACGTTGCCGGTCGACGACGACGCGGCTCGGATGTGGGCGCGGCTGCGGATCCATCTCGCCGAGACTGGTCAGCGGGTGCGCATCAACGATCTGTGGATTGCGGCCATCGCGGCATCACGGGGGCTGCCCGTCGTCACCCAGGATGCCGATTTCGCCGCCCTCGACGGCGCGCCGGACGTGACGATCATTCGGGTCTGATCGATCCCAGGCGCGCATGCCGTCACGGATCACGGCCATGGCGGCGCAGTCGTCCTCGTTGTAGGACAGCAGCCACTCCTGGGCCGCGGCCGCCTCAGCGGGGTCGGGGGAGTCGTGCACCGTGGCCAGGTAGACCTGCGAGATCGCCCCGCCCGGATCGTCGACGCGCCAACGGAACCCGAACAGCGGCGCGACTTTCTTGATGCTCGTTCCCCGCACCGCCGTGAACTGCGCCTTGAGCACTTTCTCGACGTCGACGAACACCCCGGTGCGGGGGTGGGTGAGGTCGGCGACGGCGGCCTTGCCGAGGATGCTCTCCAGCTTGGAGCGTTCCGGGTGCGACCAGTGGAAGACCAGCAGCGTCTGGCCGGCCGCCGCGGCCGCGGCAATCTGCTCGCGCAGCCACGCCGCAAACCGCTCCGCCAGCGCCCGTTCGGACTCCGCGTCAATCGGCGCCCACTCGGTGAAGTCGGCGACGTAGCGCGCGCTGGACTCGTCGGCGCCGCGGCGCACCCGCGCGCCCCACATGTACACCCGGCCGGCCACGTCGCTTTCGATGTCCAGGTCGACCTCGACGTCGGCGACCGGAACCGCGACCGGGCCGTCGCCGCGACGCTTGAGAGGCTGCCCGCCGCAGATCATCTCGGCCCGCTCCACGGCCGTCGCCAACTTCTTGCGCGCCTGCTTCGGGGTCAGCCCGACCTCGGGCAGGTACTCCTCAAGGAACGCCGGATCTTCGGGGTCCAGCGTGGCCAACGCCTCGGTGGTGGTGACGCCCAGGTTCCGCAGCGCCAGCCACTCCCGGATGTCGAGCCGGCCCTTGGTGATCGCGGCCGACGGCTCGTCGGGACCCATCTCCGACGCGCACAACTCCTCGTAGGGGCACGAGTCGCACTCGTTCTGCCCGATGGGGGAGACCAGCGGGGGATCCACCTCCCGGCGGGCGCTCTCGGCCACCTTCAGGCGGAAGCTGTGCTCGTGGTCGTAGCACTCGAGCAACGACCGGCGTTTTCTGCCCGTGCTGCTGGACCGGGAAAAGGTCTCGACCGACGGCGCCTGCAGGTCGTGCCACACGAACACCCAGTCGGGGTCGCCGCCGTCCGTCGCCACCCGGCTGGTGCCCAGCACGGCGCCCCGCAGCAACTCGGGCCCGGGATGATGACCGCACGCCTGCAACATGCGGGTGTAGTGGGCCAACTGCATGCCGTCCTCAAAGCGATACCGGCCGACGGCGGCGCTCCACCCAACCACCTCGCGCCAGTCGTCGGGCGACGCGACGGGGGACATGACCGTCGTGGTGGTGGCCGCCGGCTTCACGGTCTTGTGGTTCTTGACGTCGGCGGGCAGGTAGCCGCCGGACACTCGGACCAGCACGTCGGGACGGCCCGTGCGGCCCCCGTCGACGTCGTCGGGCAGCCACCCGTTCAGCACCAGCGGCGCGCGAGAGTCCATGGCGCGCAGGGTCGCCGCGATCGCCTCGGCCTTGAACGGGTGCGGGTCCACATGGACGGCGCCCGGGTGCAGCGCGGTCAGCGCCGCGAACACCTCGCGCTCGAAGGCGTTGCCGGCATCCAGAAACGCCTGGACGTCCGGCGCAGGAACCCACTCGAGCTTCGGCACCAGCGGCGAGTACTCGTTCTGCACGCGCACAGCGCATTGTTTGGCCGCGTAGGCGTCGAGCAGGATGGGCTCGCCGGCGTCGAGTGGCGCGGAGTCCCCCGTCGGGGGCCTACCGGTCATAGCGTGCCCGGGACCGGGGTGAGGGCTTGCCCCCCTTGTCGGCGAACCAGCGGTCGTAGTCGGCGGGGACCTCGCCGGGCCCGACGAGGATCCCATCGGTGACCGCGCGCAGCAAGCGGCGTTTGATGTCTTCATCCATCGGGTTCCTGGCGGCGACGACGTCGCGCGCGCCGCGTCGGGCCGGCCGGGCGAGCAGGCGCGCGAATCGGGCCTCGAGGGGGCCTTCGCGCAGGCTGTCGGGGTGTCGTCGCACGTAGTCGACGACGGGTTCCGCCGACTTGAGCATCGCGACCAGCGCCTCGCGGGCGTAGTCCACCGACCGTTTCACCTCGCTCAGGTGGGAG
>CAIYOH010000140.1 GCA_903927745.1 uncultured Mycobacteriaceae bacterium
CACCATCTACGGCGGCACGTCCGAGGTGCAACTGAACATCATCGCCGAGCGGCTACTCGGCCTGCCCCGCGACCCGTAATCCCGGCACGCCGCCCACCGGCACCACACTAGGCGTCGCGCAACTCGCGCTTGAGGATCTTGCCGGTGGGGTTGCGTGGCAGCTCGTCGAGAAAGACCACCTCCCGCGGCACCTTGTAGCGGGCCAGGTGGTCGCGCACATAGGTCTTGACGGTGTCCTCGTCGAGGGACGCACCGTCCTTCTTGACCACGAAGGCACGCAGTCGCTGGCCCCACTCCTTGTCCTCGACGCCGATCGCGGTGGCCTCTACCACGTCGGGATGCCCGCTGATCAGGTCCTCGACCTCGGCCGGGAAGACGTTCTCGCCGCCGGAGACGATCATCTCGTCGTCGCGTCCGCTGACATAGAGCAGGCCGCGCTCGTCGAAGTAGCCGACATCGCCCGACGACAACAGGCCGTCGATGATCTGCTTGTTCCCACCGCCCGTATAACCCGAGAAGGGGAACGAGTTGCCGACGAAGATACGGCCGATCTGGCCCTGACGTACCTCATGGCCGTTGTCATCGAAGATCTTGACCTTCACGCCCGTGACGACAGGACCGACGGTCGCGGCGTTGTGTTGCAGGTCCTTGGGTCCGGCGATGGTAGCGAACGCGATCTCGGTGGAGCCGTACATGTTGTAGACGACCGGACCCAGGTCCTTCAGCGTCCGCGACGCCAGATCGGAGCCCAGCTGCGAGCCGGACACGAACACGATTTTCAGGCTGGACAGATCGGGCTTGGTGTCCATTTTTTCGAGGGCGTCCAGGACGCGCGACAGCATCACCGGGACCACCACGGTGGAGGTCACTTTGTGCTTTTCGATGTCCTCGAGCACCACCGCCGGCTTGAACTTCCGCCGCAGCACCAGCGTCGAGCCCAGGAACATCGCGATAGTGCCCATCAGGAAACCCAGCGCGTGGAACATCGGCGCGGGCAGCGATGTCACCTCGCCCGCCTTGAACGGCACATGGGACAGGATGCCGCCGACGGGCGCCAGTGTCGGCGGGGTGCTGCGGTTGGCGCCCTTGGGGGTGCCGGTCGTACCGCTGGTCAGGATGATGATCGATGCGTGCCGGCCCGCCTTCGGGGCGGGCGCCTTGCTGCTGCGGGCGATCAGGTCTGCCAGCGTCTCGTCGGTGCTGCCGGACGGCGTGGCGGTGTCGGGATTGACGCCGAGCGCCCGCAGCCTGCCCAGCGGCGGCTCCGCTTTGCTGACGGCGGCGGTGTATTCGTCGTCGTAGATGATCAGTGTGGCCTTCTCGCGTTCGGAGACCTCTTTGATCTGCGGGCCGGAGAACTCGCTGTTGAGCAGGATGATGCGGGCACCAACGCGTGCGCAGCCGTAGTGGGCGATGAGGAACCACCGGTGGTTGCGGGCGAGAATCGCAACACCGTCGCCGGCCTTGACGCCTTTGTCCATGAGGCCGTTGGCCACCGCGTGGGCCGCCTCGTCGAGCTGCCGGTAGGTGATCTCGCCGTCGTCATCGATGCACGCGGCCCGGTTGGGTGCCCGGCGGGCGTTGAGCGAGGGCAGCATGCCGAACTCGCCCCACTTGTAGGTGTCGGTGGCCAACGCGGCGTAGTTCTGGGGCGGCTCCAGCCGGAACGCGCCGGATTCGATGATCGTGCGCAGGTAGTGCAGTTCGTTCGAGCCGCGTTCTACGTACCG
>CAIYOH010000141.1 GCA_903927745.1 uncultured Mycobacteriaceae bacterium
ACTCGTTGTCATGAGGGATGTCGTAGTTGATCACATGCGAGATACGTTCCACATCAAGGCCTCTGGCCGCCACGTCGGTGGCAACCAGGATGTCGATTCCGCTCGCACCGCCCTTTTTGAGCGCGGCGATAGTCCGCTCCCGATTTGCCTGCGGGATGTCGCCGTTGATCGCCGCCGCGGAAAACCCTCGCGCTCGGAGTTTTTCGGCAACCTCCTCGGTGGCCTGTTTGGTGCGGACGAAGACGATCATCGCCTCGAACGACTCGACCTCAAGGACTCGTGTCAGTGCGTCCATCTTGCGGGGGCCGGCGACCTGGATGTAACGCTGCGAAATATTCTCGGCGGTGGCATTTTTCGACTTCGAGGCGACCTCGAACGGGTCGTGCAGGTACTTGGTGGTGAGTTTGCGTATCGCCGGCGGCATGGTCGCCGAGAACAGGGCGACCTGCTTGTATTCCGGCGTTTCAGAGAGGATTCGCTCGACGTCCTCGGCGAATCCCATGGCGAGCATCTCGTCGGCTTCATCGAGCACCAGGTAGTCGAGCCGCGACAAGTCCAGCGTCCCGCGTTCCAGGTGATCGATGACCCGCCCCGGTGTGCCGACCACCACCTGCGCGCCGCGCCGCAACCCCGCGAGCTGCACGGCGTAGGACGACCCTCCGTAGATCGGCAAGACGTGAATCTGGGGTAGGTGCGCCCCGTAACGGCTGAACGCCTCGGCGACCTGCAGGGCCAGCTCGCGGGTGGGCGCGAGCACCAGGGCCTGGGGCACTTTGCTGGTGACATCGATCTTGGAGAGGATCGGGATCGCGAAGGCCGCCGTTTTGCCGGTGCCCGTCTGGGCCAGCCCCACCACATCCGAACCCGCCAGCAGCGCCGGAATGGTCGCCGCCTGGATCGCGGTCGGCGACTCGTAACCGACGTCGGCGATCGCCCGCAGGACCGCAGGGTGAATCTGCAGGTCGGCAAACGTGGTCGAGGCAGCCTCTGATGAGCTGTCGGGGTCGGTCATCGCATGTGAAGTGTAATCGCCTGCCCCTGATCACCACGCGGGTGCCGATGCCGGTACGGTGCGTCGATGTGGGGATGCGAGCACCGGGGACGCGCGCACACCGTGCGTGGACGGGCCTGACCGGGGTCGTGTCGCTGTGCACCGCGGTCGCCGCCTGCGGGTCGGGTGATTCGACGGTTGCCAAGACGCCGGCGGCGGGCACCATGACCGCTTCCCACTCGGCGACACCCGGCACGACCTCCGGAGCCGCGACGCCGAGCGTCAGCGGCGCGGCACCAGACCCATGCGCGGTCAACCTCGCGTCACCCACCATCGCGCGGGTGATCTCCGAGTTGCCCCGCGATCCACGCAGCCAGCAGCCCTGGAACCCCGAGCCGTCGGCCGGTAACTACAACGAGTGCGCCCCGCTGTCCGCCGTGATCGTCAAGGCCAACACGAATGGCGCTAACCCCAGCACCCGCGCGGTGCTGTTCCACCTCGGCCAGTTCATTCCGCAAGGTGTGCCCGACACCTACGGGTTCAACGGCATCGATGCATCGCAGACCACGGGTGACACGGTGGCGTTGACCTACCCCAGCGGAATCAACGGCCTCACCACCGACGTGCGGTTCCACTGGAACGGCAACACGGTCGACATCATCGGCAAGGCTCCGGCGCGCTGAGTCGACGGTCAGCTGCTGACCTGCAAGGGAAGCGAGACGGTGCCCGTTCCGCCCCGCACCACGATCACCCACCGGCCATCGATGGGAAGCTCCACGTCGATGTCGAAGAACGCGAATCCGATCTCGCCGCCGGCGGCAGACTCGGGCAGCGCGCATTCGAGGGTCCGCGGCTCGTCACCCGTCGGGGGGCGGATCTCGACGCTGACCAGCCGCACGGGGTTGTCGGTCTCCGTCTGCGTCAACACCACGAGGACTAACTGCGCGGCCCGTTCGGGTCCGACAACGTAGCGCGACAGGACGCCGCCCGACACCGTGAGTTTGTTGTCCACCGCAGAAGCCGACTCGGCAAGAAAAGCTCCGGTGATCACTCGCCGAAAATACCGGGACGCAGTGGGGGTTCGCGAACGAGGATGAGTTCGACGTAGTCATCGTCGCCCGCACCGTCGCCCGCACCGTCGCCCGCACCGTCGCCCGCACCGTCGCCATCGCGCCCAGCGTCGCCATCGCGGCCGTCGGGAGCCGTGTCGCCGGCGGACGACGGCGTGAAGCCCACCAGGAAGATCGCGGAAACGATCCCGAACAGGCCAACGAATGCCGGCAACAGCACCGACTCCGACATCGCCGCCGAAAAGGGCCCACGCAGGAACGCGGGCAGGCGCAACGAACCAACGCCGTTCCCGGACGGGCGTTGGGGCGGCATTTCCGCACTGATCCGCGACGTCATGAAGGCGGCCATGGCGGCACTGCCCAGCACCGCGCCGAGCTGGCGGATTGTGTTGTAGACAGCGGAGCCCGCACCCGCCAGTCGTGACGGGAGGTTGCGGGTCGCGGTCGCGGTCAGCGGTGACCACACGAATGCCATTCCCACCCCCGTGGCGGCGTACGGCAGCACCAGACGCCAGATCGGCGTCGACGGGGTCATCTCGAAGGACAGCCACGTCAGTGCGATCGCGAGCACTGAGAAGCCGAACCCCAGGATGGAGCGGGGGTGGTGCCGATCGACGATCCGGCCGACGAACGGTGCGAGCCCGCCGCTGCAGACGGCCATCGGCGCGATCAGCAGCGCCGACCGCAGCGGCGACAACCCGCACACCCGCTGCGCGTAGAAGGTCAGCGGAAGGGCCATCCCCGTCGTCACGAACGACACGATCGCCACCCCGACGTTGCACAGGGTGAAGTCGCGGTCGCCGAAGAGTTCCAACGGGACCAGGGGCTCGTGCACGTTCACCGACTGCCAGTAGACGAACAGGGTCATGAACCCGACACCGGCCACGACCGTCGCCCAGATCCACGGCTGCCAGTGGGCATCCTGGCCTTCTTGCAGCCCGAACACGACCAGGAACATCCCCGCGCTCGCCAAGGCGACACCCAGGAGATCGAAGCGATGCGCCTGGGTGGGAAGCGCCGGAACCAGCCATGCCGCCAATGCCAGACCAACGATCCCGATCGGGACGTTGACGAAAAAGATCCACTCCCAGCCGAGCCCGCCGACCAGCGCGCCACCGGCCAGCGGACCCACCAGGCTGGCAACGCCCGCGGTCGCACCCCACAGGCTCAGCGCGACGCCGCGCCGATGCGCCGGGAAGATCCGCGTGATCGTCGACAGGGTCTGCGGGGTGAGCACCCCGGCGCCGAGACCCTGCGCGAGCCGGGCGGTGATCAGCATCGCGGCGCTACCCGCCAGGCCGCACCACACCGAGGCGGCGGTGAACACCGCCAGGCCGATCAGGTAGAGGTTCCGGGTGCCGTACCGGTCGCCAAGACGTCCGGCGACCGGCAACACGACCGCGAATCCCAGGAGGTAGACGCTGGTCACCCACACCACGGTGGCGTAGTCGATACGCAGGTCGGCCATGATTGTCGGGTTGGCGACGGTGACGATGGTCGAGTCGACCATGATCATGAAGAATCCGATCAGCATCGCCCACAGCGCGTTCCAGGGATTCTCCGACCCCGACCGCACCGCACCCATCTGGTTTCCCCGCATGTTCCCGTTCGCTGTTCCTCCACAAGTTTCCCCGCCGGGTCCGGCCCCGGTGAGGGCGGGTATCGGCATCGGCCATTCGGCCACGCACCCGCCGCGCGTTAGCCTGATACCAACGCCATTCGCAGGAGGGGCACCATGCGGTTCCGACGGAAGACATCGACGAAAGAATCAACGACGTCCACCGAACTCGCGCCGGCCGGCGCGGGCAGTCGACCCGCGGCGTCCGCCCGCGCGTTGGCGCAGGTCATCGAGCGCAGTTACCGGATACAGGGACCAGCGGCCGAGGCCTACGTCGCCCGGCTGCGCGACGCGGGCGGCGGCGCCAGCCCGGCCGAGGTGGTCGCCAAGCTGGAACGGCGCTACGTGAGCATGGTGACGCTCGGCGGCATGGCGGTGGGGGCGGTCGCCACCATCCCCGGCATCGGCACACTGAGTGCGGTATCGGCGGCCGCGGCGGAAACCGTGACGTTCCTCGAGGCCACCGCGTTCTACGTGCTGGCGCTGGCCGTGGTGCATGGCGTGACCGCCGACGACCGGGAACAGCGCAGGGCCCTGGTGCTGTCGGTGCTGGTCGGCGACAACGGCAAGACCGCCGTCGCCGAGCTGATCGGTCCGGGCCGCACCAAGGGCGCCTGGGTCGCCGAGGGCCTGTCTGCGTTGCCGCTGTCGTCGATGTCGCTGCTGAACTCGCGATTGCTCAAGGCCTGGGTCAAGCGGTTCACGATCAGGCGCAGCGCCTTG
>CAIYOH010000142.1 GCA_903927745.1 uncultured Mycobacteriaceae bacterium
ACCTGGGTCAAATGGAAAAGTCCTCGCCGTGCCACACCCCGGCCTCGGGCGGGCGGATCACGTGCTCGGTCTGCGGCGTGCCGTCGTTGGCCGCTTCGAGATTGGCCACCCTGGCGAGTAGGGACTGCAGGCTCACACCCACCAGGTCGGGCATCGCCGAGTCGGCCAGCCCTTCCGCTGCTCTCGGCCGCTCCCGGCTGATGACCTGCCCGGGCACCCCGACGACCACCGCGCTGGACGGGACCTCCTTGACCACCACCGCGTTGGCGCCGATCCGGCTGTCGTCGCCGACCTTGATGGCTCCGAGAACCTTCGCCCCGGCACCGATGACCACCCGGTCACCGATCGTGGGATGGCGCTTCCCGGCATCCGTGCCGCTCCCGCCGAGGGTGACGCCGTGGTAGATCGTCACGTCGTCGCCGACCTCCGCGGTTTCCCCGATCACCACCCCGGTCGCGTGGTCGATAAAGAGGCCGGAGCCGATGATGGCGCCGGGGTGAATGTCGACCCCGGTCAGGATGCGGGTCAGTTCCGCCAGTGTCCGTGCGGCAACGCGCGCGCCCCGCGTCCACAGCCGGTGGCTGAGGCGATGCCCCCAGATCGCGTGCACACCCGGGTAGGCGAGGATCACCTCCAGCGTCGTTGGCCGGGCCGGGTCGCGCCGCCTGGCTACTCGGATGTCGTGCCGCATGGCCGCGAGCATGGCTAATCCGCCAGGTCGGCGAAGAGCGGCGTACTCAGGTACCGCTCACCGAAGCTCGGGATCAGGACGACGACGAGCTTGCCGGCGTTCTCCGGCCGGTGGGCCACCTGCACGGCGGCCGCCACGGCCGCGCCGGAGGAGATGCCGACGAGCAGGCCTTCCTCGCGCGCCAGCCGTCGCGCCATGTCGAACGAGTCGTCGTTGCTGACCGCGATGATCTCGTCGATGAGATCCGTGTCGAGCACCGGCGGGACGAACCCCGCCCCGATTCCCTGGATGGGGTGGGGTCCCTTCGGCCCGCCGGACAGCACCGGAGACGCGGCGGGTTCCACGGCCACGAACCGCGCCGACGGCTTGCGCTCCTTGATGAGCTGCGCGACCCCGGTGATGGTGCCGCCGGTGCCCACCCCAGCCACGAAGAAATCGATTCCGCCGTCGGTGTCGGTCCACACCTCCTCCGCGGTGGTTTTACGGTGAATCGCCGGGTTGGCGAGGTTCTCGAACTGCTGGGGCACGAAGTAGCGTTGGTCGCTTTTGGCCAGTTCCTCGGCCTTGGCGATTGCGCCCGACATGCCCTCGGGCCCCGGGGTCAGCACGAGTTCGGCACCGAACGCGCGCAGCAGCATCCGGCGTTCTTTGCTCATCGTCTCGGGCATGGTCAGCACACACCGGTAGCCGCGGGCCGCACACACCATCGCCAGCGCGATGCCGGTGTTGCCGCTGGTCGGTTCGAGAATGATGGTGTCGGGCTTGAGCAGACCCGCCTCCTCGGCCGCGTCGAGCATGGCGACCCCGATGCGGTCCTTGACGCTGTTGGCCGGGTTGAAGAACTCCAGCTTGGCGACGACGTCGGCGCCGGCGCCGTCGGTGACCCGATTTAGCCTGACCAGCGGAGTACCGCCGATCAGTTGCGTGACGTTTTCGGCGATCCTCATCCACTCTCACCTCCGACGAATCAGGAGCAGGCCCTGGCGGCCTGCCAGGTGATATCAAACTCTATGGCCATTTCGGTGGGGATGGCCAGCGCGATAGGGGTGAACTGAGCCCCGCGCTCCAGCGGGACCCCGGTCAGCACCCGTCCGTGCAGATCGCCGGGCGCCGTCGCGGTGAGGGTTGTCGCCGACGTGCCCGGTGCCGGACGCAGGTAGAAATCGGTGCCCGGTTCCAACCTTCCGGAGACGGGGAAACCGTCGGCGTCGACGAGTTCGTGACCGTCCGCGGCACTAAGCATCAGCGTGATTCCAACCCGGAAAGGGCCGACCAGTTCCGAGTCGGCGCTGGCTCGGTTGTCGACGAGAAAGGCGGCGCGAAGGGCAGGGCCGGTTTCGTGATCGGCTTTGTGTGCCTCGGCGAGCAGATAGTTGTACAGGTGCACCACCTTGTCGGCGTTGCGGTAGTGCCGGGTCCCGGTCAGGAAGAAGCCGACGTGGCCGATCGCGGGTGTGCCTGCCTCTGTCGTGGCGATCAGCCCCCGACTACGGCAACGACCCCCCACCGTTCTAGCGCTGCGCGGATTTCCTCGCGGTGATTGCAAACCTCCCGCGGTCAGCGTTTCGCGCGTACGTTCCAGGTTGACTTATGCCCGCAAACAAACGCAGACAGACCGCGACAGACACTGCCGTCGGATTGGGACACCTATGAACGGCGCAGTCGTCGCGAAGCCCATGAACGCGGTGGGCCAGTTCTTCTTGCTCAGCTTCGAAGTGCTGGTCGCCGCGGTTCGGTCGCCGTGGGCCTGGCGGGAGATTCTGGAACAGATCTGGTTCGTCGCCCGCGTGTCGATTTTCCCGACGATCATGCTTTCGATCCCGTACACGGTGCTGATCGTCTTCGTCCTCAACATTCTGCTCGTCGAGATCGGCGCCGGGGACCTGTCGGGGGCGGGCGCGGCGTTGGCATCGGTGACACAGGTCGGTCCGGTCGTCACCGCCATGGCCGTCGCGGGCGCCGGCTCCACCGCGATGTGCGCCGACCTGGGTGCTCGCACCATTCGGGAGGAAATCGACGCGATGAAGGTGATCGGCGTCAACCCGATCCAAGCTCTCGTGGTTCCCCGCATCCTCGCCGCCACATTCGTCGCGATGCTGCTCTACTCGGTGGTCGCGGTCACCGGTTTGACGGGCAGCTACATCTTCGTCGTCTTCGTGCAGCACGTCACCCCGGGAGCCTTCATCGCAGGGATGACCCTGGTCACCGGGCTTCCCCAGGTGGTGATTTCGCTCATCAAGGCGACCCTCTTCGGCCTGTCCGCCGGCCTGATCGCCTGCTACAAGGGCCTGTCGGTCGGCGGTGGCCCCACCGGCGTCGGCAACGCCGTGAACGAAACCGTGGTGTTCTCCTTCATGGCGTTGTTCTTCATCAACATCGTGGTCACCGCGCTGGGAGTGAAGGTGACCGCCAAGTGAGCGATGCGACGGGCGAGCCCCCGTGGTTCGCCACTTTGGGGCCTCGGCTGGTGGCGGCCACCCGACGGTTGGGCGAACAGACCGCCTTCTACGGACAATCCCTGGCCTCGACCGGCGATGCGGTTCGCCGCTATCCGGGCGAGCTGCTACGGCTGATCGCCGACATGGGCCTGGGCACGGGTGCCCTCGCGGTGATCGGGGGCACCGTGGGCATCATCGGGTTTCTCACCCTGAGCACCGGAGCCCTTGTCGCGGTTCAGGGCTATGACGCGCTGTCCAACATCGGCGTCGAGGCGCTGACCGGATTCCTGTCGGCGTTCTTCAACGTCCGCATGATCGCGCCGTGCACGGCCGGGGTGGCGTTGGCCGCCACGATCGGCGCGGGGACGACGGCGCAATTGGGCGCGATGCGTATCAACGAAGAAATCGACGCGCTCGAGGTCATGGGTATCCGCTCCATCACCTATCTATCGTCGACGCGGATCATCGCCGGTGTTCTGGTGGTCATCCCGCTCTACGCCGTCGCCGTGTTGATGTCGTTCTTCTCGGCGAAGTTCCTCACGCTCAATCTGTACGGTCAGTCGCGCGGCGTGTACGAGCACTACTTCTCGACGTTCCTGCGGCCCACGGACCTGTTGTGGTCGTTCGCGGCGGCGCTGACCATGGCTGTCGGAGTGATGGTCGTGCACACCTACTACGGGTTCACTGCGACGGGCGGTCCCGCGGGCGTGGGTGAGGCTGTCGGCCGTTCGGTGCGTGCGTCGATGATCGTCACGGCCTTCGTTGCGCTGGCGATCATGCTGTCCGTCTACGGGCAGTCCGGCAACTTCAACCTGTCGGGCTGACCGCATGAGCAACAGCCCCGCCACGTCCGCCAAGATCAACCGACCGCGCACCGCTCGGATCGATCCGATCTGGTGGGCGCCCACGCTGTTCATCGTCGTCGCGGTCCTGGTCGCGCTCACCGTGGCGTCGTTCTCCGGCGCGTTCCGGCCATTCGTCCCGCTCACCCTGGTGTCCGACCGAGCGGGGCTGGTGATGGAACCCGGCGCCAAAGTGAAACTGCGCGGCGTGCAGATCGGGCAGGTCGCCTCGATCGGCACCGACGTGAAAGCGGCCCGACTGCAGCTGAAGATGGACCCAGGCCCCTTCAAATACCTGCCCGGCAACCTCGAGGCCGAGATCAAATCGACCACGGCCTTCGGATCGAAGTTCGTCGACCTGGTCGTACCCGGCAGCCCCAGCGCGACGCGGCTCAAGCCCGGCTCGGTACTGCACTCCCGCAACGTCACAGTCGAGGTCAACACGGTCTTCCAGAATCTGCAGTCGCTGATCCAGGCATTCGACCCGGCCAAGCTGAACGCGATCCTGTCGGCGTTCGCACAAGCGTTCCGCGGTAAAGGGGACCGCCTCGGCGAGGCGATCACCGGCGCCGACACCCTGCTGCGCACCGTCAACCCCCGCATGGAGACGATCCACAAGGACTGGCGGTTGTTCGGCCAGACCATGCAAATCTATTCCGACGCGGCACCGGACATTGTGTCGATCCTCGACTCGGCGACCACCACCAGTAGCACCCTCACCGAGAACCAGAGGTCGCTCGACTCGCTGCTGCTGTCGGCCGTGGGTTTCAGTCAATCGGGCATCGGCGTCCTCGGCAACAACGAATCGACCATCGTGGGAGCGCTCAATACGCTCGAGCCGACCACCGCGCTGCTGATGAAGTACTCGCCCACCTTCACCTGCTTGTTCCAGGGTGCTCAGTGGTACGTCGACCACGGCGGCCGGGACATGTTGGGCGGCAACGGGTACTCGTTTATCATGGACGCCGGCCTGCTCTTCGGCGACGACCCGTACCGATACCCGAAACACCTGCCGAAGGTGAACGCCACGGGCGGCCCCGGCGGCCGGCCCAGCTGTGGGTCGTTGCCCGACCCGAGCGCGAACTTCCCGGTGCGCTCGCTGGTCACCGACACCGGATGGGGAGCCGAGCCCGACGAGATCCGCACCTCGCCATGGGTCGGTAATCCGTGGTGGGGCAACTACTTCCCGACCACGAAGAACCCCCCGGAGGCCCCGCGCTACTTCTACCGCGGGGGGCAGCCGCCACCATGAGAAGACGGAAGTTGATCGGCGTCAGCATCCGGGTGGCCGCGTTCACGTCGGTGTGCCTGTTGTTCACCTTTGCCCTCATCGCCGTGTTCGGGCAGTTGCGCTTCGAGGACCGCAACGGCTATTCGGCAGTGTTCACCAATATTTCCGGCCTCAAGTCCGGCAACTTCGTGCGTATCGCCGGGGTGGAGGTCGGCAAGGTCGGCGACCTGGATCTGCACCGCGACGGCACCGTCACCGTCGGCTTCGCGGTGGACAAGGGGGTTCGCCTGACCGAGGGCACCAAAGCCGTCGTGCGTTACGAAAACCTCATCGGCGACAGGTATCTCGCTCTCGAAGAGGGCCCCGGCCCGCCCAAGCGACTGCCGCCGGGCGCGACGATCCCGCTCGCACGGACGTCCCCGGCACTGGACATCGACGCCCTGATCGGGGGATTTCGCCCCTTGTTCCGCGCGCTGGATCCGGATCAGGTCAACGCCCTGTCCGGGCAGCTCCTGCGCATCTTCCAGGGGCAGGGCGGCACGATCGCCTCGGTCCTGGCCCAGACGTCGATGCTGACGTCGACGCTAGCCGGGCGCGGCGAGCTGATCGGCGAGCTGATCACCAACTTGAACACCGTGCTGCACACGTTCGCGGCCCGTGACCACGAGTTCTCCGACGGACTGGACAAGCTGAGCCTGCTGGTGGACGGTCTGGCGACGCGGAAGAACGACATCTCCACCGGTCTCGCCTACGTCAACGCCGCGGCCGGGTCGGTCACCGACCTGCTTGTCCAGGCGCGCCAGCCGATCAAGGACGTGGTCCACGAAACCGATCGGATGTCGGCGCAGATCCTCTCCGACGGTGCCTACGTCGACAACCTGCTCAAGCAGCTTCCCGACACCTATCAGGTGCTGGCCCGGCAGGGTCTGACAGGAGATTTCTTCGGCTTCTACTTCTGCGAGGTGCTACTCAAGCTCAACGGCAAGGGCGGCAATCCGATCTACGTCAAACTTCTCGGCCAGGCCAGCGGGAGGTGCACCCCCCAATGAGGCTCCCCGGTGGCAAGACCTTCAATCAGCCCAGTCCGGTCGTTATCGGCCTGATCGGAACCGCGGTCCTGATCCTGCTGACCATCGCTGGCTTCCAGTACGACAAGCTGCCGTTCATCAAGAAGACGAAGGACTATTCGGCGTACTTCGCCGAAGCTGGCGGCATCAAGCCCGGCAGCGCAGTGCGCATTTCCGGTCTGGGCGTCGGCAGGGTCTCCGGCCTCCGACTGGAGGGAGCCAAGGTCAGGGTCGGCTTCACCGTCCGTAAGGGCATCCACCTGGGCGACCGCACGGAAGCGGCGATCAAGACGGAGACGATCCTGGGAAGCAAGATGCTCGAGCTGACCTCGCGCGGCGACGGCGAGCTCAATGGTGCCATCCCGCTGGAACGCACCACATCGCCCTACGACCTTCCCGTTGCACTGGGAGACCTGACGACGACCATCAGCGGCCTGGACACCAACCAATTGTCCGCGGCGCTGACCACCTTGGCCAACACCCTCAAGGAGACCCCGGCGGATCTCAAACCGGCTCTGGAGGGCGTGGCCCGGTTCTCGCAAACCCTCAACAACCGCGACGGGCAACTGCGCAGTCTCCTGGGCAACGCCGACAAGGTGTCCGGGGTGCTGGGGCGCCGCAGTCAGCAGATCGCGACTCTGGTGGCCAACTCCGACGCGCTGCTGGCAGCGCTTCTGAGCGAACGGGATTCGCTGGACGTGTTGATGACCAACCTGACCGCCGTCTCGCAGCAGATTTCCGGCCTGGTCGCCGACAACCGTAGTCAACTCAAGCCCGCCCTCGACAAGCTCAACGGCGTGCTGGAGATCCTCGATAACCGAAAAGAAGACCTGCAGCGGACCCTGCCGAAGTTCAAGCGGTATGCGATGTCATTCGGCGAAGTGCTGGGCTCGGGGCCGTTTTTCAAGGCCTACGTCGCGAACCTGATCCCCGGCCAGATCGGCGGACCCACGTTGGACGCGCGAATGTACGACCGTCCGCTGGACCCCGACCAGAAGCTGCCGTCGGAGGCGGTGGATCCGCCGACCGGAACCCCGCCCGTGCCCCCCGAGGATGCGCCGCAGCCGCTGTGGTCCCAGCCGCCCTCGCCCGCGCCCGCCCCGGGCCCGCTGCCCGAGTTTGCCCCCGCCGACACCGGGGGACGATGACCGTGACTCGACGGAATCTTCGGCGAGCGATCGCCATCAGCCTGATCACGACCCTCGCCGTCGCCTCGTTCTTGCTGGGCGGGAAGCTGTGGGGCGCCGAAAAAAACACGTACTCTGCGTATTTCACGACGGCCAATGGGGTGTTCGCCGGCGACGAGATCCGCATTCTCGGCGTCGCGGTCGGGGAGGTGGACAGGATTGACCCGGAGCCCACCGGCTCCAAGGTCACCTTCTCCATCGACAAGCAGTACCCGGTTCCGGCCGATGCGCGCGCGGCGATCCTGTCGCCGTCGCTGGTGACCGCCCGGGCCATCCAGCTCGTCCCGGCATACTCGGGCGGCCCCACCCTGAGCCCCGGCGCATCGATACCGCTGAGCCGCACGGCGGTTCCCGTCGAATGGGACGACTTCCGCAAGCAGCTGGAGAAACTCTCCGACGCGCTACAACCCACCGATCCGTCGGGGGCGAACCCGGCGGGTGAGCTGATCAACGCCGCGGCGGACAACCTGCGAGGGGAGGGCGACACCGCCCGCGACTCCGTGATCAAGCTCTCCCAGGCCATGTCGGCGCTCGGGGATCACGCCGACGACATCTTCAGCACGGTCCGGAACCTCCAGTTGCTCGTCTCGGCGCTGTATTCGAGCAGCGACCTGCTGGCCTCTTTCAACCAGAACCTGGCCGGCGTGATGACGGCGTTCACCAACAGCCCCAACGACGTCGCCAACGCGGTGAAGGGCCTCGACGGAGCCCTGGCTGACCTGCGTGGCTTCCTCGCCGAGAACCGGGAGGCGACGGGTGTGATGGTCGACAGGTTCGGTTCCATCACCACCGCGCTCAACGACAGCCGCGCCGACATCAAGCAGATCCTGCACGTCACTCCAACGGTGTTCCAGAACTTCCTGAACATCTACCAGCCCGCGCAGAGCGCGATGACCGGGATCCTGGCGTTGAACAACTTCGCCGACATCCCGCAGTTCATCTGCAGCTCGATCGAGGCGGCCGCTCGTGCCCGGCTGGACCGGGTGTCGAAACTATGTCTGCAGTACGTCAATCCGATCATCAAGAACCGCATCTACAACTACATCCCGGCGGGCATCAACCCGTTCGTGGGAACGCAGGCGCGACCCAACGAGATCACCTACAGCGAGGACCGGCTTCGTCCGAGTGGTCTCGGGCCCCAACCGGACCAACCGCCCGCGGCGGCGCCGCCGCCCGACGCGCCGCAACCGGCGTCCAACGCGACCCAGGTGCTACAGAATCTAATGCTGCCGACGGGGACCCCGTGAAGCGCGCGGCGGCCACGGGCCTCGCCCTGGTGTGCATCGTGGCGGGCAGCGCCACGATGTCGGCGTGTGGGTGGCGGGGCTTGAATTCGTTCAAGCTGCCCGGCACCGCCGGCGAAGGAACGGGCGCCTTCACCATCCAGGCCCAGATGCCCGACGTCGTCACGATCCAGCAGAACACGCGCGTCCGGCTCGACGACGTCAATGTCGGCGACGTCACCAAGATCGAGTTGCAGGACTGGCACGCCCTGGTCACCATGCGCATCAACGGCGACGTCCACCTGCCGGCCAACGCCACCGCCAAGCTCGGGCAAACCAGCCTGCTCGGCTCGATGCACATCGAGCTCGCCGCACCCAAGGACGAGCCCCCGGTCGGTCAGCTGAGGAATGGGTCATTGATCCCGTTGTCGCACGCCAGCATGTACCCGACCACCGAGCAGACGCTGGCGTCGGTATCGCTGTTGCTCAACGGCGGCGGGCTGGCGCAGCTGCAGGAGATCAACCAAGCGATTGCCAAGGCGTTCGCCGGGCGGGAAAACGACATGCGCAGCCTGCTGGGCCAGCTCGACGAGTTCATGCGCGGGACGAACGCGCAGACCGATGACATCATCGCCGCCGCCGAGAGTCTCAACTCGCTGGCCGGCCAGGTCGCCGCCAAAGACCCGGCCGTCGACAAGGCGCTGATGACCGTGCCGAAGGCGCTGGCGGTTCTGGCTCAGGAGCGGACCAAGATCGCCGATGCGATCGATCAGGTCGGCAAGTTCAGTGCGATCGCGGCCGACACCATCCATCAGAGCCGGGACTCTCTGGTCGGCAACCTGCGCAACATCGCGCCCGTGCTCCGGTCACTGGCCGACGCGGGACCAGCGCTCACCAAGGGACTCGACGGTCTGGCCACCTACCCGTGGCCGACCTCGACCGTGAAGAACTGGTTCCGCGGCGACTACGCCAACCTGACCATGATCGTCGATCTGACGCTGAGCCGCATCGACACGTCGATGTTCACCGGCTCGCGGTGGGAGGGCAACCTGACCCAGCTCGAACTGCAGTGGGGACGCACCATCGGCATGCAACCGAGTCCGGCGACGGCGGGCAACCCCCTGACGTTCGCCTACCACGACGGGGGGTACTGAATGTTGCGCCTGAGCCGCCGCACCTGGATCCAGCTCGCGGTCTTGACCCTCATCACCGTGCTGTCCTGTGGGGCAATGGCATTGGACTTCATGCAGTTGCCCGCCACGCTGTTCGGAATCGGGCAGTACAACGTCACGGTCGAACTGCCCCAGTCCGGCGGGCTCTACAAGACGTCAGCCGTCACCTACCGGGGCGCGGACGTGGGTCAGGTCAAATCGGTCGATGTGACAGCCACCGGGGTACAGGCGGTGCTCGCCCTGAAGTCCGGTATCGAGGTGCCCTCCAACGTCCGAGCGTCGGTGCACAGCCGCTCGGCGATCGGGGAGCAGTACATCGACCTGACCCCCGACCTGGCCCCCGGGCCGGGCAAGGAAGGTGACCACGCCCGGGCGCTGCGCGGCGGCGACGTCATCCCCGCGGGCCACGTCGACGTCCCCGTCGACGTCGGACACCTCCTCGACCTGACCAACCGCGCGCTGCAGGCGATTCCGCGTGACAACCTGCACACCGTGATCGACGAGCTGAACAAAGCGGTCGGTGGCCTCGGGCCCGAACTGTCCCGGATCGTCGACGGGTCCGCGGCGCTGGCCATCGCCGGCGGCCGGACCGCCGGACCGCTCGCCGCCCTGATCGACCAGTCGCCGCCGGTGCTGGACTCCCAGGTCCGCACATCCGGCGCGATCGCGACGTGGGCGCAGCGCACCGCGGCCCTCACCGCGCAGTTCGCGGTGCAGGATGCGGCGCTGCGGGATCTGCTGACCCACGGCGGCGCCGGTCTGGAGGAGGGTCGCGCGTTGTTCGACCGCCTGGCGCCGGCGGTGCCGGTGCTGATGGCCAACCTGGTCAGCCTCGGCGACATCGCCGTCGTCTACCGCCACGACGTCGAGCAGCTGCTGGTGCTGCTGCCGCAGGGCATCGCAGTCATGGCGGCGGCCCTGGTGCCGAACCTGAACAGCAAACAGGAGTATCGCGGCTTCTACCTGGACTTCAACCTCAACCTCAACCTGCCGCCACCCTGCACGACGGGCTTCCTGCCGCCCACCCAGCGTCGCTCCCCGGCTGAGGTCGACGCTCCGGACCGGCCGGCTGCTGACCTGTACTGCCGGGTTCCGCAGGATTCCGAATTCAATGTGCGCGGTGCGCGCAACATTCCGTGCGAGTCCAAGCCGGAGAAACGCGCTCCGAGCGCGGAGATGTGTGAGAGCGACGAGAATTACGTGCCGCTCAACGACGGCTACAACTGGAAAGGCGACCCGAACGCCACCTACAGCGGTCAGGGCGTGCCGCAATACGCGCCGGGCCAGGACCCCCGGCTGCCGCCGCGGGGCACCGCACCTGCGCCCGCGCCCGCACCGCCGCCAGTGGCGGTCGCGACCTATGACCCGGCCAACGGGGACTACATCGGGCCTGACGGGCGCCGCTACACCGAATCCGACCTGGCGCATCCGCACGCCCAAACCTGGCAGTCACTACTGGCGCCACAACCGTAACGAGTGAGGATCGACATGAACGACGAACCGGGCGAGATCGACGCCCCCGACACCCCGGAGGACTCCGACGCCCCCGCGGCGGTCGCCCAGCGGCGACTCTCCCGCACCGGGCTCGGGTTGCTGGCCGCCGTCGCGGTGGTGGCGGCGCTGGCCGGATTGGCCGGCTGGCTCGGATACCGCGCCTATGGGAAGCACGAGGCACAGGTCCAGCGCGATCTGTTCGTCCAGGTTGCCCGGCAGGGGGCGGTGAATCTGACGACGATCGACTACACCCGGGCCGACGCCGATGTGCAGCGGGTCCTCGACTCCGCCACCGGAGCCTTCCGCGACGATTTCGAGCAGCGTTCGAAGCCCTTCGTCGAGGCGGTCAAGGCGGCGCAGTCCAAATCCGAGGGTACGGTCACCGATGCCGGGCTGGAATCCCAACACGGGGACTCGGCCCAGGTGCTGGTGGCGGTCGCGGTCAAGTCCCGGACCGCCGGCGGCGAGCAGCCGCAACGCGAATGGCGAATGCGAATTGAGGTCCGGTCGGTCGGTGACGACGCTAAAGTCGCCAGTGTGGTGTTCGTGCCATGACGATTCTGAGCGAGGACAGCGAGACCGTGACCGGAACTGACCTGCCGGAGCCGGCATCCGACGAGACGCCACGTCGGATCGACTGGCCCAAGGTGCTGACCGTCGGTGCGCTGCCCGGAGTAGCGATGGTGCTGACTCTGGCGTCGGGTTACTTCGCCTGGATCAACGGCTCCGCCGATGCCGTTGCCGCGGCCCGCACCGAATCGGTTCGCGCTGCCAGCGACGCCGCGGTGGCCTTGCTGTCGTATAAGGCGGATTCCGTTGACAGCGACCTCAGCGCGGCGCGCGAGTTACTCACCGGCGAGTTCAAGGACCAGTACACCTCATTGACCCGCCAGGTGGTGATCCCGGGCGCGAAGGAGAAACATATTTCGGCGGCGGCCAAAGTCAGCGCGGCAGCGTCGGTGTCGGCGGCAGCCGACCATGCCGCGGTGTTGCTGTTCGTCAACCAGACGGTGACGACTGGGCAGGGAGCCCCGACGGACACCCATCCCGTCATCAGGGTCAAGTTGGACAAGGTCGGCGGACGATGGCTCGTTTCGCATTTCGACCCGGCGTGATGCGCGCGTCGTCCGGCGCCGGCGGCGCTGTCGCGGCCATTGCTGGTGTCGTTGTTGCTGTCGTAGTTGCTGTCGTAGCAGCGGCGGCGTGGGCGGCCCCCACCGCGCACGCCGACAACAAGCGGCTCAACAGCGCCGTCGTGTCCGCCGTCTACACCCTGCAGCACCAGGCGGGCTGCACCAACGACGTCATCAGGAACAACGCCCTCACGCTGGCCGCCGAATGGCATGCGGACGACATGATCAACAATCGGAACATCAACGGCGACATCGGATCCGACGGATCGACCCCTCAGGATCGTGCTGCTGCGGCCGGCTTCCAGGGCAAAGCCTCCGAGACGGTGGCAATTAACCCGGCCATGGCGATCAGCAGCCTCGATCTGGTCAATCAGTGGTACGGAAACCCCGACGACATG
>CAIYOH010000143.1 GCA_903927745.1 uncultured Mycobacteriaceae bacterium
AAAAAGAATGCCGAGGCCCTTGTGGCCGCCGAGCCCGAGCTGGGCAACCCGGACAACCCGGTATTCCAGCAGGTCGGCAAACTCGTGAACGACTCCACGTGGGGCCGTTTCTTCCGAGCCGCCCCGGACGGCGTGAAAGCCGCGACGGAGGTTGCCAAGCTGATGCAGCAGGCCGCCCTCGTTGAGCAGACCAAAGCGGAGCTGGCCAAGAGCCAGACCGAAATCAAGCGCCTGAGCGCGCTCCTCCAACCCAAGGGCGCTCCACCCGCGTCGCCCGCTCCGGGCCCCAAAGCCATCGGAGAAATGCCCACCGCCGAAGCCGAAGCCCACGCGCTCCGGCTCGCCGAACAGGCTGATCGCGGAGGTTAAACCACCACCGAACCGCGGCGCAAGCCGCACCCACCACCATGGCAAATCTCGATACCACACTGGTCGCCAACACGATCCAGCCCCTGTACGAAAAGAAACTGCTCGATCACGGCATCCCGCTCGTGATGCTGGCCCAGTACGCGACCAAAGGCTCGCTTCCCGCCAAGGGCGGCGCGACCTCCATCCGCTTCTTCCGGCCTCCCCAGGCGGACGTGACGGCGGCCATCCCGACCCTGACCGAAGGCACGCCCCCGAGCGCGGACAGCCCGCTGTCGCTGACGAACATCGACGTGCCGCTCGCGCAGATCGGCCGCTTCCAGAACATCACGGACATCGCGGACAACGTCGGCCTGATCAACTACCTGAAGGCCGTCACGGAATTCTACGGGGAACAATTCGCCGTGGACGTCGACAACATCATCCGGAACGTTCTGAGCAGCGCCAGCACCGGCCTGACCAAGCGCTACGCGCAGGGCCTCGCCAACTGGGCCGGCCTCGCCGCGGCCAGCACGACCAACGGCGCGATCATCCCGCGTGACATCCTCGACGCCGTGACCCGGCTGCAGATCAACCTCGCCCCGACCATCAAGGGCAAATACGTGATCATCATCCCGCCGCAGGTCAGCCGGGACATCGTCAACAGCGCGGCGTGGAGCGGCCTGATTCAGTACCAGGCGGTGGAGAAGATCTTCACCGGCCAGATCGGCGAGCTCTACGGTGCCCGCCTCTCGGTCGCCAACAACCCCTTCCTCGAGGCCACGGGCGGCGCGGAAGGCACGTATGCGGCCAACGGCGGCATCCTCGCCAGCTATGTGCTCGGCGGGGGCGCCTTTGGCACGGTCGACCTCCCGGCCCTTGGGGCCAGCGTGGCCAAGCCCCGGCTCATCATCAACGACAAGCCGGACAAGAGCGACCCGCTGAACCAGAAGCTGCAGGTCGGCTGGAAGGGCTTCATGGCCGCCAAGGTCCTGAACACCTCGTGGGGCATCGCCCTCCGCGGCCAGACCCTGTTCACGGGCTAAGCAACAACCGACTGAAAATCTGCCGGTCGCGGCTAGGGGTAGACGCGACCGGCTTTCCCGAAGAAAGCGCCCGGCGGTGGTGGGGATCACCGCCGGGCAACCCCCAGAGAAACCCCACCAATTTTCAACCGCACAGGAGCACGCCCATGACAACCGTACCAAACACCGCCGCGCCGCAGACGACCGCTACAGTGAGCAGCGCCGCCGTAACGCTCGCCAGCCTCTGCACGCTTGACCCGCTGACCGCGCAGGTGGTGATCGGCGTCGAGGTCGACCAGATCCGGATCTGCCCGACCGGGACGACTCCGACTGGCACGGTCGGATTCAAGCTGAACGTGGGCGACCGCGCCACCCTTAGCCGGGCCGAGGCCGACGTGGCCAAGGTCATCCGTGTGACCACCGACGCGACCATCCAGATCGCCCAGTACAAGCAAGGCACCAACGTCTGAAGAACGGCCACCTCGCCACCCACCACCATGGACGTCACCGGCTCATCCAGTTACACCGGCCTATTGGCCGCCAACAACCTCGCGGAGGTGGCCAGCCAGGCACTG
>CAIYOH010000144.1 GCA_903927745.1 uncultured Mycobacteriaceae bacterium
GCCCGGCGAAGCCGCCGACCTCAGCCGGTTTGGGGAACGACTCGAATGGCGTGCCCTCCAGCGCGCCGTCCATGGTCGCCTTCCAGATGTCCGACGGCAGGCTGGAGCCATAGATCATGCCGCCCCCGGCGGCCACCAGAGGCTCGTCCTGACGAACCGTTCCCACCCATACGGCCGTCGACAGCGACGGGGTGAACCCCACCATCCAGGCGTCCTTATTCGCGGTGGTCTCGCCTAGCTGGGTGGTGCCGGTTTTGGCGGCCGACGGCCGGCCTCCGGCCAGGGTGTGGCCGCGCGAGTAGGCGGCGATCGGCTCCATGGCGGCGGCGACGTTGTCGGCGACGGGTTTTTCGATGCGCGGCTCGCCGGCCTTGTCCGCGTTGTCGCCGCTGGCGTCGAACAGAACCTGGTCGTCGGCGTTGACGACCTTCTGCACAAAATGAGGCTTGTGATAAATCCCCGAATCGGCGATGGTGGCGTAGGCCGACGCCATGTCGATCACCCGAGTCGGGTACTGCCCCAGCACAATCCCGGCTTCGGGGGGCCCACCGTCCTGCGACAGGGTGTGGTCCACTCCTGGGAAACTGGCCGCGACGCCGGCCTTATGGGCGGCGTCCGCGACAGCCTGCGCCTGGCCCTTGAGCTTGAGTGTCAACCGGTAGTAGGAGGTGTTCAACGACTGCTTGAGCGCCTGGGCGATGCTGCAGGTACCGCAGCCCTCGCCGTCGACGTTGGTGATCTTGATGTTGTCGGGGGTCGTCAGCGGCGAGCTGTCGATCTGATAACCAAGTCCGATCCCCTGTTCCAGTGCCGCAACCAGACCGAACACCTTGAACGACGACCCCGTTTGCAGTCCGCCCTGCGCGAAGTCGAAACCGTTGGCGTCCGGGCCGCCGTAATAGGCGCGGATAGCGCCGGTGCGCGGGTCGATCGACACCACGGCGGCCCGCATATCGAGGCTTTGCCCCTCCACGTATCTCGCCACCGCGCCCTCGGCCGCCCGCTGGGCTTTGGGATCGATGGTGGTGGTGATCCGCAGTCCCAGGGTGTTCAGAGTCGGCTCGTCGATGTTGAGCAGCTCGGCCAGCTCTTTGACCACCTGACGCTGGATGAGTCCGTTAGGGCCGGTGGTTTTGTTCTGCGAGCGGGCCTGATCGGGCGGCACGGTCGGGGGAAACACCTGCGCGGCGCGTTCATCCGGTGACAGGGCGTTGGTCGCCACCATGCCGTCGAGCACCCAGTTCCAGCGCACCGTCGCGTTGTCAAGGTCGACCGCAGGGTCCAGGGAGGACGGCCGGCGGATCAGGGCCGCGAGCAGCGCCCCCTCGGACACGGTCAACTGTTCGACAGGTTTGTCGAAATAGGCCTTGGCGGCCGCGGAGATTCCGTAGGCGCTCCGCCCGAAGTAGATAATGTTCAAATAGGCCTGCAGCACATCGTCTTTGGGCCACTGCTCCGACATCTTAGTGGCGATCACCAATTCCTTGGCCTTGCGCATCAGGCCCCGAACGCCGTGTTGAGCAGACCCCACGAGCGCGTTCTTGACGTACTGCTGGGTGATCGTCGAGCCGCCCTGCAGGTCCCCTGTGCCGAACAGGTCATTGCTCACCGCGCGCCCGAAACCGCTGAACGAGAATCCCGGGTTGGTGTAAAAGTTGCGGTCCTCCGCGGCAATCACAGCCTGGCGTACGTGCAGGGGAACCTGGCTGATGTTGACATCGACCCGGTTGCCCTCGGGGGGAACGATCTTGCCGATCTCGGAGCCGTCGGCTGCCAGGATCGTGGACACCTGATTGGTGCGGATGTTGCCCGGCTTGGGTACGTCGACGGTGAAGTAGGCCATGGCGAACGTGACGAGCGGCAACACCACCAGCAACACCGCGCCGAGGTAGGCGGCGCGGCGCACCCACACCCAACTGAACCGCGGAGGCCAGGCCGCGTCGAGGAGGCGGTCGCGGATCGTGCGTTCGGGCTCTGCCGGCGGCTCCTCGGGGGGCAGGTCGATCGACAGGAGGCGCCCGCTGGGCGACGTCGCCGCGCGGCTGTCCAGCGCGGCCTTGACTTCCTCGATCGCATCCCGTCGCAGAGGGCCGGTGGCGGGGCTGTCCGACGCCGACCTGGCCGCGACGGTCGGACCGTTCCGCCGGGGCGAGCGGTCGTCGACGACGGCCGGCAGGACAGCGGTCATCCGGTCGTCGGGAGGGACCAGCCGGCGTTGGCGGCCGACCGAATGAGCGCCCCGGC
The DNA here is from genome assembly GCA_903927745.1 of uncultured Mycobacteriaceae bacterium. Classification (GTDB taxonomy): domain Bacteria; phylum Actinomycetota; class Actinomycetes; order Mycobacteriales; family Mycobacteriaceae; genus Mycobacterium. The sequence continues at coordinate 2,245 of CAIYOH010000144.1, forward strand.
GGGTCGGCGCGGTGCGGTCCGGGATCTTATGCGTGCCCACCTGCTCGGCCGGTGGCGCGTTCTCGTCGCTGGGTGCCTGGCCAGGGCCTTCGTCGTTACTCACTGGCCGTGCGGACTCCGTTACGCGCCGTCCGCGAGCCCTTGGGCGGGCGCACCGCGCCGAGCATGTACGACTTGACCAGATGATTCCAACTGCACGTTGGGCACACCTCCACGACGTGGACCGCGAACTCGTCGTAGCGAACCGCCAACAGCACCAACTCTTCGGCCGTGCGGGCCGACCCGGACACCTGGCCCAGGTGCTCGCCGAAAACCCACGACACCAGGGTGAGTTGTTCCTTTCGGCAGATCGGGCACTTCACCTGGCTCTTCTTGCCGTGGTACTTCGCAGCCCGTAACAGGTAGGGGTGCGCGTCGCACACGTCGGAGGTGCCCGTACGCCCCGCGTACACCTCTGCCAGCAGCGAGCGGCGCCGAAGCGCATAGTCCACTATCTGCCGCTGAAGCCGCACGGTCACTAGAGTACGTGGCCGTCCTCGGACCTGGCGACGGCTCATTGGAAGGACGCGCCGGAAGGCGGGTCGATCGCGGGGCGAACGTGCCAGATTTGTGTCAAATATATCGGTCCGATACAATCCTTCGAGACGTCGAAGCGTCCTAACACACGATGCAAAGGAGGTGGTTCGATGCTGGAGCTCGCCATTCTGGGCCTCCTGATCGAATCGCCCATGCATGGTTATGAGCTGCGAAAACGTCTGACAGGCCTGTTGGGCGCGTTCCGGGCGTTCTCGTACGGTTCTCTCTACCCGGCCCTGCGCCGCATGCAGGCAGAGGGCTTGATCGCTGAGGACGCCGCCCCGACCGGAACGCCGGTCCGCCGCGCGCGTCGGGTCTATCAGCTCACCGACGAAGGTCGCCAGCGCTTCGCCGAGCTGGTGGCCGACACCGGACCGCACAACTACACCGACGACGGCTTCGGAGTGCACCTGGCCTTCTTCAACAGGACTCCGGCCGAGGCGCGGATGCGCATCCTGGAGGGCCGCCGCCGCCAGGTCGAGGAGCGCCGCGAGGGCCTGCGCGATGCGGTGACACGTGCCAGCACTTCGTTCGACCGCTACACCCGACAGCTTCATCAACTCGGGCTCGAATCCAGTGAGCGAGAAGTCAAGTGGCTCAACGAACTCATCGCCGCGGAGCGGGCAACCCCCGGCCTCTCCGAGCAACCTTGAAACCCAGCAGCAGCAAGCACATGACGAGAACGAGAATCCACGACACACGGTTATGGAGTGAGGAGAACGCCCGATGAGTAAGCAGCAGCCGTTAGGGGCGCCAGAGGTACGAGTCGCCATTGTCGGCGTGGGGAACTGCGCGTCCTCACTGGTCCAGGGCGTGCAGTACTACCAGGACGCCGACCCGAACAGCACCGTGCCCGGCCTGATGCACGTGAAGTTCGGCCGGTACCACGTCCGCGATGTGAAGTTCGTGGCCGCGTTCGACGTCGACGCCAAGAAGGTCGGCTTCGACTTGTCGGAGGCGATCTACGCCTCGGAGAACAACACCATCAAGATCGCCGACGTGCCGCCCACCAACGTGATGGTGCAGCGCGGCCCGACACTCGACGGCATCGGCAAGTACTACGCCGACACCATCGAGCTGTCCGACGCCGATCCCGTCGACGTCGTCAAGGTGCTCAAGGACGCCAAAGTCGATGTGCTGGTGTCCTACCTGCCGGTGGGGTCGGAGGAGGCCGACAAGTTCTACGCCCAGTGTGCGATCGATGCCGGAGCGGCTTTCGTCAACGCGTTACCGGTGTTCATCGCGTCGGACCCGGTGTGGGCCAAGAAGTTCGCCGACGCCGGCGTGCCGATCGTCGGTGACGACATCAAGAGCCAGGTCGGCGCGACCATCACCCACCGCGTCATGGCGAAGCTGTTCGAGGACCGCGGCGTGCAACTGGACCGCACCATGCAGCTCAACGTCGGTGGCAACATGGACTTCCTCAATATGCTCGAGCGCGAACGCCTGGAGTCCAAGAAGATCTCCAAGACCCAAGCCGTCACCAGCAACCTGCAGCGCGAGTTCAAGACGCGGGACGTCCACATCGGCCCGTCCGACCACGTGGGGTGGCTGGACGACCGCAAGTGGGCCTACGTGCGGCTGGAGGGCCGGGCCTTCGGCGACGTGCCGCTGAATCTGGAGTACAAGCTCGAGGTGTGGGACTCGCCGAACTCGGCGGGCGTCATCATCGACGCGGTGCGGGCGGCCAAGATCGCCCTGGACCGCGGGATCGGCGGGCCAGTGGTGGCGGCGTCGGCGTATCTGATGAAGAGCCCGCCCCAGCAGCTGCCCGACGACATCGCGCGCACCCAACTCGAGGCGTTCATCGAGGGGTAGCCCGCGACCGGAACGCCACGGTGGTTTCTCGGGGAGAATTTCGCCGTGGCGTTACGCTCACGGGTAATGACGGTTCAGCCTGCCGCGTTTCTGCGTACAACGCTGCTAGACGAGGGCGCTAGGGTCGAAGATCGTGACCGAGATGTCCGAGGACGAATTGGTGGGATTGCCCGAGTTCTCGCTGCTGGCCGAGAACGCCGAACAGGCCGGTGTTACCGGTCCGCTGCCGGACGGGCACCGGGTCGAGGTGGACACGGCCGGCGGCACGGTCAGCGCGTTGCGCTGGGGCGCGGCTGGGTCGACGCCGCCGCGGATCGTCTTCCTGCACGGGGGCGGGCAGAACGCTCACACCTGGGACACGGTCGTCGTTGGTCTAGGCGAGCCGGCCCTGGCCGTCGACCTGCCCGGGCACGGGCACTCCGGCTGGCGCGAGGACGGCGACTACTCGCCGCAGAACAACGCCGCCGCGCTGGCGCCGGCGCTGCGCGAGTGGGCGCCCAGCGCCGACCTCGTGGTCGGCATGTCGCTGGGCGGGCTCACCGCGATCCGGCTGGGCGCCGTCGCGCCGGGGCTGGTCAAGGAGCTCGTCCTCATCGACGTCACCCCGTCCGCGCTGCAACGGCACTCCGAGATGACCAAGGAGCAGCAGGGCACGGTGGCGCTGATGCAGGGCGAGCGGGAGTTCCCCAGCTTCCAGGCGATGCTGGACCTCACGCTCGCCGCGGCGCCGCATCGCGAGCCCAGGGCGTTGCGCCGCGGCGTGTTCCACAACTCGCGCCGCCTGGACACCGGCGCCTGGTCCTGGCGCTACGACACCATCCGCGTCTTCCCCGACTTCAGCGGCCTCTGGGATGACGTCGACGCGCTGTCGGCGCCCATCACCCTGATTCGCGGCGGCACGTCCGGGTTCGTCACCGACGAGGACGCCGCAGAACTCGCCCGGCGTGCCCCGCACTTCCGTGCGGTCCACGTTGTCGAGAACGCCGGGCACTCGGTGCAAAGCGACCAGCCGCGGACGCTGATCGACCTGCTCCGCGGTGTGCTCGATGCGCGCTCAGCTTAGGCTGATGCCATGACTTCTCAGACTTCCCAGACTTCCAAGGCGTCCCACTTTCCCGTCCGAATCGGGGTGCAGCTGCAGCCCCAACACGCCCCGCGCTATGGGCAGATCCGCGACGCCGTGCGCCGCTGCGAAGACATGGGTGTGGACATCGTCTTCAACTGGGACCATTTTTTCCCGCTGTACGGCGACCCCGACGGCGCGCACTTCGAGTGCTGGACCATGCTCGGAGCGTGGGCCGAGCAGACGTCCCGCATCGCGATCGGCGCGCTGGTGACCTGCAACTCCTATCGCAACCCGGAGCTGCTGGCCGACATGGCCCGCACCGTCGACCACATCTCGGACGGCCGGCTGGTGCTGGGCATCGGTTCAGGTTGGAAGCAGAAGGATTACGACGAGTACGGCTACGAATTCGGAACGGTCGGCAGCCGCCTTGACGACCTGGCGGTGGCGATGCCGCGCATCACCGCGCGGCTGGCCAAACTCAACCCCGCCCCGACCCGCACCGTGCCCGTCCTGATCGGCGGCGGCGGCCCCCGCAAGACCCTGCGGCTGACGGCCGAATACGCCGACATCTGGCACAGCTTCACCCCCGCCGATGAGTTCCCCGCCAAGCTAGAGATCCTGCGGCGGCACTGCGCCGACGTCGGACGCGACCCCGCCACCATCGAACTCTCGGCCGCCGTCGAAACCGGTGGCGGAATAGTCGAGAACGCCGAGACCCTCCTCGCCCTCGGCGTCACGATGCTCACCGTGGGGTGCGACGGACCGGACTACGATCTGAGCGCCGCCGAAGCGCTGTGCCGGTGGCGCGATCAGCACTGAGCCGGGCATGCCAACTGCACTCATCACCGGAGCCGGCGGCGGTATCGGCTCGGCCATCGCCGCGGCGCTGGCACCCACGCACACGCTGCTGTTGGCAGGCCGGCCCTCTGATCGGCTCGACGCCCTCGCCGAGCGGCTGGGTGCCACCACGTTTCCCCTGGACATGACCGACAGCAGCGAGATCGAGGCGACGTGCGAGATCGTCGACACCCTCGACGTGCTGGTCCACAACGCGGGGGTGTCCGTCCCCGGCCGCGTCGCCGACTCGGACGTCGACGCATGGCGCGCCACGTTCGCTGTCAATGTCTTTGGCCCGGTGGAGCTGACGCTGGCGCTGCTGCCCGCGCTGCGCGCCGCCAGTGGCCGCGTGGTGTTCATCAACTCCGGCGCGGGGCGCACCGTGTCGAAGGGTCTGGCATCGTATTCGGCGAGCAAGTTCGCGTTGCGCGCCTTCGCCGACTCGCTGCGTGACGACGAACCCACCCTGCGGGTGACCACGATCTACCCCGGTCGCACCGACACCGGCATGCAGCGCGAACTCGTCGCGTTCGAGGGCGGTGAGTACGACGCGGCGCGATTCCTGCGGCCCGAGACCGTGGCGAACGCCGTCGCCCACGTGGTGGCCACGCCACGCGACGGTCACCTTCACGAACTCGTGCTCCGGCCGCCCGCCCGCCCCCGCTAGACCCGTCAGACCACCACGTTGACCAGGCGGCCGGGCACCACGATGACCTTGCGCGGGGTGGCGCCCGCGAGGAATGCCCCCACCTTCTCATCGGCGAGGGCCGCAGTCGTCACCGTCTCCTCGTCGGCATCGGCGGCCACCACCACGCGCCCGCGCACCTTGCCGTTGACCTGCACCGGGTACTCGACGGTGTCCTCCACGAGATACGCCGGGTCGGCGATCGGGAACGGACCATGCGCCAACGACGTGCCGTGCCCAAGCCGCTGCCACAGCTCCTCGGCCAGGTGCGGAGCCAGCGGCGCGACCATGAGCACCAGCGGCTCGACAGCCGCGCGGGGCGCCGCGTCGCGGTACCGCTTGGTCAGGTGGTTGGTGTATTCGATCAACTTGGCCACCGCGGTGTTGTTACGCAGCGCCACATAGTCGTCCGATACCCCGGCGATGGCGCGGTGCAGCTCCCGCAGTGTCTCGGCATCCGGCGGCCCGTCGCCGACGATCGCCTGCCCGGTGTGCTCGTCGACCACCAGTCGCCAGACCCGCTGCAGGAATCGGTGCGCTCCAATCACATCCTTGGTGGCCCACGGCCGCGATGCCTCCAGCGGACCCATCGACATCTCGTACACCCGCAACGTATCCGCCCCGTAGTCGTCGCAGATCTCGTCGGGAGAGATCGAATTCTTCAGGCTCTTGCCGATCTTGCCGAACTCCTGGAACACTTCGATCTCACCGTCGGGCGCGGGGTGGAAGAAGCGCTCGCCGCGCTCGACCACGTCGTCGGCGGGCACGTACGAGCCTCGCGCGTCGGTGTAGGCGAAGGCCTGGATGTAGCCCTGGTTGATCAGCCTGCGGTACGGCTCTCGGGACGAGACGTGGCCCAAGTCGTAGAGGACCTTGTGCCAGAATCGCGCGTACAGCAGATGCAGCACGGCATGCTCTGCGCCCCCGACGTACAGGTCGACGCCCCCGGGATCGAGCGGGCCATGCTGCGCCGGCCGGGGACCCATCCAGTAGGCCTCGTTCTCTTTGGCGCAGAACGCCTCCGAATTGTGTGGGTCGGTGTAGCGCAGCTCGTACCAGGAGCTGCCCGCCCACTGCGGCATCACATTGGTGTCGCGGGTGTAGGGCTTGAACCCCTCACCGAGATCCAGCTCGACATGCACCCACTCGGATGCCTTGTTCAGCGGCGGCGACGGCTCGCTGTCGGCGTCGTCCGCGTCGAACAGCACCGGCGAGTAATCCGGCACGTCGGGTAGCTCCACGGGCAGCGCGGCGTCGTCGAGCGGATGCGGCCGTCCGCTCTGGTCGTAGACGATAGGGAACGGTTCACCCCAGTACCGCTGGCGCGCGAAAAGCCAGTCGCGGAGCTTGAACTCGATGCGCGCGCGACCCAGTCCGTCCGCCTCCAGCCGGGCGGTGATCGCCTCCTTGGCGTCCGCGACGGTCATTCCGTCGAGATACTCAGAATTGACCAGGTTCCCCTCCCCGGTGTGCGCGGACTCTGAGACATCTCCGCCGGCAATCACTTCCACGATCGGAAGCCCCAGGGCGTGGGCGAAGTCCCAGTCGCGTTGGTCGTGGCCCGGCACGGCCATGATGGCGCCGGTGCCGTAGCCGGCGAGCACGTAGTCGGCGACGAAGATCGGCGCGCGTGCACCATTGGCGGGGTTGGTCGCGTAGCCGCCGAGGAAGACGCCGGTCTTGTCCTTGCTCTCCTGACGCTCGAGGTCGGACTTGGCGGCGATGGCCTTCCGGTAGCCGGCGACCGCCTCGCCGGGCGTGGGCGCGCCGTAGGTCCAACGAGCGTCGATCCCGTCCGGCCAGGCGGCAGCGGCGAGGCCGTCGACCATGTCGTGCTCCGGGGCCAGCACCAGGTAGGTGGCACCGAACATGGTGTCGGGCCGAGTGGTGAACACCTCGATGCCGACCCTCGACCCATCGGTCAAGGTCGCCGCGAACACCGCCTGCACACCAGTCGAGCGCCCGATCCAGTTGCGCTGCATAGCCTTGACCTGCTCCGGCCAATCGAGCACGTCCAAGTCCTCGAGCAGCCGGTCGGAATAGGCGGTGATCCGCATCATCCACTGCCGCAGTCGTTTGCGGAACACCGGGAAATTCCCCCGGTCGCTGCGGCCGTCGGAGGTGACCTCCTCGTTGGCCAGCACCGTCCCGAGCCCGGGGCACCAATTCACCATCGAGTCCGCGCGATAGACCAACCGGAAGCCGTCGATGACGTCGGCCCGCTCTCCCGCTGACAGCGTGCGCCAGTCGCGTCCGCCGTCCGGAGTTTTTTCACCGGAATTGAATTCGGCAACCAGGTCGGAGATCGGCCGAGCCTTGTTGGCGGCGGTATCGAACCAGGAGTTGTAGATCTGCAGGAAAATCCACTGGGTCCACCTGTAGAACTCGATGTCGGTGGTGGAGAAGCTGCGCCGGGTGTCGTGACCGAGACCCAGGCGGCCCAGCTGCCGCCGGAAGTTGACGACGTTGGCCTCGGTCCTGGTGCGGGGGTGGGTGCCGGTTTGCGCTGCGAACTGCTCGGCGGGAAGCCCGAAGGCGTCAAATCCCAACGCGTGGAGCACATTGCGGCCCGTCATACGGAAGTAGCGGGCGTAGACGTCGGTGGCGATGTACCCCAGCGGATGTCCGACGTGCAGTCCCTCCCCGGACGGGTAGGGGAACATGTCCTGCACGAACAACTTATCGGTGGGAACCGGGGCGCCGTCCGTGGGAGCCAGATCGCCGACCGGGTTGGGCACGTTGAACGTGCCGAGTTGCGCCCACCTCTCCTGCCAGGTGCTCTCGATGCGGCCCGCCAGACCTGTCGCGTAGCGATACGGCGGTGCGTCGGAGTCGGTGGTGGGCGAGTCGGTCACTCGATCAGGGTATAAGTATCGACGCGGCGGGCCCGTCGGCCACGGGTTGGTATCGGTTGCGTTGCGCGCCGATCAGAGGTTCATCCCAGGTCGATGTCGAGCCTGTTCATCGTGTTTGACCTGTGGCTACATTCAGCTTCTACACGATTGGCGCTGAGGGTGCCGAACCCCCGGCCTTCAAAAAGGACCGACCCAGATGATTGAGATCACCCGCACCCTTCGGGTCCTCGCCGGAGGTCTCGCCGCCGGCGCCATCGGAGTCACCGCGCTCGCCGGCGCGACGGCATCGGCCGAGCCCGCCCGTCCCGCGCCTCCCGCGCCCGGCATCGCCGCCCCAGCCCCCGCGCCGCAGAACGCCCCGGCGCTCGCCGCGCAAGGCTCCAACAGTTTGCTCGCCGCGCCGACCGCGCCGACACCCCCGGCGGCGATCCCCGCGGTGTCCGGCACGCTCCGCGAGTATCTGCAGGCGAAAGGCGTCAAGCTTGAGGCGCAAAAGCTGCAGGGGTTCACCGGGCTCAACATCACGTTGCCCGTGCCCCCGCGCTGGACCCAGGTTCCCGATCCGAACGTGCCCGACGCCTTCGCTGTCATCGCCGATCGGCAGGGCAACAGCGTCTACAGCTCGAACGCTCAGTTGGTGGTCTACAAACTCAGCGGCGACTTCGATCCCAAGGACGCGATCACGCACGGCTACGTCGACAGCCAGAAACTACCCGTCTGGCAAACGACCAACGCCTCGATGGCCGACCTCGGCGGCTTCCCTTCCTCGGTCATTGAGGGCACCTACCGCGACGGCGACATGACGCTGAGTACCTCCCGGCGCAATGTCATCGCGACGTCCGGGCACGACACGTATCTGGTGTCGCTGGCGGTGACCACCGACCGTGCCGTCGCGGTTGGCGACGGACCTTCCACGGACGCGATCGTCAACGGCTTCCGGGTGGCCGTTCCCGGCGCACCCGCGCAGGCACCGGCCACGCAGACACCGCCCGTCGCGGCCGTGGCCCCCGCCGGACAGGCACCCGCCGCACAAGCTCCTGCCGCACAAGCACCCGCCGCACAAGCACCCGCCGCACAAGCACCCGCCGCACAAGCACCCGCCGCACAAGCACCCGCCGCACAAGCACCCGCCGCACAAGCACCCGCCGC
>CAIYOH010000145.1 GCA_903927745.1 uncultured Mycobacteriaceae bacterium
GCCACTGTGGTTGGGATCGATCAAATCCAACATCGGGCACACCTCCGCCGGCGCCGGGGTGGCCGGGGTGATCAAGATGATTCAGGCGATCCGGCACCGCCGACTACCGAGGACGCTGCACGTGGATTCGCCGACACCGCAGGTGGATTGGTCCGCCGGCGAGGTGCGGTTGCTGACCGAGGCGCGGGCGTGGCCGGACGGCGGTGCGCCGCGGCGCGCGGGGGTGTCGTCGTTCGGGATCAGCGGCACCAACGCCCACGTGATCATCGAAGAGGCCCCCCCGGAGACTCCCGTGCCGCGGCACCGCGATTCCGCGCCGGTGGTGCCCTGGGTGCTGTCGGGCCGGTCCGCCGACGCGCTGTCGGATCAGGCCCGCCGGTTGGCGGAGCACCTCTCGGAGCACCGTGAAGCCGACTGCGACGTGATCGACGTGGGGTGGTCGCTGGCGGCGACGCGATCGGTGTTCGAGCACCGGGCTGTGCTGGTGGGCTCCACCCGCGACCGGCTGACGGCGGGCCTCGCGGGTCTGGCCGCCGGCGATTCGGATTCGGGTGCGGTGACGGGCCGCGCACGGTCGACGGGCAAAACCGTCTTCATGTTTCCCGGGCAGGGCTCGCAACTACTCGGGATGGGCGCGGCGCTGCATGACCGATTTCCCGTGTTCGCCCAGGCTCTGGACGAGGCCGCCGAGGCGCTCGATCCCCACCTGAGGTTGCCGTTGCGCACCGTGATGTGGGGGGACGACGCGGAACTGCTGCAGAGCACCGAATTCGCCCAGCCGGCGTTGGTCGCCATCGAGATCGCATTGGCGGCGTTGTGGCGGTCCTGGGGCGTGCTGCCTGACATGGTGATGGGCCACTCGGTGGGCGAGATCGCCGCGGCACACGTGGCAGGGGTGCTGTCGCTGGCCGACGCGGCGCGCCTGGTCGCCGCCAGGGGCCGGTTGATGGCCGCCCTGCCGGCGGGTGGGGTGATGGTGGCGGTCGCAGCCGCCGAAGCCGACGTGCTGCCCCTGTTGGGAGACGGTGTCGACCTCGCGGCGGTCAACGGCCCGCAGGCGGTGGTGCTCTCCGGGGAGCGGGGCGCGGTCGACGCCGCGGTGGAGCGGCTCGCCGCGTCAGGCCGGCGCGTGCACCACCTGGCTGTCTCGCACGCGTTCCACTCGTCGCTGATGGACCCCATGATCGAGGAGTTCTCCGCCCTGGTGGCCGGTATCCCGGCGGGTGCGCCGCGAATCGAACTGATAGCCAATGTGTCCGGGCAACTGGCCGGGCAGGGGTACGGCTCGCCGGCGTACTGGGTTGACCACGTGCGCCGACCCGTGCGCTTCCACGACGGCGTCCTCGCGGCGGAGGCCGCGGGAGCCGGGCTGTTCGTCGAGGTCGACCCCGGTGCCGCACTGAAATCGTCCGTCGCCGGCGCCAGCGAGACGGCAGCGGTGGCGACCATGCCCAAGTCGAGCGACGATCACGAGGTCGACGCGCTGCTGCTGGCCGCGGGGCGGGTCTTCGCCGCCGGGGCGGACGTGGACTGGGCCGCGGCGTTCGACGGCCTGGACGCCCGGCGCGTGGACCTACCGACGTACGCCTTTCAGCCGCGCCGGTATTGGCTGTCACCCGACGAGGTGGGCGGCCAGGACATGGGCGCGTCGGGCTTGGCGGGGGCCGAGCACCCGCTGCTGGGCGCGGTGGTGGAGCGGCCCGACTCGGGCGGGGTGGTGCTGACGGGCCGGCTGTCGACGGCCGTCCAGCCGTGGTTGGCCGACCACGCCGTCGCCGGCACGGTGCTGCTCCCGGGCGCAGCGTTCGTGGAACTCGTCGTGCGGGCCGCGGACGAGGCCGGCTGTTCGCTGATCGAGGAATTGACGCTGGCCGCGCCACTGGTACTACCGACGACCGGTGCGGTGCGGATTCAGGTGATCGTGGGTGAGGCCGAAACCGCGGGATCGCGCTCGGTTACGGTGTATTCTCTTCCTGCCCAGCAGGATTCGGGCTGGATTGTGCATGCCGAGGGCGTCTTGAGCGTCGCGCCGGCGCCGCCCGCGGCGGATCTGACGGTGTGGCCCCCGGTGGGCGCGGAGCCGGTCGACGTGACCGGCGCCTACGACGGGCTGGAGGAGCGGGGTTACGGCTACGGCCCGGCGTTCCGGGGCCTGCGAGCCGTATGGCGCCGCGGGGACGAGGTGTTCGCCGCCGTCGAGGTCCCCACCGACAGCGGGGTGACGGTCGGCGGCTTCGGGATCCATCCGGTGCTCCTGGATGCAGCGCTACACGCGCTGGGAGTGGCGGGCGAGGGGACGCAGGCCGTGCTGCCGTTCGCCTGGCAGGGGGTGTGCCTGCACGCGGCCGGGGCGTCTCGGGTCCGGGTGCGCTTGGCGCCCGCCGGCCCGGGTGCCGTATCGGTGGAGCTCGCCGACCCGGCCGGCTCGCCGGTGCTGTCGGTGCGTGAACTCCTGACCCGCCCGGTGTCGATCGAGCAGTTGTCCGCCGCCGCCGGTGCGGCGGGCGCGGCCGGGGGGAGTGGTCTCTTCGAGCTCGCGTGGTCGCCGGTCACCCTGGAAGAGGACAGCCTCGAACGCGTCGACGCCGAGCCGGTGATGTGGGAATGCACCGGCGCGGCGGAAGGTTCCGTGCGCGCGGCCGTCCATGAGGTGCTTGCCGTTATCCAGGCCGCGCTCTCCGGCGACCGGCCCGGGCCGTTGGTGGTGGTGACGCGGGGGGCGACGGGACCGGCCGATCGCGAGGTCACCGACATGGCCGGCGCCGCCGTCTGGGGGCTGGTGCGCTCGGCGCAGGCCGAACATCCGGGCCGGGTGGTGCTGGTCGACTCAGACGGATCCGTGGATATCCGTGCCGTGATCGGTTGCGGCGAGCCGCAAGTGGTGGTCCGCGAAGGTGTCGTCTACCGCCCCCGGTTGCGGGCACTGGCCTCGGCTCCGGCTCTGCGGTTGCCGGATGAGCCATCGGCGTGGCGGCTGGCGGCGGGGGACTCGGGGACCCTGGAGGACCTGACGGTGCAGGAGTGCCCGCGCCCCGAGCTGACCGCCGGCCAGGTCCGGGTGTCGGTCGCCGCGGTCGGGGTCAATTTCCGCGACGTGCTGGTGGCGCTGGGTATGTATCCCGGCTTTGCCGAACTGGGCGCCGAGGGCGCCGGGGTGGTGATCGAAGTCGGCCCACAGGTGAGCGGTCTGGCGGTCGGCGACACGGTGATGGGAATCCTGGGGCTGGCCGGATCCGAAGCGGCGGTGGATCAGCGATTCCTGGTGCGGGTGCCGCAGGGCTGGTCGATGACGAGGGCCGCCGGCGTGCCGGTGGTGTTCCTCACCGCGCTCTATGGGCTGTCGGACCTCGCGGGCCTGCGGGCGGGGCAGCGGGTGCTGGTACACGCCGCGGCCGGCGGGGTGGGCATGGCCGCGGTGCAGTTGGCTCGGCACTGGGGCGCCGAGGTTTTCGCCACCGCCAGCCGCGGCAAGTGGGACGTCCTGCGCGCCATGGGCCTCGACGACCACCACATCGGTGACTCGCGGACGACCGCGTTCGAGGCCGAGTTCCTGGCGGCGAGCGCCGGCAGCGGCGTCGACGTCGTCCTGAACTCGTTGGCCGGCGAGTTCACCGACGCGTCGCTGCGCTTGTTGGCCCGCGGTGGCCACTTCATCGAGATGGGTAAGACCGATCTGCGCGACGCGGGTGAGATCGCCGAGCGCCATCCGGGGGTGGCCTATCGTGCATTCGATCTGATGGAGGCCGGCCCGGACCGGATCGCCGCCATGCTGAGCGATCTGGTGGACCTGTTCGACGCCCAAGTGCTCGCGCCGCTGCCCACCACAGCGTTCGACGTGCGCCGCGCCGTCGAGGCCTACCGGTTCGTCAGCCAGGCCCGCCACGTCGGCAAGGTGGTGCTCACCCTGCCCGACGGGCCTGGCGGACTGGCCGCGGGCACGGCTGTCATCACCGGCGGAACCGGCATGGCGGGTGCAGCGCTGGCCCGCCACCTTGTTCATCGCTACCGCGTGCCGCACGTGATGCTGGTCAGCCGCAGCGGCGAGCAGGCGGCCGGAATCGCCGATTTGGCAGACGAATTGCGCGACGCTGGGTCGCTGGTGTCGGTGGTGGCCTGCGACGGGGCTGATCGCGACGCGTTGGCCGCGGCGCTGCGAGCAGTACCCCCGCGCTACCCGGTGCGGGGGGTGTTCCACGCCGCCGGAGTGCTGGACGACGGGCTGATCGCGTCGCTGACCCCGGAGCGGGTGGACGCGGTGCTGCGGGCCAAAGTCGACGTCGCGTGGAATCTGCACGAGTTGACACGGGACATGGATCTGGCTGCTTTCGTGATGTTTTCGTCGATGGCGGGAATCGTCGGTGCGCCCGGACAGGGCAACTACGCGGCGGCGAACAGCTTCCTCGACGGGCTGGCCGCCCAGCGCCGCGCCCACGGACTGCCCGGATTGTCGGTTGCCTGGGGGCTGTGGGAAGAACCGTCCACCATGACGCGGCACCTCGGGGACACCGACCGCGCCCGCATGAGTCGTGTCGGACTGAGCCCGCTGCCCACCCGGGATGCCTTGGCACTGCTCGATGCTGCGCTGCTCGGTGACCGCTCGATGCTGGTCGCCGCGCGACTGGACGTGGCGAAGCTGGCTCGCGACAGTGCCGAACTGCCCCCCATCCTGCGCGATATCGGAGCCCGTCGGGCGCGGCGGATGATCGCCAACGCGGGTTCGGCGGCGTCGATCTCGAGTTTGCGTGCCAGCCTGCAGGGACTCACCCCGGAGCAGCGCCACCGCGAACTGACCGACCTGGTGTGCGGCAGCGCCGCCACGGTGCTGGGCCACCCGGATGTCGGCGCCGACAGCGCCTTCGCCGATCTCGGGTTCGACTCGCTAAGCGCGGTGGAACTGCGCAACCGCCTCAAAACGGCCACCGGACTGACCCTGTCGCCGACAGTGATCTTCGACCATGCCACGCCTGCCGCGCTCGCCGGGCACCTCGACACACAACTCGCCATCGGCGCCGCCGGCGACGGTTCTACCGGCGCCCCTCCGACGGCCCCGCTCGTTGCCCGTTTTGACGACGTCGCCCGCGAATTGCAAACGCTGATCGAACAACCCGGCGTGAGCGCCGACGAGAAGATGCGGATGACCACCCGCCTGCAGGCATTGCTGACCGCCACGAGCCCGGATCCCGAACCGGAGCCGGTGGTGTTCGACGACGACATCGCCAACGCCACTGAAGCCGACCTGTTCGCGCTGCTCGATGACGAGGCCGGCCGCTGATGCCCAGCGGCCCGCGACCGTCGGACGTCGCGGTGATCGGTCTGTCGTGCCGGTTCCCCGCCGCGGCCGACCCGTCGGAGTTGTGGAATCTGTTGCGCGAAGGGCGCGAGGCCACCCGGCCGCTCGACGACATCGCGGCATTCGACGCCGACTTCTTCTCCGTGTCGCCGCGGGAAGCCCGCGCGATGGACCCCCGGCAGCGACTCGCGCTCGAACTCACCTGGGAACTGCTCGAAGACGCGTTCGTCGTGCCTGAAGCGCTCAGGGGGCAGCAGGTCGGTGTGTACCTGGGAGCGATGAACGACGACTACGCCTACCTGACGCTGCGCGACACCGCCGACAACGTGGATCACCACTCGTTCACCGGCGTCAGCCGGGCCATGATCGCCAACAGGATCTCCTATGCCTTCGGCCTGCGCGGCCCGAGCATGGCCGTCGACTCCGGGCAGTCGTCGTCACTGGTTGCGGTGCATCTGGCTTGCGAGAGCCTGCGCTGCGGCGAGGTGACGGTGGCGATCGCCGGGGGGGTGCACCTCAACGCCGCACCCGAAACCGGGCTTATGGAGGACGAGTTCGGTGCACGATCGGCATCGGGGCACACCTACGCCTTCGATGCGCGCGCCGACGGCTACGTGCGCAGCGAGGGCGGGGGGTTGGTGCTGCTCAAGTCGTTGCGGGATGCGCTCGACTGCCGGGACCCGATCCGGGCGGTGATCCGGGGCAGCGCGGTCGGCAACGCCGGGTACGGCCCGGGCGGGCCGACGGCGCCGTCGGTGCCGGGGCAGGCCGACGTCATCCGGCGGGCTCTGACGAGCGCCGGCCTCGACGCCTCAGACGCGTCGAGCGGCCCGGACTCAATCGATTCGATCGACTACGTCGAGGCGCACGGCACCGGCACCCCGGTCGGCGACGCGGCAGAGGCGCAGGCGCTGGGCGAGGTGTACGGCCGACGCTCCCGCGTTCCGGGCGGTCCCGTCGTTGTCGGGTCGGTCAAGGCCAACATCGGCCACGCCGCGGGTGCTGCGGGGATCGCGGGCCTGGCCAAGGTCGTCCTGGCGCTCGACAACGGTCTGATCCCGCCGACGGTGAACCACGCCGATCCAGCCGCCGACCTGGCGGGACTCGGGTTGACAGTGAACATGACTGGCAGGCCGTGGCCGGTGGGCGACAGACCGCGGCGGGCCGGGGTGTCGTCGTTCGGGATGGGGGGGACGAACGCCCACGTCATCGTCGAGGAGCCGCCCGCGCGACCGGCCGCCGCGGCGGCGGCTGGGGGTCCGGTGGTGTGGGCGGTGACCGCCCGCTCGGAGCGGGCGCTGGCCGATCAGGCGGCCCGCCTGCTGCTGCACGTGACCAACGACGCCGGTCTCCTGGTGGCCGACGTGGCGTGGTCGCTGGCGACGACGAGGACCCACTTCGAGCATCGGGCGGTGATCGTGGGCTCGGACCGCGACACCCTCATGGCGGGGCTGGCGAGCCTGGCCGCCGGGCGGCCCGCCGCGAACCTCATCACCGGCAGAGCCCGGCCCGAGGCCGCGAGGTTCGTCGAGGTGGCGCCCGCAGGGCCGGACCTTGGAATCGACTCGCTGCTCACCTCTGTCGGTCGGCGGTTCATCGACGGCGGCAGCGTCGATTGGGAACAGGTGCTCGGTGGCGGGCGGAGGATCCCGCTCCCGACGTATGCCTTCGAGCGCCAGCGCTTTTGGCTCGGTCATGAAGCCGAGACCCCGGCCACAACCACACCCGAGGACCTGGCCGAGCGTCTGCACCGCCTGGAACCCGACGAACGGCGCCGGCGCCTGGTCGAGTTGGTCACCTCGCACGTGGCCGCCGCGCTGGGGTATCCCGAGAGCGACGCGGTGGACCCGGGGCGAGCCTTCGTGGACCTCGGCCTTGACCCGCTGGCTGTCCGCGACCTACGGGACAGTCTGTCGGCCGAGACCGGGCTGACCGTGTCCCGGACCGCCATGGTCGACTGCCCTAACCCGCAGGCGCTGGCCGAGTACCTCGGTGACCGACTGCTGCACCGCCGCGGTGACGACGCCGACGACCAGACGATCCGTTCCGTCCTGGCGAAAATTTCCCCTCGCCAGCTTCGGCGGGCGGGATTGCTCGACCAATTGCTGGTGCTGGCGGGCGAGTCCGACGGGCCGGCGCCCGATGCGGGCGTCAGTGACGACGTGATCGACTCGCTGAGTCCCGACGCGTTGATCGCCATGGCCCTGCACACCGGAGAGCCCGATGACGTCTAATAAGGCTATTGAGATGAATCCCCTGCGTCCGAAGCGATTATTCGGCCAACGGCGCTCACGAATTGTACGAGTGTTGAATAACAATATCTTTGCGGCGCCGTCCCAAAGCTCCTAGACTCGTCATGACTGGACGATCAAAGGGTGGGGATATGGGCGTCATCGCGGGGGTCATCGGCGTCGTGCCGCCGCACCGGTACAGCCAACAGGAGATCACCGACCAGTTGGTGGAGTTCCCGGCGCTCAAGCCGCATGAGGAGATCGTCCGGCGTCTGCACGACGCGGCGAGGGTCGATAGCCGTCACTTCGTCCTGCCCCTGGAGCGCTATTCGTCACTGACCGACTTCGGCGAGGCCAACGAGATCTTCGTCGACAGCGCGGTCGAACTCGGCTGTGATGCGCTGCTGAGCGCACTGGACGACGCGGGCCTGCAACCCCACGACATCGACCTCATCGTGACGGCCACGGTCACCGGAATCGCCGTGCCGTCGCTGGATGCCCGGATCGCGGGCCGCCTCGGCCTGCGACCGGACGTGCGCCGCATGCCGCTGTACGGCTTGGGCTGCGTCGCCGGCGCCTCCGGCGTGGCCCGCCTGCACGACTACCTTCAGGGCGACCCCGACGGCGTCGCGGTCCTGGTCTCGGTCGAACTGTGTTCGCTGTCCTTCCCGGCGGTCAAACCGACAGTATCTGGACTGGTGGGGAGCGCCCTGTTCGGGGACGGCGCGGCCGCGGTGGTCGCGGTCGGGCACCGCCGCGCCGAGCAGCTGAGTCCGGGTGGCCCCGACATCGTCGCCTCCCGCAGTCGCCTCTACCCCGATTCGCTGCACATCATGGGCTGGAACGTCGACTCCGCCGGGCCGCAGCCGGTGCTGTCCCCGGAACTGCCGAGCGTGATCACCCGGTACCTGGCTGGCGACGTCACCGGTTTCCTGGCCGCGAACGGGCTGACCAAGGACGGCATCGCGGCGTGGGTGTGTCACCCCGGTGGCCCCAAGGTGATCGACGCGATCGCCGACGGGCTCGACCTGTCCCCTGACGCGCTGGAGCTGACCTGGCGCTCACTGGGGGAAATCGGGGACCTGTCGTCGGCCTCGGTCCTGCACATCCTGCGGGACACCATCGCCAAACCGCCACCGGCCGGCAGCCCCGGGCTGATGCTTGCTGTGGGTCCGGGACTCAGTTCCGAACTGGTGTTGCTGCGCTGGCACTGACGGTCAGTCGAGCGTCTCCGACAGTTCCAGCCAGCGGCTCTCCGACGCGGCGACCTCCTCTTCGAGGGCGCGCAACTCCTGGCTGAGCCGGGTGATGCCGACGTGGTCGGCCTGGTCGTGCCCGGCGAGGTCGAGGTGTGTGGCCGTGATCCGCTGGGCCAGGCGGGCCAACTGGCGGTCGACGGCCGCCAGCTCCTTCTCGGTGGCCCGGCGCGCAGCCCCCGACATGCCCCCGGTCGGCGGTCCCGACGGCACCGACGCCCCGGCGGCCGCGCTGGTCGGCTGGGCGACCAGCTGCAGGTATTCGTCGATTCCCCCAGGCAGGTGCCGCAGCCGGCCGTCGAGGATCGCGTACTGCTGGTCGGTCACACGCTCCAGCAGGTAACGGTCGTGGGAGACGACGATCAAGGTGCCCGGCCAGGAGTCGAGCAGGTCCTCCATCGCCGTCAGCATGTCGGTGTCGACGTCGTTGGTCGGCTCGTCGAGCAGCAACACGTTGGGCTCGGCGAGCACGGTGAGCATCAGCTGAAGACGCCTGCGTTGGCCGCCGGAGAGCTCGCTGACGCGCGCCGACAGCTGCCCGCTGCCGAACCCGAGCCGCTCCAGCAGCTGCGTCGGGGTCACCTCGCCGTCGTCGACCTGGTAGCCGCTGCGCAGCCCGGCGAGCAGGTCGGCGATCCGCTCGTCGCCCACCGCCGCCAGGTTGGCGCCCTGCTGGTCCAGCAGAGCAAGCCGGACCGTCTTTCCCCGCTTGACGCGTCCGGAGTCCGGCGCGACGGTGCCGGCGATCAGCCCCAGCAGGGTGGACTTTCCAGCACCGTTGGCCCCGACGATCCCGGTGCGCTCTCCCGGGGCGATCCGCCATTCGACGTCGCGCAGCACCGGGCGGTCCGGTGCGAACGACACCGAGACGTCGAGCAGGTCGATGACGTCTTTGCCGAGTCGCGCGGTGGCCAGCTTGGCCAACTCGACGGTGTCGCGCAGCGGCGGCACGTCGGCGATCAACCGGTTGGCGGCCTCGATGCGGAATCGGGGTTTCGAGGTCCGTGCGGGCGCACCCCGGCGCAGCCAGGCCAGCTCCTTGCGCATCAGGTTCTGCCGCTTGGCTTCGCTCGAGGCGGCCATCCTGTCCCGCTCGACGCGCTGCAGCACGTACGCCGCGTAGCCGCCCTCGAACGGCTCGACGATCCCGTCGTGCACCTCCCAGGTGGCGGTGGCGACCTCGTCGAGGAACCAGCGGTCGTGGGTCACCAGCAGCAGCCCGCCGGTGTTGCGCGCCCAGCGTTGCCGCAGGTGAGCGGCCAGCCAGGTGATGCCCTCGATGTCGAGATGGTTGGTGGGCTCGTCGAGTGCGATCACGTCCCAGTCGCCCATCAGCAGCCTGGCCAGCTGCACCCGCTGGCGCTGACCTCCGCTGAGCGTGGCGATCGTCGCGTCCCAGGCGATGTCGGAGACCAGCCCGCCGACCACGTCGCGGACGCGCGCGTCACTCGCCCACTGGTGGTCGGGCTGGTCGCCGACCAGCGTCGCGCTCACGGTCTGGCCGGCGTCCAGGTCGTCGGACTGGCTCAGCGCGCCGACCCGCAACCCACCGCGCCGGGTGACCCGTCCGGAGTCCGGCCGAAGTTGGCCGCTCAGCAGGCCGAGCAGGCTGGATTTGCCGTCGCCGTTGCGCCCCACGATGCCGACGCGGGTGCCGTCGTTGACCCCGAGCGTGACCGACTCGAACACCACCCCGGTCGGATACTGGAGGTGGACGGCCTCGGCCCCCAGCAGGTGCGCCACCGGATCATTGTCCCGTCAACCCGGGCGGCACCTCCGGGGACCCTGATATGCCATGATGAGCACGCTGTCACGAGGCAGGGAGCAGTTGGTGGATCTCAATTTGTCGGCAGTCACGCGGCCGTTCGACCGCCTGATCGCCACGGCGCAAAACGGGCTCGAAGTCATGCGACTGGGCGGCCTGGAAACCGGCAGCGTCCCGTCGCCGTCGCAGATCGTCGACATCGTGCCCATGTACAAGCTGCGGCGCTACTTCCCCCCGGACAGTCGGCCCGGGCGGGCCAAGGCCCGTCCGCCCGTGCTGATGGTCCACCCGATGATGATGTCGGCGAACATGTGGGACGTCACCCGCGAGGACGGCGCGGTGGGAATCCTGCACGACAACGGGGTGGACCCGTGGGTCATCGACTTCGGGTCGCCCGACGAGGTCGAGGGCGGCATGAACCGCACCCTCACCGACCACATCGTCGCGCTCAGCGAGGCCATCGCCACGGTGAAGCGCACCACCGGTCAAGACGTGCACGTCGTCGGGTATTCCCAAGGCGGGATGTTCTGCTACCAGGCCGCGGCCTATCGCCGTTCCCAGGACATCGCCAGTATCGTGACGTTCGGCTCCCCGGTGGACACCCTCGCCGCACTGCCCATGGGCGTCCCCGCGAACATCGGCGCCGCCGCGGCCGATTTCCTGGCCGACTACGTGTTCAGCTGGATGGATATCCCGGGCTGGCTGGCACGCACAGGTTTTCAGTTGCTGGACCCTCTCAAGACCGCGAAATCCCGTGTCGATTTCGTGCGCCAGCTGCACGACCGGGAGTCGCTGCTGCCCCGGGAGCAGCAGCGCAGGTTCCTCGAACGCGAAGGCTGGATCGCCTGGTCCGGTCCCGCCGTCTCCGAGCTGCTCAAACAGTTCGTCACCCATAACCGCATGATGACCGGCGGCTTCGCCATCGACGGCCAGCTGGTCACGCTCACCGACATCACCTGCCCGGTGCTGGCTTTCGTCGGCGCGGTCGACGACATCGGGCAGCCCGCGTCGGTGCGGGGCATCCGGCGCGCGTCGCCCAGCGCGGAAGTCTACGAAAAAATCATCCGGACAGGACATTTCGGTTTGGTGGTCGGGTCGAAGGCCGCCGAGCAGGGCTGGCCCACCGTCGCCGAGTGGGTGAAGTGGATCTCCACCGGTGGCGACAAGCCCGACGGCATCGACCTCATGGCCGATCAGCCTGCCGAAATGACCGACAGCGGCGTCGCCTTGAGCTCCCGGCTGGCGCACGGGATCGGGGAGGTCTCCGGCGCGGCGCTGGGACTGGTGCGCGGCACTGCCGACGCGGTGGTCGCCGCCAACAAGTCCATGCGCACCATCGCTGTGGAGACAGCCCGGACATTCCCGCGCCTGGTGCGGCTCGGACAGATCAACGATCACACCCGGATCTCGCTGGGCCGCATCATCGAAGAGCAGGCAAAGAAGGGGCCCCAGGGTGAGTTCCTGCTGTTCGACGGGCGGGTGCACACCTACGAGGCCGTCAACCGACGCATCGACAACGTCGTGCGCGGCCTGATCGAGGTGGGGGTGCGCCAGGGCGACCACGTCGGCGTCCTGATGGAGACCCGGCCCAGCGCGATGGTCGCCATCGCCGCCCTGTCCCGGCTCGGTGCCGTCGCCGTGATGATGAAGCCCGACACCGACCTGACCGAGGCGGTTCGTCTGGGCGGCGTGGGCGAGATCCTCACCGACCCCGCCAATCTCGACGTGGCGCGCGATCTGCCCGGACAGATCCTGGTGCTGGGCGGTGGCGAGTCGCGCGCACTCAACCTGCCCGACGGCAACGACGTCATCGACATGGAACAGATCAACCCGGATCTGGTCGAGCTGCCGGCGTGGTACCGGCCGAACCCCGCGCAGGCCCGGGATCTGGCGTTCATCGTCTTCACCGCGCCCGGCGGCGAGCTGGAGGCCAAGCAGATCACCAACTACCGATGGGCCGTGTCGGCCTTCGGCACCGCCTCGACAGCCGCCCTGGAGCGCGACGACACCGTGTACTGCCTGACCCCGCTGCACCACGAATCGGCGCTGCTGGTCAGCTTGGGCGGCGCCGTGGTCGGCGGCACCCGCATCGCCCTGTCCCGCGGGCTGGACCCGGACCGGTTCGTGCGGGAGGTCCGGCAATACGGCGTCACCGTGGTGTCCTACACGTGGTCCATGTTGCGCGAGATCGTCGACGACCCCGCGTTCGCGCTGCACGGCAACCACTCGGTGCGCCTGTTCATCGGCTCGGGCATGCCGACCGGGCTGTGGGAACGTGTCGTCGACGCGTTCACGCCCGCCCGTGTCGTCGAGTTCTTCGCCACCGCCGACGGGCAGGCGGTGCTGGCCAACGTCACGGGCGTCAAAATCGGCAGCAAGGGGCGTCCGCTGCCGGGCGCCGATCGCATCGAGCTGGGTGCCTACGACCCCCGACACGACTGGATCCTGGAGAACGAGCGCGGCTTCGTGCAGCTCGCCGATCCCAACCAGGTCGGGGTCCTGCTCGTGGCGTCCAACGGTGACACCGACCCGACCGCGTCGGTCAAACGGGGAGTCTTCGCCCCGGGCGACACCTGGGTGTCCACCGAGTATCTGTTCCGCCGCGACGAGGACGGAGACTACTGGTTGATGGGACGGCGCGCCGCGGTGATCCGAACCGCCCACGGACCGGTGTACGCCGAATCGGTCACCGACGCACTGGGATTGATCAACGGTGTCGACCTCGCGGTGACTTACGACGTGCCGCTGGGCGACAAGCACCTGGCGGTGTCGGCAGTGACGCTGCTGCCGGGCGCCAGCATCACTGCGGCGGACCTGACCGAAGCCGTCGCGAACCTGCCCGTCGGCCGGGGGCCGGATGTGGTCCATGTCTGCAAGGACATGACGCTGAGCGCCACCTACCGCCCCACTGCCAGCGCCCTGCGTGCGGCCGGGATTCCCAAGGCGGGAAACCAGGCCTGGTACTTCGACGCCGAGAGCGAGGAGTTCCGCCGGTTGACGCCGGCGGCCCGCACCCGGCTGGCCGGGCCCGCCGGTGATTGACGAGTCCCTGCTGAGCATCCTGGTCTGCCCGGCCGACCGGGGGCCGCTACTGCTGGTGGGTCCCGGTGATGGGGATGCGCTGTACAACCCGCGGCTGCGGCGGGCCTACCGCATCGAGGACGGCATCCCAGTGTTGCTCATCGAGGAGGCCCGCGACGTCGGCGAGGACGAGCACGCCCGGTTCATGGCGCAGGGCCGTCCGGCGGGCTAGGCGGATCCCGGGCGGTGCAGTTGCGAGTGGCTCTGCGCACCTTCGGCATAGGCGGTTTCGGCGTGCTGGGTCAGGTCCACGCCGGTCGCCTCGTCCTCTGTGCTGATCCGGAAGCCGATCACCCGATCGATCGCCTTCGCCAACAAGAACGAGACCGCGAAGGCGTAGACGGCGACGACGACGATCGCGAAAGCTTGCTTGCCCAGCAGGGCCATGCCGCCTCCGTAGAACAGGCCCTGCGGCCCGGCCGTCATGACCGCCGTCGCGAACAGCCCGATCAACGAGACGCCGACGACGCCGCCCACGAAGTGCACACCGACCACATCGAGCGAATCGTCATAGTTGAGGCGGAATTTCACGGCGACCGCGAACGAGCACACGACCCCTGCGGTGAGGCCGATGACCGCGGCGCCGAGCGTGTTGACGGTCCCGCATGACGGAGTGATAGCCACCAGGCCGGCGACCACACCGGACGCCGCGCCGAACGTGGTGGGCCGCCCGTCGCGGATCTGCTCGACAGCGAGCCAGCCGAGCATGCCCAGGCAGCCGGCGACGAGGGTATTGAGGAAGATCGCCGCGGCGATCCCGTTGGCGGCCATGGCCGAACCCGCGTTGAACCCGAACCAGCCGAACCACAGCAGCCCGACCCCGAGCAGGACCAGCGGCAGGCTGTGCGGGCGCATGGCGTCCCTCTTGAATCCGATGCGGGGCCCGAGCACCAGCGCCAGGGCCAGCGCAGAGGTGCCGGAGACGATCTCGACGACCAGCCCGCCCGCGTAGTCGAGCACTCCGAGCTTGGCCAGCCAGCCACCCGGTCCCCACACCCAATGCGCGACAACCGAATACACCACGATCGCCCACGTCGGGACGAACACGATCCAGGCGGCGAACTTGGCGCGGTCGGCGATGGCGCCGCTGACGAGCGCGGCCGTGATGATCGCGAACGTCAACTGGAACGTCGCGTACAGCAGTTCGGGGACGGCGCCGTGCGCCGTCTCGGGCCCAATGCCGAGCATCCCGACGTGCCGCAGGTTGCCGATGAACCCGCCCGCCCCGTCCTCGGAGAACGCCAACGTATAGCCGACCAGCAGCCACGCGACCGTCACGAGCGGGATGGAGATGAAGCTCATCATGATCATGTTGAGCACCCCGGTGGTGCGGACCATGCCCCCGTAGAAGATTGCCAGGCCGGGAGTCATCAGCAGGACAAGTGCTGTGCTGGCCAGAAGCCACGCGGTGGCTGCGGGATCGATCGCTTGCATAAACCGGGGATAGTGCCATGTCGGCGGCGCCGGTAGGTTCGGCGGGTGGCCCGGGACGGTTTCGGCCGAGGTTCTGCGGCGGCCCAACTGGTGGGTGATCCGGTCGCCGCCGCGCACCGACTGCTCGGCGCCACCCTCACTGGGCGCGGGGTCAGGGCAGTGGTCGTTGAGGTCGAGGCCTACGGCGGAGTGCCCGCCGGCCCGTGGCCGGACCCGGCGTCCCATTCCCACCGTGGCCCGAGCCGTCGCAACGCCGTGATGTTCGGCCCGCCCGGCCGGCTCTACACCTACCGCAGCCACGGGATTCACGTCTGCGCCAATGTCTCGTGCGGACCCGATGGCACGGCCGCCGCCGTGTTGTTCAGGGCCGCCGCGCTACAGGGCGGCACCGACGTGGCCCGATCACGCCGCGGTCAGCCGGTCCGGCCCACCGCGCTGGCCCGGGGTCCGGGGAACCTCTGCTCAGCGCTGGGCATCACCCTGGCCGACAACGGACTCGATCTGTTCGATCCCGAGAGTCCCATCACCCTGGAACTTCAGGGGCCGTTGACCGCCGTCTGCGGCCCGCGTGTCGGGGTCAGCCGGGCCGCCGACCGGCCGTGGCGGCTGTGGCTCCAAGGGCGGCCGGAGGTGTCCGCGTACCGCCGCAGCCCGCGGGCACCGGCGCCGGGTGCCAGCGACTGACCCGGCCCTGGGAAACTGGCCCCATGATCCTCGATGAGCTGGGCTGGCGTGGGTTGATCGCGCAGTCCACCGACCTCGAGGCGCTGGCCGCCGAGGCGCAGCGCGGCCCGATCACCGTGTACGCCGGGTTCGACCCCACCGGGCCGAGCCTGCATGCCGGGCACCTGGTGCCGTTGCTGGCGCTGCGGCGCTTCCAGCGCGCCGGGCACCGCCCGATCGTGCTCGCCGGGGGCGCCACGGGCATGATCGGCGACCCGCGTGACATCGGCGAGCGCGGCCTCAACGACGCGGATACCGTGGCCGAGTGGGCCGAGCGCATCCGCGGCCAACTTGAACGCTTCGTCGATTTCTCCGAGTCCGGCGCCTCACCGACCGGCGCCATCGTCGCCGACAACCTCGACTGGACCGGCCGGCTGTCGGCGGTCGAGTTCCTGCGCGACATCGGAAAACACTTCTCGGTCAACGTGATGCTCGACCGCGATACCATCCGGCGGCGCCTCGAGGGGGAGGGCATCTCCTACACCGAGTTCAGCTACATGCTGTTGCAGGCCAACGACTTTGTCGAACTGCACCGGCGCCACGGATGCACGCTGCAGATCGGCGGCTCCGACCAGTGGGGCAACATCATCGCGGGCGTGCGGCTTGTTCGCCAGAAGCTCGGCGCGTCGGTGCACGCGCTCACCGTCCCGCTGGTGACCGCCGCCGACGGCACCAAATTCGGCAAGTCCACCGGCGGCGGCAGCCTCTGGCTGGACCCGCAGATGACCAGCCCGTACGCCTGGTACCAGTACTTCGTCAACACCGCCGACGCCGACGTGATCCGATACCTGCGGTGGTTCACCTTCCTGTCCGCCGGCGAGTTGGCCGAACTGGAACAGGACACCTCCGAGCGCCCGCAGCAGCGCGCCGCCCAACGTCGGCTGGCCCGCGAGCTGACCGTGCTGGTGCACGGCGAGGCGGCCACCGACGCCGTCGAGCACGCCAGCCGCGCGCTCTTCGGGCAGGGCGAGCTCGGCCGGCTGGACGCGGCGACGCTCGAGGCGGCGCTGCGGGAGACCGCGGTCGCTGAGCTCCACCCCGGCGCCCCCGACGACATCGTCGAACTCCTGGTGGCCAGCGGCCTGTCCGAGAGCCGCAAGGCCGCCCGGCGCACCATCGGCGAGGGCGGCGTGTCGGTCAACAACGAGCGCATCGCGGCCGACGACTGGACGCCGCAGCCCGCCGACTTTCTGCACGGCCGCTGGCTGGTGCTGCGTCGCGGCAAACGCAATGTCGCCGGGATAGAGCGATTCTGATGCGGGCTGATGGCGGCGACCCGCTTCGCCCGGCTTCGCCGTGCTCGCGATCGCCGCGAGCCCGCTCCCGGCTATTGTCGCCCATGTGGTCGACCAGAGGCGCGGGCGGGATGGGGACCGTGCTCGCCGCCCGACCCGCCCGCCCCACCCCCGCGACACCACCTCTGATCAGCGGCCGCCGCGGGATGCGCCGGCGATACCGCCCGACGTCGAAGCCCGACAGCTGGCGCCGGACGTTCGACGCGAACTGATCACGCTGGACCGTGCCACGGCCGACGCGGTGGCCCGGCACCTGCTAGCCGCCGGCGAGTTGCTGGACGAGGACCCCGAGGCCGCCCTGGAACACGCCCGCGCCGCGCGAGCCCGGTCCAGCAGGATCTCCTCGGTGCGCGAAGCCGTCGGAATCGCCGCCTATCGGTGCGGCGACTGGGCCCAGGCACTGGCCGAATTTCGCGCCGCCCGCCGGATGGGCAGCAAGTCGTCCTTGCTCGCGCTGATCGCCGATTGCGAACGCGGACTTGGCCGTCCGGAGCGGGCGATCGAACTGTCCCGCGGCCCCGATGCGGCGGCACTCGAGGGCGACGACGCCGACGAGTTGCGCATCGTCGCCGCCGGCGCCCGCGCAGACCTCGGGCAGTTGGAGCAGGCGCTCAACGTCCTGGCGACGCCGCATCCGGACCCGAACCGCACCGGCGCGACGGCGGCGCGGCTGTTCTACGCCTACGCCGATACGCTGCTGGCGCTCGGCCGCACGGACGAGGCGCTGCAATGGTTCCTGCACTCCGCGGCCGCCGACGTCGACGGCGTCACCGACGCCGAGGACCGGGTGGACGAGATGGCGCCGGGAGAAGACGGATGACGAGCCTGGCGCACACCTACGACTGCTTGTTGCTCGATCTGGACGGGACGGTGTTTCGCGGCGCGCGGCCGACCACCGGCGCGGTGCAGACGTTGGAGGAAGTGCGCACCCGCAAGCTCTACGTCACCAACAACGCCACCCGCAGCGCCGACGAGGTGGCCGCGCATCTGCGCGAGCTCGGTTTCACCGCCAGCCGAGACGACGTCGTCACCAGCGCCCAGGCCGCAGCGCGCCTGCTCACCGGCCTGGTGCCGGCGGATTCACGCGTGCTGGTGGTGGGCACCGAGGCATTGGCCGCCGAGATTACCGCGGTCGGACTGCGTCCGGTGCGCCGCTACGACGACGATCCCGTCGCCGTTGTGCAGGGCCTGTCTATGACGATCGGCTGGCCGGATCTGGCCGAGGCCACGCTGGCCATCCGGTCCGGCGCGCTGTGGGTTGCGGCCAACATCGACGCGACACTGCCCACCGAGCGTGGCCTGGTGCCCGGAAACGGCTCCCTGGTGGCGGCGCTGCGCACGGCCACCGGCGCCGAACCCCGGGTCGCGGGCAAGCCCGGGCCTCAACTGTTGACCGATGCGGTGGGCAGGGCGGACTCCCGGGCGCCCCTGGTGATCGGCGACCGGCTCGACACCGACATCGAGGGCGCCCACGCCGTCGGGCTGCCCAGCCTGCTGGTGCTCACCGGGGTCGGCACCGCGGCGGACGCCGTCCACGCGCCACCCGACCGCCGGCCCACCTACATCGCACCCGACCTGCGCTCGCTGCACACCGACGGCGACGTGCTCGCCGTGGGGCCGCAACCGGACTGGTGGGTCGAGGTCGGCGGCGCGGCGATCACCGTCGGTGGTAGGGATGGGGAGGACAGCGACGTTGGCAGCGGTGGCGGGGGCGGCAGCGGTGGCAGCGGTGGGGATGGGTTGTCGATCGTCCGCGCCGTCGCCCACGCGGTCTGGAACGCCGGCCCGCGCGGGTCGGAGTTGCCGCTCGAACCCGCCGACGACGGGGCGCGTGAGGCCCTGCGACGCTGGTCGCTGGTGCAGGGCGATTGACCAGTGGCTAGCGTAGGAACGCGATGAACATCGATCCCGATGCGCTGCGCGCTGAAATCAACGCCCTGATGGCACAGCTGCCCGATCCGGGCGACCCCGACGACCCGGCGGGCGCCAGCCTTTCGCTCGACGAGCTCGAAGAGATCGCGCGCCGACTTTCCGACGCGCACGACGTGCTGCTGCGGGCGCTGGAGTCGGCGGAGAAAGGCTGAACGCCGATGGCACGACGTGCCCGCGTTGACGCCGAGTTGGTTCGGCGCGGCTTGGCGCGATCCCGTCAGCAGGCCGCGGAGCTGATCGGCGCCGGGCGGGTACGCATCGATGGCATGCCCGCGGTCAAACCCGCCACGGCTGTTGCGGCCAGTTCGGCATTGACGGTTGCCGGCGATACCGAACGCGGCTGGGTGTCTCGAGGTGCACACAAGCTCATCGGTGCGCTGGACGCCTTCGGAATCGACGTCGCGGGCCGTCGCTGCCTAGACGCCGGCGCATCGACGGGTGGATTCACCGAAGTCCTGCTGGACCGCGGCGCGACCGAGGTGATCGCCGTCGACGTGGGGTACGGCCAGCTGGCCTGGCCGCTGCGCAGCGATCCGCGGGTGTCGGTCGTCGAACGGACCAATGTGCGTCACCTGTCGCCCGAGGCGATCGGCGGCCCGGTCGACGTCGCGGTTGCCGACTTGTCGTTCATCTCCCTGACCACCGTTCTGCCCGCGCTGATTGGCTGCGCCCGCCCGGGCGCGGATATCGTGCCCATGGTGAAGCCGCAGTTTGAAGTCGGGAAGGGACAGGTTGGCGCCGGCGGGGTGGTTCACGACCTCGAGTTGCGTGCCGATGCGGTGCGCACCGTCGCCGGCAGCGCCGGGAATCTGGGCTGGAGCACCGTCGACGTCTGCGCCAGCCCGCTGCCGGGCCCGTCGGGCAACGTCGAATACTTCCTGTGGCTTCGCGCCCAGACCGATCGTGGGCTGTCGGATGAGGAGCTTGAGCAGGCCGTGCACCGTGCGGTCACCGGAGCGCGCAATGAGCCGTAACGTCCTGATGGTGGTGCACACGGGCCGCGACGAAGCCACCGAAACCGCACAACGCGTGCAAAAAGTATTGGCCAACAACGAGATCGGGCTTCGTCTGCTGTCGGCCGAGGCGGACGCCCGGGGGCCGGTGTACATGTCGTCCGACGACATGCGTGCCATGGGTGCGGGGGTCGAGGTGGTCGATGCCGATCCGGACGCGGCGCAGGGCTGTGAACTGGTGTTGGTTCTCGGCGGCGATGGAACGTTTCTGCGGGGAGCCGAACTGGCGCGAAACGCCGGTGTTCCGGTACTGGGTGTCAATCTGGGCCGGATCGGTTTCCTGGCGGAGGCCGAGGCGGAGGCCATCGACCGTGTGCTGGGGCGCGTGGTCGCGCGGGACTACCAGGTGGAGGACCGCCTGACGCTGGACGTGGTCGTGACCAAACACGGCCGTGTCATCGAGCGGGGTTGGGCGCTCAACGAAGCCAGCCTGGAAAAGGGGCCGCGGCTGGGCGTGCTCGGCGTGGTCGTGGAGATCGAGGGGAGGCCGGTGTCGAGTTTCGGCTGCGACGGGGTGCTGGTGTCGACTCCCACCGGATCCACCGCCTACGCGTTCTCCTCGGGCGGGCCGGTCCTGTGGCCTGATCTCGAGGCGATCCTCGTCGTGCCGAACAATGCTCACGCGCTGTTCGCCCGGCCCATGGTGACCAGCCCCGAGGCCAGCATCGCGGTCGAGACCGAAGCCGACGGCCACGACGCCCTGGTGTTCTGCGACGGCCGCCGCGAGATGTTGCTGCCGGCCGGCGGACGGCTTGAGGTGAAACGCAGCGCCACGCCGGTGAAATGGGCGCGCCTGGATAGCGCGCCGTTCACCGACCGCCTGGTGCGCAAATTCCGGTTGCCGGTGACCGGCTGGCGCGGGAACTAACGGCGCCGGTGCTCACCGAAATACGGATCGAGTCGCTGGGCGCGATCATTGGTGCGACCGCCGAGTTCGATCGCGGCCTGACAGTGCTTACCGGCGAGACGGGTGCCGGTAAGACCATGGTGGTGACCGGGTTGCACCTACTCGGCGGTGCCCGCGCCGACGCCACCAGGGTCCGGTCCGGGGCGGAACGGGCTGTCGTCGAAGGGCGCTTCACCACAGCGGATCTCGATGCTGTCGTGCACCTCGACGAGCTCTTGGATGCGTCGGGCGCGGAACGCGATGAGGACGGCAGCGTCATCGCGCTGCGGACGGTCAGCCGTGACGGGCCCTCCCGCGCCTACCTGGGCGGCCGCAGCGTGCCGGCCAAGTCGCTGAGCGGCTTCACCACTGAGCTGCTCACCCTGCACGGCCAGAACGACCAGTTGCGGTTGATGCGGCCCGAGGAACAGCGGGGTGCGCTGGACCGCTTCGCGGCTACCGGCCCCGCCCTGGAGCGGTATCGCGCACTCCGTGAGGCCTGGCTCGCAGCGCGGCGTGACCTGCTCGACCGCCGCGGCCGTGCCCGCGAATTCGCCCAGGAGGCCGATCGGCTGCAGTTCGCGTTGCACGAGATCGCCTCCGTCGATCCGCAGCCGGGCGAGGACCGCGCGCTGGTGGCCGACATCGCGCGACTCTCCGAGGTCGACACGCTGCGCGAGGCCGCGGTGGCCGCCCGCGACGCGTTGTCCACGCAGGACCCCGACGGCAGCGGCGTCAGCGCCACCGACGGCCTCGGGAGGGCGCGGGCCGCGCTGCAATCCACCGAGGACGCCGCGCTGCGGGCCCTCGCCGCGCAGCTCGGCGAGGCGCTGACGATGGTCGTCGAGGTGACGCGGGAACTCGGCGGGTTCCTCGACGATCTGCCGGTCGACGCCAGCGCGCTGGAGTCCAAACTGGCCCGTCAAGCGGTCCTGCGGACGCTCACCCGCAAGTACGCCCCGGACGTTGACGGGGTGTTGGGGTGGGCGGCGCAGTCGCGCGACCGGCTGGCCCAGCTCGACGTGTCGGAGCAGGGGTTGGCAACGTTGGCGACCAGGGTCGATGAGCTTGCCCGCGAGCTGGCTCAGGCCGCGGTCGATCTCGGCGCGGCGCGTCGCAAAGCCGGCAAGCGGCTGGCCAAAGAGGTCACTGCGGAGTTGTCGGAGCTGGCGATGGCCGACGCGGAATTCACCGTCGAGCTGACCACCGATCTGGCCGGCGACCGTGACGACGTTGCCGCGTTGTCGCTCCCGTCGGGCGTCGTGGCGCGCGCCGGGGCCGACGGCGTCGACCAGATCGAGTTCGGTTTTGCCGCGCACCGCGGCATGACCGTGCTGCCGCTGGCCAGAAGTGCGTCCGGGGGCGAACTGTCCCGGGTGATGCTGGCGCTAGAGGTGGTGCTCGCGGCGTCGCGCAAGCAGTCGGCGGGAACCACGATGGTGTTCGACGAGATCGACGCGGGCGTCGGCGGTCGGGCTGCGGTGCAGATCGGGCGTCGGCTGGCGCGGCTGGCCCGCACGCATCAGGTCATCGTCGTCACACATCTGCCCCAGGTCGCGGCCTACGCCGACGTGCACATGGTGGTGCACAGTGACAAGGGCGCCAGCGGGGTGCGGTCGGTGACCGGCGACCAGCGGGTTGCCGAGTTGGCCAGGATGCTGGCGGGGCTCGGCGAATCCGACAGCGGCCGCGCGCACGCCCGCGAGTTGCTCGACGCGGCCCAGAACGACCGGATCTGACGCCCCGTCACCCCGCGAGCGTGCGTGTCTGACGCCCCGTCACCCCGCGAGCGTGCGTGTCTGCGCAGCGACACGCCGCCACGCCCGGAACATCTACGCACCCTCGCGCCGGGGCGAGCCGGCCGGGTCTGTGACTCCTGAGGCTGGATATAACTTCTGAGGCTGATGTTACGGCGCGCCTCCCCGCATCGACCGCGCTTCACCGACAGAATCGGGGTCCATGAAGATGTCAGGTCTTTTGTCCCGTAACTCGTCGCGACCGGGTCTCGTCGGTACCGCCCGGGTTGACCGCAATATCGACCGGCTGCTGCGCAGGGTGTGCGCGGGCGACATCGTGGTGCTCGATGTCCTGGACCTCGACCGCATCACCGCGGATGCGTTGGTGGAGGCGAACATCGCCGCCGTCGTCAACGCGTCGAGGTCGGTATCAGGCCGCTATCCCAACATGGGACCCGAGGTCCTGGTCAATAACGGGATCACGCTGATCGACGAGGCCGGACCCGAAATCTTCAAGAAGGTCAAGGACGGCTCCAAGGTCCGCCTCTACGAAGGGGGGGTGTTCGCCGGCGAGCGCCGCCTCGTCCGCGGCATCGAGCGCACCGAGCATGACATCGCCGACCTGATGCGGGAGGCCAAAAGCGGGCTGTCCGCGCACCTCGAGGCGTTCGCCGGCAACACGATCGAGTTCATCAAGAGCGAAAGTCCTCTACTGATCGACGGCATCGGCATCCCCGACATCGACGTCGACCTCCGCCGCCGCCACGTCGTGCTGGTCGGCGACGAGCCGACTGCCACCGAGGATCTGGCCTCCCTCAAGCCGTTCATCAAGGAGTACCAGCCGGTTCTCATCGGCGTGGGCAGCGGCGCCGACGTGTTGCGCAAGGCGGGTTACCGCCCCCAGATCATCGTCGGCGACCCCGAGCAGATCAGCACCGACACTCTCAAATGCGGCGCCCACGTCGTACTTCCCGCCGACGCCGACGGCCATGCGCCCGGCCTGGAGCGGATTCAGGACCTCGGGATCGGGGCGATGACCTTCCCCGCCGCGGGCTCGGCGATGGACCTGGCCTTGCTGCTGGCCGATCACCACGGCGCCGCGTTGCTGGTGACCGCCGGCCACACCGCCAACATCGAGACGTTCTTCGACCGAACACGCGTGCAGAGCAACCCCTCCACATTCCTCACCAGGCTGCGGGTCGGCGAGAAGGTGGTGGCCGCCAAGGCTGTCTCCACGTTGTACCGCAACCACATCTCCGCCGGGGCGATCGCCCTGCTCGCGATGACGATGCTGATCGCCGTGGTCGTTGCCCTGTGGGTCTCCCGCAGCGACATCACGGTGTTGCACTGGGTGGTCGACTACTGGAACCGCTTCTTCCAATGGGTGCAGCACCTGATCGCGTAATGCGGTTAAGGACGTCTGCTCATGATTTCGCTACGCCATCACGCCCTGTCGCTGGCGGCGGTCTTTGTGGCGCTGGCCGTGGGGGCCGTGCTCGGCTCCGGGGCTTTATCGGCCAACCTGACGTCCGGCCTGCGTGACGAGACACGGGACCTGCACGCGCAGATCAACGGCCTCAACAATCAGAACAACGTGCTGAACGAAAAACTCAGCGCGGCTAATAATTTCGACGACCACATGGCGGCACGGATTCTGCACGACGCGCTCGCCGGCAAGTCGGTGATGGTGTTCCGGACCCCCGATGCACAGGACGACGACGTCACCGGGGTGTCGAAATTCATCGGGCAGGCCGGCGGCGCCGTCACCGGAACGATCTTTCTGACCCAGGAGTTCGTCGACGCCAACTCCGCCGCGAAACTGCAGTCCGTGGTGAACTCGTCGATCCTGCCCGCCGGCCAACAACTCAACACCAGGTTGGTCGATCAGGGCTCTCAGGCGGGCGACCTGCTGGGAATCGTGCTGATGGTCAGCCCGAACCCGGCGACCCTGCCGGGAGCGGAAGTTCAGGAACCGCAGCGCGACGCCGTGCTGGCCGCGCTGCGCGACACCGGTTTCATCACCTATCAGCCGGCCGAGCACCTGGGCCCGGCGACCGCCGCGTTGGTGGTCACCGGCGGCGCCCTGCCCCAGGACGCGGGCAATCGGGGAGTCACTGTGGCCCGGTTCTCCGCGGCGCTGGCGCCGCGCGGATCGGGAGCCCTGCTGGCCGGCCGCGACGGCTGCGCGACCGGTGCCGCCGCGGTGGCGGTGGCGCGCGCCGACGCCGCCGTGTCGTCGGTGATCAGCACCGTCGACGACGTCGACGGCGTATCCGGGCGGATCACCGCGGTATTGGGGCTGCGCGACCTGATCAACGGCGGCCACGCCGGCCAGTACGGCACTGGTCACGGCGCCACGTCGGCTTTCGTACCGCAGTAGACCCCCGCAAACCCGGGCGCGCCTCGCGGGCGTGTTCGCGGCGGCCGTGCCTCGCGGGTGTTAGGGTGAATTTCCGTGGGTCGGCAGGCCTTTAAGGCCATCACTGTCACGCACTGCCCGTCTTCACGGAGGTCGCTCATTGCGTAGGCATCCGCAAACCGTCACCAAGCACCTCTTCGTCAGCGGCGGGGTGGTCTCCTCGCTCGGCAAGGGATTGACCGCCAGCAGCCTCGGACAGCTTCTCACCGCGCGCGGGTTGCACGTCACGATGCAGAAACTCGACCCCTACCTCAATGTCGACCCGGGCACCATGAACCCGTTCCAGCACGGCGAGGTCTTCGTCACCGAAGACGGCGCCGAGACCGACCTCGACGTCGGCCACTACGAGCGGTTCCTCGACCGCGACCTGTCCGGATCGGCAAACGTCACCACCGGGCAGGTGTATTCGACGGTCATCGCCAAGGAACGGCGCGGTGAGTACCTCGGCGACACCGTCCAGGTGATCCCGCACATCACCGATGAGATCAAACGGCGCATCGTGGCGATGGCACAACCCGACGCCAACGGGAACCGGCCGGACGTCGTCATCACCGAGATCGGTGGCACCGTGGGCGACATCGAGTCGCAGCCTTTCCTCGAGGCGGCGCGCCAGGTCCGCCATGACGTCGGCCGGGACAACGTGTTCTTCCTGCACGTTTCGCTGGTGCCCTTTCTGGCTCCGTCCGGCGAGCTCAAGACCAAACCCACCCAGCATTCGGTGGCGGCGCTGCGCAGCATCGGCATCACCCCCGACGCGCTGATCCTGCGCTGCGTCCGCGATGTTCCCGAGGCGTTGAAGAACAAGATCGCGCTGATGTGCGACGTCGACATCGACGGCATCATCTCGACCCCGGATGCGCCGTCGATCTACGACATTCCCAAGGTGTTGCACCGCGAGGAACTGGACGCCTACGTGGTGCGCCGGCTCAACCTGCCCTTCCGCGACGTCGACTGGACCGAGTGGGACGACCTGCTGCGGCGGGTGCACCAACCCCACGAAACCGTGCGAATCGCGCTGGTGGGCAAATACGTTGAGCTCTCCGATGCCTACCTGTCGGTTACCGAGGCGCTGCGCGCCGGCGGCTTCAAACACCACGCGAAGGTCGAAATCCACTGGGTGGCGTCCGACGACTGCGAAACCTCCGCCGGTGCGGCGGCAGCCCTTGCCGACGTGCACGGCGTGCTCATTCCCGGCGGGTTCGGCATCCGCGGCATCGAGGGTAAGGTCGGCGCTGTCCGGTATGCCCGGGCCCGCGGGTTGCCGACGCTGGGGTTGTGTCTGGGCCTGCAGTGCATCGTCATCGAGGCGGCACGCTCGGCTGGGCTGACCCACGCCAACTCGGCTGAATTCGATCCGCAGACCCCGGACCCGGTCATCTCCACCAT
This sequence comes from uncultured Mycobacteriaceae bacterium, assembly GCA_903927745.1. Lineage (GTDB taxonomy): Bacteria > Actinomycetota > Actinomycetes > Mycobacteriales > Mycobacteriaceae > Mycobacterium. The sequence goes on from CAIYOH010000145.1 coordinate 26,448, forward strand.
GTCAGATCAGCTCGACATGGTGTCCGGCCAGGCTGATCTGGGCGGCACCATGCGGCTGGGGGCGTACCCGGCCGTACTGCAGCCGGATTCGATTGTGGCGCAGGCGTATGGGACCACGGAGGTGTCCGAGCGCCACCGGCACCGCTACGAGGTCAACAACGCCTACCACGACAAGATCACCGAGAGCGGCCTGAAGTTCTCGGGTACCTCACCCGACGGCCTTCTGGTGGAATTCGTCGAATACCCACCCGAGGTGCACCCGTTCCTCGTAGGCACCCAGGCCCACCCCGAACTGAAGAGCCGGCCCACCCGACCGCACCCACTGTTTTCCGCCTTTGTCGGTGCGGCGCTGGCCTACCAGGCCGGCGAGCAGTTGCCCGTTGAGATCCCCGAGATCCCCGAGATTCCCGAAAGTCCTGGACCCGCCACCAACGGAACCCACCCGGACGGCGTTGAGCGGCCGCTGACGCAGCCCGCATCCCGTGGCTGAGCACATCTTCGAGACGACGTCGTCCGAAACCCTGCACACCGGAAACATCTTCACCCTGCGGCGCGATCACGTCCGGATGCCCGGAAACACGATCGCGGTCCGCGAGGTTGTCGAGCACTACGGTGCGGTGGCTGTCCTGGCGATGGACGAGGACGGGAACATCCCGCTGATCTACCAGTACCGGCATCCCCTGGGTCGGCGCCTCTGGGAGTTGCCCGCCGGACTGCTCGATGTCGCGGGGGAGCCGCCGCATCACACGGCCGCCCGCGAACTCCAGGAGGAGGCCGGCCTGCGCGCCGACACGTGGCAGGTGCTGATCGACCTGGACTGCTCGCCCGGGTTCAGCGACGAATCGGTGCGGGTATTTCTGGCGACCTGCCTGGGCGAGATCCCCCGTCCCCGCGGGCAGCACGAGGAAGCCGATCTGACGCTGCAGTGGTACCCCCTCGCGGAGGCCACCGGGATGGTGATGCGCGGCGAGGTCGTCAACGCTATCGCCGTCGCCGGGATCCTGGCCGCCGTGGCGGTGACCCACGGCCTGGCGCAGCCGCGGCCGCTGGACAGCCCGTGGACGGACAAGCCGACGTCGTTCGCCGCGCGCAAGGCCCAGCGATGACGCTGGCGGCCCCGCTGACGTCGCAACTGCAGGGCTATCTCGACCACCTGGCGATCGAGCGTGGCGTCGCCAAGAACACGCTGAGCTCCTACCGCCGCGACCTGGTGCGCTACACCAGGCACCTGTCGGATCGCGGGATCCACGATCTGTCCGGGGTCTGCGAGGACGACGTCAGCGAGTTCCTGGTGATGCTGCGCCGCGGTGACCCGGATTCGGGTGCGACGGCGCTGTCGGCGGTGTCGGCGGCGCGGGCCCTGATCGCGGTGCGCGGCCTGCATCGGTTCGCCGTCGCCGAGGGTCTTACCGAATTGGATGTGGCGCGTGCGGTCCGCCCACCCACGCCGGGCCGCCGGCTGCCCAAAAGCCTGACGGTCGACGAGGTGCTGGCGCTGCTGGAGGCCGCGGGCGGCGACAGCCCGGCCGACGGGCCGCCGACGCTGCGCAACCGGGCGCTGCTGGAACTGCTCTACTCCACCGGGGCCCGGATCTCCGAAGCCGTCGGCTTGGACGTCGACGACATCGACACCGAGGCACGGACGGTGCTGCTGCGCGGTAAGGGCGGCAAGCAGCGGCTCGTACCGGTGGGGCGCCCCGCCGTCGCGGCGCTGGATGCCTACCTGGTGCGGGGCCGCCCGGAGTTGGCGCGCAAGGGCCGCGCGGCGCTCACGACGCCGGGGATCTTCCTCAACGTGCGCGGCGGGCGGTTGTCGCGGCAGAGTGCGTGGCAGGTGCTGCAGGACGCTGCCGAACGCGCGGGGATCACGTCGGGGGTGTCGCCACACATGCTGCGGCATTCCTTCGCCACCCACCTGCTCGAAGGCGGTGCCGACGTGCGGGTGGTGCAGGAACTGCTGGGGCACGCCTCGGTGACGACGACGCAGATCTACACCCTTGTCACCGTGCACGCGCTCCGCGAGGTGTGGGCCGGGGCGCATCCCCGGGCTCGGTAGCTCAGCCGAGGAATTCGGACTCCAGCACCAGGTCGGACACCAGGGTCTGGTACTCCAGGTGTGCCTTGTGTTCGACGGTGTTCCATCGTGTCCCCTGTTGCTGACGCATGTACTCTCGGTACTTCGGAGCGCCCGGTATCCGCACGTTGTCGGCGACGACGATGCTGCCGGGCTTGAGCCAACCACGGTCCATGATGCTCATGACGTCATCGAGATAGGCGTCCTTGTCGTGGTCGATGAACAGAATATCCACTGTGCCGTCGGTGAACCCGTGTTCGTTGGCCAGGGTGTCGAGAGTGCGCCCGCCATCGCCGATGGTGCCGACGACGCAGGTGACCCGATCGGCGACCCCGGCGTGCGCCCAGATGCGGCGGGCGTTGGCGGCGTTGGCCTCGGCCAGCTCAACCGAGAACACCCGCGCGGCGGGCGCAGCTCGCGCGATCCGCAGCGCGCCGTAGCCGACGTAGGTGCCCAGTTCGAGTGCGACCGCCGGAGCGGCGCGGCGGACCGCGGCGTCGAGGATGAGCCCCTTCTCGTCGCCGACGTTGATCAACAACGACTTCTCGTAGGCGAAGGCGTCGATGGTGGCGAGCACATCGTCAATGTCGCCGGCCCGGGCGTTCGCCAGGACGTAGTCGACCGCGGCGGCTTCGCGCCCGTCGCCCATCTGACCGGTGACGGTGATGTTGCGGGCCCCGGTGGCCATCCGCCACACCGACCGCCGCAGGAAAGGGATGCGCCGCGTCAGGCTCATAAGACATCACACTAGGCGGAACTACCAACTGCTTATGGTGCTGGTGGGGCGGGTGTGACGGGGGGCGGGTACCGGTGCATCGTCGCTGGTGAAAAGCGCTGCGGGTCGTCCGGATCTGGTGCCGGGAGCCGCTAGACTTTGCGGCGATGTTCACCTCCCGAGCGTTGCGGGTATGACGACCGACGAGCCGGATAGCGGCCTCGAGGTCGGCTTGACGGGTCGCCCACCGCGGGCGATTCCCGAGCCGAAGCCACGCACCTCTCACGGCCCGGCGCGCGTCATCGCGATGTGTAACCAGAAGGGCGGCGTCGGCAAGACGACGTCGACCATCAACCTCGGCGCGGCTCTGGCCGAATACGGCAGGCGGGTGCTGCTCGTCGACATGGACCCGCAGGGCGCGTTGTCCGCGGGTCTGGGTGTTCCGCACTATGAGCTAGAAAAAACGGTCCACAATCTGCTCGTCGAACCGCGTGCGTCCATCGACGAGGTGCTGATCCAGACGCGGTTCAAGAACCTTGACCTTGTTCCCAGCAACATCGACCTCTCGGCTGCGGAGATCCAACTGGTGAATGAGGTCGGCCGCGAGCAGTCCCTGGCGCGTGCACTACACCCGGTGCTGGATCGCTACGACTACATACTGATCGACTGCCAGCCGTCGCTGGGCCTGCTGACGGTCAACGGCCTGGCTTTCGCCGACGGCGTGGTGATTCCCACTGAGTGCGAGTACTTTTCGCTGCGCGGGCTGGCGCTGCTCACCGACACCGTCGACAAAGTGCGCGAGCGGCTCAATCCGAAGCTGGAGATCAGCGGCATCCTGCTCACCCGTTACGACCCGCGGACGGTCAATGCCCGTGAGGTGATGGCCCGCGTGGTCGAGCGCTTCGGGGATCTGGTGTTCGACACCGTGATCACCCGGACCGTCCGGTTCCCGGAAACCAGCGTGGCGGGCGAACCCATCACCACCTGGGCCCCGAAATCGGCTGGTGCCCTGGCTTATCGCGCGCTGGCCCGCGAACTCATCGACCGTTTCGGCGCGTGATCAGCAGCGTAGCCGGCGAGGCGCCGCCCGCGAACGGCCATCCGGAGGGCTTTCGGGTCCGGCTGACCAACTTTGAAGGTCCGTTCGATCTGCTGCTCCAGCTGATCTTCGCCCACCGCCTCGACGTCACCGAGGTGGCGCTGCACCAGGTCACCGACGACTTCATCGCCTACACCCGGGAGATCGGTTCCCGGATGGAGTTGGAAGAGACCACCGCCTTCCTGGTGATCGCCGCGACCCTGCTGGATCTCAAAGCCGCCCGCCTGCTGCCGGCTGGGCAGGTCGACGACGAGGAGGACCTGGCGCTGCTGGAGGTGCGCGACCTGCTGTTCGCCCGCCTCCTGCAATACCGGGCGTTCAAGCATGTCGCGGAGATGTTCGCCGAGCTCGAGGCGACCGCGTTGCGCACCTATCCGCGGGCGGTGTCGCTGGAGGACCCGTTCATTGAGCTGCTGCCAGAGGTGATGCTGGGCGTCGACGCCGAACGGTTCGCTCAGATCGCAGCCATCGCGTTCACCCCGCGGCCGGTCCCGACGGTGGCCGTCGGGCACCTGCACGAGGAAACGGTGTCGGTCCCTGAGCAGGCCACGAAGTTGCTGGCGATTCTGCAGGCCCGGGGGAGCGGC
>CAIYOH010000146.1 GCA_903927745.1 uncultured Mycobacteriaceae bacterium
GATGGCGGGGTGACAGTAGAGGCCAGCCGCTCGGGCATCGACCTGAGCCACGTCGATGTACGCGTCCGTCCCCAGGATGACCTGTTCGGTCATGTCAACGGCCGGTGGCTCGCCGACTATGCCATGCCGGCCGACCGGGCGACCGATGGCGCGTTCCGCTACTTGTTCGACCGCGCTGAGGAGCAGGTGCGCGACATCATCATCGAGGCGAGTCGCCACGGCGCGGCGCACGGCACCGACCAGCAACGCATCGGGGACCTGTACGCCAGCTTCCTCGACCAGGAGGCGGTCGAACATCGGGGCCTGCAGCCGCTGCTCGACGAATTGACAGCCATCGATGACGCCGCCGACTCCGCCGCCCTGGCGGCCGTGATGGGCACCCTGCAACGCACCGGGGTGGGCGGCGGGGTCGCGATGTATGTGGACACCGACTCCAAGAACTCGTCCCGTTACCTGGTGCACGTCTCCCAGTCCGGCCTCGGCCTGCCCGACGAGTCATACTTCCGCGACGAGCAGCACGCCGCGGTGCTGGCGGCCTACCCCGGGCATATCGCGCGGATGTTCGCCCTGGTGCATCGGGGTGACGGCCCCGAAGATCCGGCCGTCTATGCGGACGTCGCGGCGCGCATCGTGGCGCTCGAGACCGCGCTGGCCGCCGCCCACTGGGACGTGGTCAAGCGACGCGACGCCGACCTGACCTATAACCTGCGTACCTTCGCCGACCTGGCGGCCGAGGGCGTGGGCTTCGACTGGGCCGGGTGGGTGCGCGCGCTGGGAAGCACGCCGGAGGCCTGCGCGGAGGTCATCGTCCGCCAGCCCGATTACCTCACGGCGTTCGCCACCCTGTGGAATGAGGCCGACCTGCAGGACTGGAAGCTCTGGGCTCGTTGGCGGGTGATCCGATCCCGCGCATCGGTGTTGACCGATGAGATCGTCGCCGCGGACTTCGACTTCTACGGCCGGCTGCTGACCGGGGCCGAGCAGATCCGGGACCGCTGGAAGCGCGCGGTATCGCTGGTGGAGGGCCTGATGGGTGATGCCGTCGGAAAGCTCTACGTGCAGCGGCACTTCCCGCCGGGAGCCAAGGCCCGCATCGACGCGCTGGTGGAGAACCTGCACGCGGCGTACCGGATGAGCATCGGCGACCTGGAGTGGATGACGCCGCGGACCCGCGAGAGCGCCCTGGCCAAGCTGGGAAAGTTCACCGCCAAGGTCGGCTACCCGACGAGATGGCGCGACTACTCCGCGCTGGAGGTCGACCGCGGCGACCTGTACGGCAACTACCAACGCGGCTACACGGTCAATCACGACCGCCAACTGGCGAAGCTGGGCGGCCCGGTGGACCGCGACGAGTGGTTCATGACACCGCAAACGGTGAACGCCTACTACAACCCCGGGATGAACGAGATCGTCTTTCCCGCTGCCATTCTGCAGCCGCCCTTCTTTGACGCCGGGGCCGACGACGCGGCCAACTACGGCGGGATCGGGGCGGTAATCGGCCACGAGATCGGTCACGGCTTCGACGACCAGGGGGCCAAGTACGACGGCGACGGCAATCTGGTCGATTGGTGGACCGACGACGACCGCACCGAGTTCGGCGCCCGCACCAAGGCGTTGATCGAGCAGTTCGACGCCTACACGCCGCGAGACCTCGGCGCCGGTCACCCGGTGAACGGCGCGTTCACCGTCGGCGAGAACATCGGCGACCTGGGCGGGTTGTCGATCGCGCTGCTGGCCTACCAGCTGTCACTCGGCGACCAGCCCGCTCCCGTCGTCGACGGACTCACCGGGGTGCAACGCGTGTTCTACGGCTGGGCCCAGGTGTGGCGGACCAAATCCCGCGATGCGGAGGCGATCCGGCGGCTGGCGGTGGACCCGCATTCCCCGCCGGAATTCCGGTGCAACGGCGCCATCCGCAATATCGACGCGTTCTACGATGCGTTCGGGGTGACCGAAGGCGACGCCTTGTTCCTGGAACCGCAGCGCCGTGTCCGCATCTGGAACTAACCCGCGTTCGGGCACAATTCGATGAGCGCGTCGTGGCCCTGGGAGTGGGCGAGTCGCGCGTCGCAGGTGACGATGGGCGCGGCGAGCCCCTCGGCGAGGGCGACGTACATCGCGTCGGCCACCGTGTGGGTATTCCGCAGTTGGTAGGCGCGGTCGACAAACGACTGCGTCGACCAGCGCCTGATCGGTAACGTCTCGAACTCCGCCACGGTGAGCCGCCCTTCGTGGTCACTGATGAGCCCGCGGATGACCGCGCGGCGGATAGCGCCGAGAACTTCCACATCGAGATGCCCGGGTGTGTGCATCGTCTCGCCGCGCAACCTGCGGGCGACCACGAGGCCGGACCGCGTCGCGAGGACGAGTTCGACGGCCGCCGACGCGTCCAGGACGATCACTCGGAGCGCGCTTCGGCAACCAGTTCGGCTCCGGTCACGCCGAGATCGCGTCGCGGTAGCGCGGCAAGGCGGGCGAGGACGTCGTCGAGGGGAGGCTCGGCGGCGAGGCGAGTGAGGTGGGACAGCAGGTAATCGCTGAGAGTCATCCGTTGCGCCGCAGCGCGGGCCTTCAGTTCTCGGGCGAGTTCGTCGGGCACGTGACGAATCTGGACCATGACGGACATGTCAGCAGCATAGCTGACATGTCGCGCGCATGCTCACCGTCGGTTCTGCCGGTCGTCAGTTCTGCCAGTCGTTGGAGCCGTCGTTCTTGGTGTAGACGCCGACGGAGTTCTTGACGATGATCGGATCACCCGTGCCGAAGTTGTCGAAGAACCACTTCGCGTTGGCGGGGCTCAGATTGATGCACCCGTGGCTCACGTCGCGTTTGCCTTGGTCGTCCACCGACCACGGCGCGCTGTGCACGTAGTCGCCGACGTTGTCGAAGCGGACGGCGTCGGCCACCGTCACCTTGTAACCGTATGTCGAGTTGATGGGCACCCCGTAGGTCGTGGAGTCCATCACCACCGAGGCTTTCTTGTCCTGCACGTAGAAGGTGCCGTTGGGCGTTTGGTGGCCGCCCGCCGCCATGCCCATCGACATCGGGAAGGTCTTCTCCACGACGCCGTTGCGGGTGACGGTCAGTTGGTGTGTCGCGTCGTCGGCGGTGGCGACCAGCGCGTCCCCCGTGCGGAAACTGGATACGGTGCCGCCCGCGTCGATGGTCACCGCGGTGTTGGCCGGCCAGAAGTTGAACGGACGCCAGCGCAGCTGCGTCGGGGTCAACCAGTAGAACTTGCCGGACACCGGCGGAAACGACGAGACGTGCACGGAGTTTTCGGCGACGGCGGAGTCGGCGACGCGGCCCGGGAAGTTGATGATGATCGGCTGGGCCACCCCCACCGTCGCACCGGAGACGGGAAGGAAATTCGGCGGACCGAATGGCGCCGCACCGGTGAACGGCGCGGGATTCTGGCCGACGACGGGACCCCCCGCGACCGGCACCGCAGGCGCCGGGGGCAGACCAGGAACCAGCGGCGGCGGGGGCGGCGGGGGAGCCGCGAGCGGATCCGCGGGCGGCGGCAGGAACGCTATCGGTGGTGGGGGCGGGGCTGCCGGTGCGGCTACTGCACCGGGGGCACCCGGCGCACCCGGATCGCCGGGGGCGGGGTCGGGATCGGCCGCCGCGGGACCGGCACCGAGCACCAGCGCCCAGGACAGTACGCCCGAGAGCCCCACCGACCCGGCTGCCCTCAGAGTCGCCGACAGGGTCCCCCTCGCCCAGCCCGACATGTGCATCCCTCCACTCATAGTCTTCTTAATAGTGTGGCACAGGGAAATGACCAGCAAAGACTTTTGACCACCCGTGGCGGTCGAAAAGGTTCGGAAATATCGCGCTGAACTGGGGTGCTACGAATTGAGTGAGCTCGGCGGCGCAACGTCGAGGACCCGCCGGTTGGCCGCGGCACCAGCCAGGGCGGCAGCCATCAGACCCGCCGAAGCCGCGAGCATCATCGCGACATTGCGCTCGTAGAGCAGCCCGCCCGCCAGCGAGCCCGCCATGATGCCGACCTGGAACGCCGTCACGTACAGGCCCGACGCGCCGTCCGGGTCGTCCGCGCCGTTGCGCATCGCGGCGGCCTGCAGCATCGGCGACACCGCGGTGGCCATCGCCCCCCAGAGCACGATCGCGACAATGCCGACCAGCGCCGTCGCCGTGGTCGGTCGGCCCCCGATCGCGAGCAGGGCCAGCGCTGCGAGCGCGGCCGTCAGGCCGGCCATGCACAGCAGGACGGTGCTGCGGGGCCGGCGGTCCAGTGGCCGCGCCACCAGGCCGACGGCGATCACTCCGGCGGCCCCGTAGGCGGCCAGCACCCACGCCATGTCGGCGCCCCGCACCCCGACGACTTCGCGGATGACGACGACGATGTAGGTGTAGGACACGAAGTGACCCGTGACGCCGACCATGGCGATGAGGCTGACGATGATCAGCCGACGGTTGCGGTGGTGCCGCGCCCGCGGTCCCACCCATTTGAGTTGCTCGTCGGTGAGTGCCATCGCGGGCAGCAGCAGGCGCGCCGCCACGGTGACCATGGCGGCGGCCACGGTGACGCAGAACGCGGCGAGCCGCCAGCCCCACATCAGGCTCATGGCGGCCATCAGCGGGCTACCGATGACCAGCGCCAGGCTGGTGCCGATGTAAATCGACATCGTGGCGCGACCGGCGTGGCTGGCCGGCACCAGGCGGGTGGCGATCGGGGCGATCACCGCCCACAACAAACCATGGGTGAGCGCGCACAGCACCCGGCCGGCGGCCAGCACCGCGAAACTGGGGGCCAGCGCCGAGATCAGCTGGGAGGCGGTCAGGCACGCGAGGCTGACCAGCAGGGCACGCCGCCGCGGCCAGTGCGCCGTCCAGCGCACCAGCGGGAACGTCGTCAGCGCCGCCACCAGCGCGTACCAGGTCAGCAGGGTTCCCACCGCCACAACGCTGACGTGGAGATTCCGCGCGATCGAGGACAGCGCGCCCACCGGGAGGATCTCCGCGGTGACATACGTAAAGGCCGCCGCGGCCAGAACGGCGAGTTGCCCCGCGACCCGTGGCGTCCACGTTCGCGCGGCGGCGGTGGTGTCGGCAGGAGCAATCACACTGTCCCTCACCGTACTCACCGCAGGCGGTGGTGGAACACTTCCCGCCGTTTCAACACGCCTTAAACACTCCCCGGAGGTCAGGAACGGACCAGCCGCGCGATGGCGGCGGAAGCCTCGGCGAGCTTGGCTTGAGCGTTTTCCGGGGCCTGCGGCCCCTCCTCGGCCACCGCGTTGGTGACGCAGTGGCTCAGGTGTTCGTCCAGCAAATTCAGGGCGACAGAGCGCAACGCACTGTTGGCCGCGCTGATCTGGGTGAGGACGTCGATGCAGTATTTGTCCTCGTCGATCATCCGCGCGATGCCCCGCACCTGGCCCTCGATGCGCCGCAGCCGCTTGGCGTAGTTGTCTTTCTGCTGCGAGTATCCGTGCGCGTGCGTCATGGCCGTCCGCCCTTCCCGCCCTCCAGAAATGCACAGCGTATACCCCGCGAGGGTATCACCCGCGCGACCGCGCCACCGGCACCCGGCGCATACTTGCCCGATGGGCAGCACCACCGAATCGACACCGACCGCCGACATCAAACCCCGCAGTCGTGACGTCACGGACGGCCTGGAGAAGGCCGCCGCCCGTGGCATGTTGCGCGCGGTCGGAATGGGTGACGACGACTTCGCCAAGCCGCAGATCGGCGTCGCGTCGTCGTGGAACGAGATCACCCCGTGCAACCTGTCGCTCGACCGGCTGGCCAAAGCGGTCAAGGAAGGGGTGTTCTCAGCCGGCGGCTATCCGCTCGAGTTCTGCACGATCTCGGTGTCCGACGGCATCTCGATGGGCCACGAGGGGATGCACTTCTCGCTGGTGTCGCGGGAGGTGATCGCGGACAGCGTCGAGACCGTGATGCAGGCCGAGCGGCTCGACGGCTCGGTGCTGCTGGCGGGCTGCGACAAGTCGCTGCCGGGCATGCTGATGGCTGCCGCCCGCCTGGACCTGGCCGCCGTCTTCCTGTACGCGGGATCGATCTTGCCGGGCGTAGCCACGATGTCGGACGGCACCGAACGCCAAGTCACGATCATCGACGCGTTCGAAGCGGTCGGCGCGTGCGCGCGCGGGTTGATGTCGCGCGAGGACGTCGACGCCATCGAGCGGGCGATCTGCCCCGGCGAGGGGGCGTGCGGCGGCATGTACACCGCCAACACGATGGCCAGCGCCGCCGAGGCGCTGGGTATGTCGTTGCCGGGCAGCGCCGCCCCGCCGGCCACCGACCGCCGCCGCGACGGGTTCGCCCGGCGCAGCGGCGCGGCCGTCGTCGAGTTGCTGCGGCGAGGCATCACCGCGCGCGACATTCTGACCAGGGAAGCGTTCGAGAACGCGATCGCGGTGGTGATGGCGTTCGGCGGTTCGACCAACGCGGTGCTGCATCTGCTGGCCATCGCCCATGAGGCGGACGTCGCCCTGTCGCTGGATGACTTCAATCGGATCGGGTCGAAGGTGCCGCATCTGGCCGACGTCAAACCGTTCGGCCGGCACGTGATGACCGACGTCGACCACATCGGCGGCGTGCCGGTGGTCATGAAGGCATTGCTCGACGCCGGTCTGTTGCACGGCGACTGCCTGACGGTGACCGGCGAGACCATGGCCCGCAACCTCGCCGCCATCGCCCCGCCGGACCCCGACGGCAAGGTGCTGCGCGCCCTGAACAACCCCATCCACCCGACAGGGGGCATCACGATCCTGCGCGGATCGCTGGCCCCGGAGGGTGCGGTGGTCAAGACGGCAGGTTTCGACTCCGACATCTTTGAAGGCACCGCACGGGTTTTCGACGGCGAGCGGGCCGCCCTGGATGCGCTCGAGGACGGGACCATCGGAGCGGGCGACGCCGTCGTGATCCGCTACGAAGGCCCGAAAGGTGGCCCGGGTATGCGCGAGATGCTCGCGATCACCGGGGCGATCAAGGGCGCCGGACTCGGCAAGGACGTGCTGCTGCTCACCGACGGGCGGTTCTCCGGCGGAACGACGGGCTTCTGCGTGGGGCACGTCGCGCCCGAGGCGTTCGACGGCGGGCCGATCGCGTTCCTGCGGGACGGCGACCGGATCCGGCTCGACGTCGCCAACCGCGTCCTGGACGTCCTCGTCGACCCCAACGAATTCGATTCCCGGCGAACGGGTTTCACCCCGCCACCGCCACGCTACAAGACCGGCGTGTTGGCCAAGTACGTCAAGCTGGTCAGCTCGGCCGCGACCGGTGCGGTCTGCGGTTAAAGCCGGACGCCCTGCATGCCGTTGCTCGCCAAGACTTGGTTCACATAGGTCAGGAGGGCGTGTACCGACCGGGCAAAAGTGCCCGTTGCTGGCAGTGAGGTGAGCAGGCCGGAAAACATGTTCCCGCCGAGGCCAAGCATGTTGTGGGGCAGCATCGGTGTGTCGTTCCCCAGCACAAGGTCCTGGAGGGTGTCCAGCGCTCCCGAGTCGTCAATGTCCGATCCTGGCGGCGGGCTCAGGCGCACGGCCGGGCTGAGGTTTCCGGCGTGGGAAACGCTGATCTGCCCCGGCGGCCCCGTGTTGGTGACCACGGTTTTCCCCAGGCTCTGCACCAGCGTCCCGGTGAGCTGGTCCTGCCCGATGGTCGTCACCGTGCCAGCCTGCAGTGAGCTTGCGCCGGCCGC
>CAIYOH010000147.1 GCA_903927745.1 uncultured Mycobacteriaceae bacterium
ATGATCTGCGACGCCAGCTACTCGACGTACTTCCTGGCGCACTGGACCCGCGACCGTCCCTCCGGGCGGTTCGCTGTGCCCGAGGCGGTCCGGGAGCTGACCTCCGTGCCGGCCCGCATCGCGGGGCTGGGTGACCGCGGCCGCATCGCCGTGGGGTACAAGGCGGACCTCAACGTCATCGACCACGGCAGCCTGCGCGTGCACAAGCCGGTCATCCGCAACGACCTGCCTGCCGGCGGGCGCCGCCTGGACCAGACCGCCGACGGCTACGTTGCCACCATCGTTTCTGGGAAAATCATCGCGCGAAATGGAGTTCCGACCGCGGCACGACCTGGGAAATTGGTCCGGGGACGCAAATCCGCCCCCCTACCTGTGCGATAACGCCACGAAGTGGGCACCTGCCCCGTTAAGTTGGAACGGTGACGAGCCCGCATTTTGCGTGGTTGCCGCCTGAAATCAACTCGGCGCTGATCCACGCCGGTCCTGGTGCTGCGCCACTGCTGGCTGCGGCAGAGGCGTGGGACGGCCTGGCCCAGAATCTGGCGTCGTCGGCTTCGTCGTTCTTTTCGGTGACCTCGGACCTGGTGGGTGGCTCGTGGCAGGGCGCATCGGCAACAGCGATGATGTCGGTCGCCTCGCAGTACGTCGGCTGGCTCAGCGCAGCCGCCACGCAGGCCGAGGCAGCATCCGCCCAAGCCGCAGCTATCGCAACAGCATTCGAGTCGGCGCTGGTGGCCACGGTGCAGCCCGCGATGATCGGAGCCAACCGCGCACTGGTGCGGGTGTTGGCGTCCACCAACTGGTTCGGGCTCAACGCCGGGGCGATCATGGACACGGAGTCCGCCTACGAGCAGATGTGGGCGGCCGACGTCGGAGCGATGTTCGGGTATCACGCCGACGCATCCACCGCACTCGCGCAATTGCCGCCGTGGGAGCAGGTCATGCAGCAACTCGGCCTGCCGTTCGGCGCCGGCGCGCCCGCCACAGCGGTGACCACGCACGCCACCGCGGGAATCGCGCCAGCCACCGCGGGAACCGCGCCCACTACCGCGGGGACCGCGGCCACCACCGCGGGGACCACCTCCGGCGGCTCTAGCGCCGGGTCGGCCAACGCCGGAAGCCAGAACGTCGGTTCCGGAAGTTCCAACAGCCAAAACAGCGGCTGGGGCAGCGCGGGCAACAACCTGTTCGGCCTTGGCGGGTTGAACTCCGGCACCGGCAACATCGGCTTGTTCAACTCCGGCAACAACAACGTCGGCTTCTTCAACTCCGGCAACGGAAACATCGGTATCGGCAACACGGGCAACCTCAACACCGGCTTCGCCAACACCGGAACGACCAACGTCGGCTTTTTCGGCGGCGCCGGCACCGGTGTCTTCCAGTCGAACGGCTTGGCGGTCGGGGCCGGTGCCGACCCGTTCGGCTCCGCTCACTACGTCACCGGCGGCCTGGGCGCGGCCAGCCTCGGCACAGGCCTGCTGAACACGGCCGCCGCCTCGACCGGCGGCTTCTTCCCGGGCGTCGCCGGCACCGCCCTGTTCAACCCGGCATCGGCCAGTGCCGCAGCCTTCTCCGCTCCCACCGATCTGGGTGCCGTCCAGCCGAGCGTCGTCAGCCCGGCCGGCGGGCCCACCCCGATCCCACCGGCTCTGCGGACCTCGATAGCCGCTCCCGCGGCGTTCTCCGCCGCGCCCGGCGGCCCGGCGGTAGCGGGCGGCGACACCGGTGCGCGGACGCCGATCCCGGCACGCGGACAGCCCATCCCCGGCTCAGGTTTCTTCAAAGACCAGAGCGCGGAGGCGAACCCGTTCACCGGGGAGCCGGGGCAGGCGGACTGATCCCGACGCCCACTCAGCGACGAGAAAGCCCGGCCTGCGTGCGCAGGCCGGGCTTTTTCGCTCTCGGGCTTATTTCGTACGTCGGACCTAGAAGTCCATGCCGCCCATGCCGCCGGTCGGGTCGCCCGCAGGGGCGGACGCCTTTTCCGGCTTGTCAGCGACGACGGCCTCGGTCGTGAGGAACAGCGCCGCGATGGACGCCGCGTTCTGCAGCGCCGAGCGGGTGACCTTGACCGGGTCGGCGACGCCGGCCTTGAGCAGGTCCTCGTACACGCCGGTGGCGGCGTTCAGGCCGGTACCGGGGGGCGAGTTGCGGACCTTTTCGGCAACCACGCCGGGCTCGAGACCACAGTTGAAGGCGATCTGCTTCAGCGGAGCCTCCAGCGCCACCCGGACGATGTTCACACCGGTCGCCTCGTCGCCCTCGAGTTTCAGTTTGTCGAGGGACGGGGCCGCGTGCAGCAAGGCCACGCCGCCGCCGGCGACGATGCCCTCCTCCACGGCAGCCTTCGCGTTGCGGACCGCGTCCTCGATGCGGTGCTTGCGCTCTTTGAGCTCCACCTCGGTGGCGGCACCGGCTTTGATCACCGCAACGCCGCCGGCCAGCTTGGCCAGCCGCTCCTGCAGCTTCTCGCGATCGTAGTCCGAGTCGCTGTTCTCAATCTCGGAGCGGATCTGGGCCACCCGTCCGGCGATGGCGTCGGTGTCACCGGCGCCCTCGACGATGGTGGTCTCGTCCTTGGTGACGACGACCTTGCGGGCCTTGCCGAGCAGGCTCACGTCGGCGTTCTCCAGCGAGAGGCCGACCTCTTCGCTGATCACCTGACCGCCGGTCAGGATCGCCATGTCCTGCAGCATCGCCTTGCGGCGGTCGCCGAAGCCAGGCGCCTTGACGGCCACCGACTTGAAGGTGCCGCGGATCTTGTTGACGACCAGGGTGGACAGTGCCTCGCCCTCGACGTCTTCGGCGATGATCAGCAGCGGCTTGCCGGCCTGGATGACCTTCTCCAGCAGGGGCAGCAGGTCCTTCACGGTAGAAACCTTGGTGCTGACCAGCAGGATGTAGGGGTCTTCGAGGATCGCTTCCTGGCGCTCGGCGTCGGTCACGAAGTAGCCCGAAATGTAGCCCTTGTCGAACCGCATGCCCTCGGTGAGCTCGAGCTGCAGGCCGAAGGTGTTGGACTCCTCGACGGTGATGACGCCCTCGTTGCCGACCTTGTCCATCGCCTCGGCGATCAGGTCGCCGATCGTCTGGTCGCCCGCAGAGATCGCTGCGGTCGCCGCGATCTGCTCCTTCGTCTCGACCTCCTTGGCCTGCTTGAGCAGGGTTTCGGTGACCTTTTCGACGGCCTTCTCGATGCCGCGCTTGAGGCTCAGCGGGTTGGCTCCGGCCGCGACGTTGCGCAGACCCTCCTTGACCAGGGCCTGGGCCAGTACCGTGGCCGTCGTGGTGCCGTCACCGGCGACGTCGTCGGTCTTCTTGGCGACCTCCTTGACCAGCTCGGCGCCGATCTTCTCGTACGGGTCCTCCAGTTCGATCTCCTTGGCGATGGACACACCATCGTTGGTGATCGTGGGGGCACCCCACTTCTTCTCCAGGACGACGTTGCGGCCCTTGGGGCCCAGCGTCACCTTGACCGCGTCGGCGAGGGCGTTGAGCCCCCGTTCGAGGCCGCGACGGGCCTCTTCGTCGTACGCAATTATCTTGGACATTGCGAAGTGATTCCTCCGGATCGGGGATGAATTATGCCGGCCGGGTTCAGTGCCCGCGACGGACGACCAGTGTTGGCCTCACCGTCCCGACCTAGCACTCGCCAGTCGCGAGTGCCAACCTCATTCTTAGCACTCGACCCGGCCGAGTGCAAGAGCCGCAGGTTACGTAGGGTCGGGACACCCACCTGTCAGGAGCATCCCATGGCACCGTGGAACTGGACCGCCGCCGACATTCCCGACCAGACCGGTCGCGTCGCGTTCGCCGAACTCGACGTCCGGATGGTGCTGGCGGTCCGCCATGTCGACAAGGGAAACGGGTCCATGGGCGCGGTGTCTAGTTTCTCGACCTGAGACCTCGGCAATCTGCAGCGCCTGTTCCATCCGCGGACTTTCTGGTGAGACTGCGTGCTGCCGCCCCCTACTCAACCCTTGGATACTTTCTGGTCACCCAACAAGAAATCCTTCAATAGAGAATTGAGACCGTGCGCACCCACGAATCGCTACTAGATACCTTTCCGGGACGATTGTTCATCAAACATCTGGCATCCGTTCAACACCTCGGCAGCGAGTCGCCCACCGCGTTTGTTGGCGCCATGCCGCCTGAGGATTTAATCCGAGCCGCAACGTCCTCGGTCCGCCGTTATCTCTACTCAGAAGATTGCCTCGAGGTAGCACATTTCGATGTGAACAAACCAGAGCATCGCGAGTTCAACGCTGCGGGGCTTATGGCCCTGTCGAGGCTATCTACATTTGACTCGCCGCAGATCCATCAAGGACAGGTTAAGGAGATATCCGCACCAAATGTTCGCAATCGGAATCCCCTAAGTGCGTTGCCGGACGGCGCATTCTGGACGTCTACTCCACTCAACCATGACGAAGATTCATGGACTATGAGCGGTGAGAACCTGACCCGCGACAGTCCGCGATGGGAGGTAAATTTCGACGTGGCACTTGTTCGCGTCGCGCGGATAGATTCGGCTCGCGATTGGGTCGACTTGATCGAATCGAACACAGTCATAGCGGGCAGTTGTAAATACCCGGACTGGCCGAAGATCGCATTGTCCCGGGATGCGGTGCACTTGTCGCCCGCGGGATTGCTTCTGGCGCATCCCGCGATATCGACGACCCCATTCATCTCAACCGACGGGTCAGGTTACGAGCACAGTCAAGCGGGACGCTATGCGAGCGTCTCGACATGGTCCGCCGTCTCCACCGCCTGGCTGCACGAACCGCCAAACGTACAGTTCAGACAGCACCGGGGGACACGTGAAACGACGTCTCAGACCTCAGCACAACGGCAGTCCGGGAACCGATGATGGAAGTTTCCACGTCAGCAGGTGATCGGTAGGGTCGGGCTTAAGCTTCCAATAGCTCCGAATGGCGGGAAAGCTCCGACGGGAAAGACAACCACGGCATCAGCAGCGGTATAGTACGTGCCCGGGACACAAGGCCCTGCTGCGTTGCCTGTAACAGTATAGGAACCCACAGCGGGCAAACCCGTTCCTATGGGCACGTCGGGAAAAGGTGAATTTTTCTTCCAGAGCGTTATCACCATCGTAATAGAAAAGACACCAGGTGTGCAGGTGGTAGTCGCCGTGGAATTTATAGTCAAAGGAAAATGACCCGAGCTGTGCGGATTATCTGCCTGTATCTGACAGTTGAAAGCCACCGCGGCAGCCGACGAGCCGACAGTAGGCGGGCCACTTTGGCCCGTCGCGGGATTGGGAGGTGCGGGAGGCTCATCTGCCGCTGCCGTCCCAGTCACACATAAAAGCCCGACCACCAACGCACAAGCTAGAGTTAATTTGACTGAGGGCGAAATGCGCATAACAGCACTCCTGCTCAAGTTCGCGAACGTGTTCAGGCTAACCCACCGACGGCGCCGACGGGGGCACCACGCGGGTGGGTAAATTGGGGCCATGATCGTAGCCCGCACACAGACCAGCGCATGGACCGCCGCCGACATCCCCGACCAGACCGGGCGCGTCGCCGTCATCACCGGGGCCAACACCGGCCTCGGCTTCGAGACGGCCGCCGCGCTGGCCGGCCACAGCGCCCACGTGGTGCTGGCGGTCCGCAACCTCGACAAGGGCGCCGACGCCGCCGCACGGATCACCGCCCGGCACCCCGGTGCCGCGGTCGCGGTGCGCGAGCTCGACCTGACCTCGCTGGCCTCCATCCGGGCCGCGGCCGAGCGGTTGCGTTCCGAGCACGACCGCATCGACCTGCTCATCAACAACGCCGGGGTGATGTTCACGCCGAAAGCGGTCACCGAGGACGGGTTCGAGCTGCAGTTCGGTACCAACCACCTCGGCCACTTCGCACTCACCGGGCTGCTGGTCGACCGGTTGCTGGCGGTCCCCGGATCCCGGATCGTGACGGTCAGCAGCATGGGCCATCGCGCCGGGACCATCGACTTCGACAATCTGCAGTGGCAGCGCGGATACAGCCGGGCCCGGGCCTACGGGCGCTCGAAGCTCGCCAACCTGCTGTTCACCTACGAGTTGCAGCGACGCCTGGCGGGCTCCCCCACCCTCGCTGCTGCCGCGCATCCCGGGGCGTCGAGCACCGAGCTGTCGCGCAACACTCCGGCGTGGATGCGGCTTGTGACCGGCCCGTTCGAGCTGACCTCCCAGGACGCCGCGATGGGCGCGCTGCCGACGCTGCGCGCCGCCACCGACCCCGGCGTGCGGGGCGGGGAGTATTTCGGACCCGGCGGCTTCGCCGAACTGCGTGGCTATCCCAAGGTCGTCACGTCCAACGCCCGGTCGCACGACGCGGCGGTGCAGCGCCGGCTCTGGTCGGTCTCCGAAGAACTGACCGGGGTGGTCTATCCCGTGGGGCCGAAGCAGTAGTCGCCCTCGACCATCGTGCGGGTGCGTTCGAAGAACGTCCGCCCGCTGTAGGGCAACTGGGTGACGACCTTGCCGCTGGGATGGCGGAAGTAGTTGGTGCAGGCGAGCCACACCTTGCCCTCCATGGCGGCCTGGATCTCGTCGTTGTAGCGCCGCTGCGCCGCAGCCGTCACCTCGACCGTGCGCGCACCCCGGGAGTCCATGACATCGAGGATGTGGCGGACGAACGTCGTCTGCGCCTCGTGGATGTACAGGATCGAGTTGACTCCGTTCGTGTTCGGGCCGTAGAGCACGAAGAAATTCGGATACCCGGCAACCAGCGTGCCGAGGTAGGCCTCCGCACCCGCACTCCACTCGTCGCGCAGGTGACAGCCGCCGGATCCGAACACCTCGATGCTCGCGAGGTAGTCGGCGGCGGTGAACCCGGTGCCGTAGATGACGGTGTCGACGCAGTGCTCGACGCCGTCGACCGTGCGCACGCCGTGTTCGGTCAGCTCGGCGATGGGGGAGGTTTCCAGGCTGACGTTGGGCAGGGCGAACGTGGGATACCAGTCGCGCGACATCAACGGCCGTTTGCAGCCGGCGGGGTAGTCCGGCGTCAGCTTCGCGCGCAGCGCGGGGTCGGCCACCTTACGTTCCAGGTAACTGCGCGCGAGTTCGGTCGCCTCGCGGGTCTGCGCGGCGTCGACGTCGAAGCTCGACGCCTCGTAGGCCTCGAAGATCTCGTCGCGCAGCGCGGCCGCGGCGGCAGGCTCGCGTTCGAACAAGTCCTGCTGCTCAGGCGTGAACGGGACATCGAAGCGGGGCGCGATCCAGATCGGGGTCCGCTGGAACACCGTCAGATGCGCGGTCTCCGGCGCGATGGCCGGCACGTATTGCACGGCGCTGGCACCGGTGCCGATGCACGCGACCCGCTCCCCGGCGGTCGACCTGCTGTGATCCCAACGCGCCGAATGGAACTGGCGGCCGCGGAACCGCGACGCCCCCGCGATATCGGGCGTGTAGGGCACGTCGAGCATCCCGACGGCGCTGACCACGACGTCGAACTCGTAGCACCGGCCGTCGTCTCCTTCGAGCGTCCAGCGCCGCCGCGCGTCCGACCAGCGGGCCGAGGTGATCGCGGTGCCGGGCCGCAGGTGCTCGCCCAGCCCGTGATCGGCGGCGACTTTTTCCAGATAGGCGAGGATCTCGGGCTGGTTCGCGTAGGTCTTGCTCCACCGAGGGTTGGGCGCGAAGGAATACGAGTACAGGTGCGACGGGACGTCGCAGGCCGCGCCCGGAAAGGTGTTGTGCCGCCACGTCCCACCGAATCCGTCGGCGCGGTCGAAGATTTCGAAGTCGTATCCGCCGTCGGCCAGCTGGATTCCCATCGCGATGCCGCCAGCGCCGGCACCGATGATCCCGACGGTCGGCTTCAGCCCCATTGCGCGAAATAGGGTCGCTCGGGCCGGCTTTTCTCCACCAGGATGAACACCACGCCCCACGGGTCGACGAACCACGTGGTCCGGACCCGCGCGACGTCGGCGATCCCGCTGACCAGGAAGCGCACCCCGTTGCTCTCCAGGTGCGCCCGGGTGGCGTCGAGATCCTCACAGATGAGTCCGACGTGCGAGAGCCCGTGATCGGTAAGGGCAGCAGCGGCCCGTTGCTCACCGCCGTCGACGCCGAGATACTCGATCACCTCGAGCACCCCGTCGCCGTCGTCGGCGAACCCGACGATCGCCGCTTTCATGGTGGGATCCGACACCAGTTCACCCATATCGTCGCGAATGGCGTCGCCGGTCATGACATACGGCGGCGAGAGCACGCGCATGCCCAGGACGTCCCGATAGAACGCCACCGCAGCCTCGCAATCGGAGACGCATACCCCCGTGTGGGCCAACCCGGTGATCACGTTCTCGACCTTACTCAGCCCGATACGGACCCGATACGAATGAGTATGTTGTGGTGATGGCCGCAACCGAGAAGGCAACCAGAGCCAGGGCGTGGTCTTCAGGCGATGTACCGGATCAGAGCGGCCGCGTCGCCGTCGTCACCGGCGCGAACACCGGCCTCGGCTATCACACGGCCGCCGTCCTCGCAGCCCGCGGCGCACACGTGGTGCTGGCGGTCCGCAACCTTGACAAGGGCGACGCGGCGATCGCGCGGATCCGCGCCGCCAGCCCGGGCGCCGACGTCACCGTGCAGCCGCTCGACCTGAGCTCGCTTGCCTCGGTGCGGTCGGCCGCCGACGCGCTGCGCGCGACGTATCCGCGCATCGACCTGCTCATCAACAACGCCGGGGTGATGTGGACGCGCAAGCAGCTCACCGCGGACGGCTTCGAGATGCAGTTCGGCACAAATCATCTGGGCCATTTCGCGCTGACGGGGCTGCTGCTCGACCACCTGCTGCCCGTGGCGGGTTCTCGGGTGGTGACTGTCAGCAGCCTGGGCCACCGGATACTCGCCGCCATCCATTTCGAGGACCTGCAGTGGGACCGTCGCTACAACCGCGTCGCCGCCTACGGGCAGTCGAAGCTGGCCAACCTGATGTTCACCTACGAGCTGCAACGGCGACTCGCCGCCCGGGCGGACGCAAAGACCGTCGCCCTCGCCGCGCACCCCGGCGGCTCCAACACCGAACTGACGCGCAACATCCCGGAGATTCTCGCGCCCCTGACGACCCCCCTGATGGCGGTGTTGTTCCAGAGCGCGGAGATGGGGGCGCTGCCGACGCTACGGGCCGCCACCGATCCCG
>CAIYOH010000148.1 GCA_903927745.1 uncultured Mycobacteriaceae bacterium
AGCCGAGCACCACCTGAACGACCTGGCCGTAGCCGGTGACCCGATGCACCTTCGCATAGGGGAACGAGGATGCCACGGTGGCCGCGGCCTGCTCGTTGCCTGGAGAGAACAGCACCGTCGTCGTGGTCACCGAACTCGGATAGTCGTCCGGCGTCAGCACGGTGAACCCGGCGCGGGTGAGCTGACTCGTCGCGCCGGCCGCCAGGCCGCTCTGCGCCGTGGCATTGGACACCCGCACGGTGACCGCGCTCGGCGACGTCGTCGTCGTCTGCAGGCGCTGGGTGTCCGGGGCCGCAGGGGGCGCGGGTGTCTGCGTAGGAGTGGCTGTCTTCGTACTGCCCGAGTCGGCGCCCGAGTCGGCGCCGTTCAGTGATTTGGCGTTGTGGCCGTTCTCCCCCGGCAGCGGGTCGTCGTTGATGATCGCGTCGAAGAGTGCCCGCATGTCGTCCGTGCGGGGCGGCTCGTCGCCGTTGTCGTCGGTCAGGCCGGTCGGCACCGTGACGAAGGTGATCCGCCCGGCGACCATGCCCTGCAACGACTGGCCGAGCTGGACCAGGTCCTTGGTCTTGACGTTGTCGACGTAGCTGTTGCTGATGAACGTGTTCACCACGTTGTTCAGTTTGGTGAGGTTCATCAACGTGTCCTCGGAGATCAAGGAGCGCAGCAGCGACGACACGAAGAGCTGCTGGCGTTTGATCCGGCCGTAGTCGCCGTTGGTTTCGGTGGTGACCTGACGGGCCCGCACGTAGTTCAGTGCCGTGGCTCCGTCGAGTATCTGGTGACCCGGGTTCTCGAGGATGGGCCCGAGTTCGTGGTCGTACAGCGCGGTCTTGCTGCACACCTCGACCCCGCCCAGGGCGTCGACCATTGTCGCGAACCCGGCGAAGTCGACGGCGATGAAACGGTTGATGCTCAGACCCGACAGCTTCTGGATCTCCTTCACCAGACACTTCGGTCCCCCGAACGAGTACGCCGAGTTCAGTTTGGTCTCCGTGTGGATCATCCGGGGACTCCAGGTTCCCTTCTTGCGGTTGTAGACGGGTCCGTAATGGCCGGTCTCGGGGTCCCAGGCCTCGCATTGGATCGGGGAGATGGCCAGGTCGCGAGGGAACGACACCGCAACCACGCGTGTGCGATTGGCCGGGATGTTGACGAGCATCACGGTGTCCGAGCGTTCACCGTCGAAGTCGTCGCCGCTGCCGGCGCCCATGTCGGCGTTCGCCCCGGCGCGCGAGTCGACCCCGACGATCAAGAAGTCCTCGTCGCCGTTCTGGCCGGCCGGGTCGCGGATGTCGCCCGATCGTGGGTCGAGCGCGTTGACGACCTTGAGGCGGGCGTTGGTCGATGTACTCCAGTGCCAGCCGCCACCGGTCATGGCCAGCGTGAGCAGGGCGAGCAGCGCCGCCAGGGAGCGTCCCGCCAGCAGCGCGGGACGGCGGCGGTCCCGCCGGGTGCGTTCGTGGGTGGCGGGCGCCTCGGCAGCCCCGCGGGTCGGCGACCGGCGAATGCGACTCAGGGCGCGGGCGGCCCCGAGGTGGGGAAGTTCGGCGGCGAGTGCGCGGACGTCGATGACCTGTGTGTCCTGCTGGTCGACAGGAACGTGCGGCTCGTCCGTGTGTCGTTGGTCCGTGTGTCGTTGGTCGGTGTGTCGTTGGTCGGTGTGGGATCCGGCGCCGACTTTCGCGATCAGATCCGCGACGGTCAATGCTCCCCGGGAGTGAAGGCCGCCCCCGTCGTCCTCGACGTCGTCCACGTCCTACCGGCCTCCGCAAGCTCTCATGGTGCGTCGGTGCACCGAACACCCGTCGCAGGTCAGCGCCGTCCGACCCGAACCCCCCGATGCGCACAGCCGCAGGAGTCTGATGGTACTGAGTTATCGACGCGGACGCGATGTCCAAGCGATCACGGTTCAGCCACCGGAGTGCATGACGTCCGCCCCGGACGGCACCGTGGCGTCGTCGGGATCGGTCAGCCAGCCGTCGGGCAGGGCCACCCGGGCCGGCGATCCCTGCCGCCCGCGCGGTTCGGTCGCGGGAACGGCGCAGGGGACGGTGCGGTCCAGCCGATCGAGCAGCGAGTCGAGCTCCTCGAGCGTACTGACCATCGCCAGCTCGCGGCGCAGCTGCGATCCGGCGGGAAAACCATGCAGGTACCAGGCGATGTGCTTGCGAATGTCGCGCATGCCCTTGTCCTGGCCGAAGTGAGCGGCCAGCAACCGGCCATGCCGGCGGACGATGTCGGCGACCTCGCCCAGAGTGGGCGCCGGGGGCGTCGGACCGCCGGTGAACGCGGCCGACAACTCGGCGAACAGCCAGGGCCGTCCCAGGCACCCGCGGCCGATGACGACGCCGTCGCAGCCGGTGCTGGCCATCATCGCCAACGCATCGCTGGCGTCGTAGATGTCGCCGTTGCCCAGCACCGGAATGGTCCGAACCTGCTGCTTGAGCAGCGCGATCTGCTCCCAGTCCGCAGTGCCGGAGTAGCGCTGCGCCGCCGTGCGGGCGTGCAGGGCGACCGCGGCGGCGCCTTCGGCCTCGGCGATGCGGCCGGCGTCCAGGTGCGTGTGGTGCTCGTTGTCGATGCCGATGCGGAACTTGACGGTGACCGGGATCCGGGTGCCCTCGGTGGCGCGCACGGCGGCGGCGACGATCTGGCCGAACAGCCGCCGCTTGTAGGGCAGCGCCGCCCCACCGCCACGCTTGGTGACCTTGGGCACCGGGCAGCCGAAATTCATGTCGATGTGGTCGGCCAGGCCCTCGTCGGCGATCATCCGCGCGGCCGCGAAAGTGGTCGCCGGGTCGACGGTGTAGAGCTGCAGCGAGCGCGGCGACTCGTCCGGGGCGAACGTCGTCATGTGCAGGGTGGCCGGATGCCGTTCGACGAGAGCGCGCGCGGTCACCATCTCGCAGACGTACAGCCCGCTGACCGTGCCGACCTTCTCCCGCTCCAGTTCACGGCACAGCGTGCGGAACGCGACGTTCGTCACCCCGGCCATCGGAGCCAGCACGACGGGGCTGGCCAGCTGGATCGGTCCTATACGCACCGCGCGGCTACCGCTCGCTCAGCGCCAGCTTGCCCGCGGTTTTGTGCAGTTCGTGCGCGGTGACCCTCTTACCCGTGCGGGCTTCCCGCTCGAGCTGGCGCTGCTTGGACACCTCGAACTTCTCGCAGGCGACCTCCAGCTCACCGATCAGCACACCGATGTCGTCGCGGAGTGCGGCGGCGTCACCGGTGAAGTCCTCCCGCTCGAAGATCCGCCACTTCTTGAGCACCGGCATGACGACGTCGTCCAGGTGGATGCGGGGGTCGTAGACGCCGCCGACGGCGATGACCACGGCCTTGCGGCGGAACTCCGGCACCGAGAACCCTGGCATCATGAAGTTTCGCAAGACCCTGTGCAGCGACGTCATGGCCTGGTTGGGCGCCACGTCGAACCCTGCCTCGGTGACATCGCGGTAGAAGATCATGTGCAGGTTCTCGTCGGCGGAGATCTTGGCCAATAACTGGTCGGCGATCGGCTCGTTGCAGACCTTCCCGGTGTTGCGATGCGAAATCCGGGTGGCCAACTCCTGGAAGCTGACGTAGACGACAGAGTCGAACAGGCTCTCGGCGAACAGTTCGGGGCGGCCCTGGCGGTTCTGACCCGGGCTGAAGCCCCGGTTCACCACCTCGACGCGCAGCTTCTCCAGTTCGAACGGGTCGACAGCGCGGGTCACCACCAGGTAGTCGCGCAGCGCGATCCCGTGCCGGTTCTCCTCGGCGGTCCAGCGGTTCACCCACTGGCCCCAGGGCCCGTCCAGGCCGAAGTTCATGACGATCTCGCGGTGGTAGGACGGCAGGTTGTCCTCGGTCATCAGGTTCTGCACCATCGCCACCTGGGCGACGTCGGAGAGCCGACTCTGCTCGGGTTCCCAGTCCTGGCCGCCGAGCGCGTAGAAGTTCTTGCCGTCCGACCACGGGATGTAGTCGTGCGGGTTCCAGCTCTTGTGCATGTCGAGGTGGCGGTTGAAGTACTTCTCGACCGTGGGCTCAAGTTCGTGCAACAGCTGTCGATCGGTCAGCCTTGCTGACATAGGGGTCTCCAGATATCGGCGTCCATGGTTGTCTTTGGAGGGTATCTGTGTAAGCCGGTAGCATCAAGGTCCGTCTCGGCGCGGCACGGCGTGAACTGCCGAGACCCGGCAAGCATCCCGGCACTGTGTCGGTAATCATACTGTCGAGATCGTTGGCTGGAAGGGGGGGCGTCATGGTGCGCGCCGATCGTGATCGCTGGGATCTCGCGAGCAGTGTGGGGGCGACCGCGACCATGGTCGCCGCCCAACGGGCGTTGTCCGACGCCCACGAGTTGATCGACGACCCCTACGCCGCGCCGTTGGTGCGGGCGGTGGGTATCGACGTCTACGTCCGGCTGGTGAACGGCGACATCCCGGCGGGCGGCGACGCCGAGTTCGATCCGCAGCGGATGGCCCAGGGGATGGCGTGCCGCACCCGCTTCTATGACCAGTTCTTCCTGTCCGCCGCGCGAGGCGGTGTCGGTCAGGCCGTTATTCTCGCGTCCGGTCTCGACGCCCGCGCCTACCGCCTGCCCTGGCCGGCCGGCACCGTCGTCTACGAGATCGACATGCCCGACGTCATCGAATTCAAGACTCGGACCCTGCGTGACCTGGGCGCCGAACAGACCGCCGAACGGCGCACCGTCGCCGTCGACCTGCGCGACGACTGGGCGTCGGCGCTGCGCTCCGCGGGGTTCGATCCGCACGCCCCCGCCGCGTGGAGCGCCGAGGGCTTGCTGATCTACCTGCCGAGCGAGGCCCAGGACGCGTTGTTCGACACCATCACGACACTGAGCGCCCCGCGTAGCCAACTGGCGTTCGAGTTCGTGCCCGACACCGCCGTTTTCGCCGACGAGCGGTGGCGGGCACACCACGACCGGATGAGAGAACTCGGATTCGAGATCGACTTCAACGAACTCGTCTACCACGGTGAACGCAGCCACGCCGTCGACTACCTGAGCCAACGGGGCTGGGACACCTCATCCCAGACGGTCGCGGAACTGCACGCGGAGAACGGATTCGTCTACCCGGAGAGCGATGTCTCGTCGGCCTTTGCCGACATGAGCTACATCAGCGCCGTTCTTCGCGGCACGACGGGCTGACCGGCCGACGCGTGAGCGGCGGGCTTACCTGCCGGAGAGGTCGTCCCTCAACCGGGGGGTGAGCATGTCCTGGAATACCCGGCTGGCCGGCTCGTACAGATCCTGGAACGTCACCAGCACCGAACTGCGGTCGAACTCGGGGATCGCCCCCGTCGGCGGCGTCCAGAAACTGTCGATGTCGAGAAGGAAGTATGGGCCCGCATCGACCGGCAGTGTGCGGCGCAGGTGGTAGCTGGCGTCCAGCGCCTGGCCCACGCCCGGGCCGTAACGCACGACCATCGACCTGCCCGGCTGCGGTTCGCGGTACACGGCGGCGCCCTGCCACTCGGTCAGGGTGAGTCCGGCGGGCGCGACGTGCTGAGGCCCGAGTAGCGGCTCCGCGATCCAGTTCGCCCACTCGACCCGGCCGTCGACGCCGACGGGCACATGGACCTCCAGGACGTAGCGCAGGCCGAGACGCTCCACCCCGACGATCGACGAGACCTGTGAGCGAGCGTCGACGGCCAGCATCGCCAGATCGAGTAACTTCTGGAAGCTGGTGTACTCGGTGGCCTCGATGGTGATCGCCTGGTTCTTCATCGAGGCGGCAAGCGTGTTGTCTCGGTTGACATACCGGACGAACCGCTCCGCCGCGGGCGACGCAGCCCCGCCCGCGCCGACCCCCCACGCCATGTCTTGGGCCTGCCTCTCGATGGGCAGTTGTTCGGAGAGCAGGCGCCGGACCTCCGCGCTCGATGATTCGTTGAGGGGATCCGTTGCCGGGTGCCGGATTTCCATCGTTACCAGGGCTACAGGCGCCTTCGGTTGCGCAGCGTCGTCAGTCACGCGAAGAAGCATAGCCAAGGCGTCTGGCGGCCGCTCTGCGGCATGGCAGTGGGTGCCGTCCTGTGGTGCCCCCACTAGGACTCGAACCTAGGACCTGCGGATTAAAAGTCCGTAGCTCTACCAACTGAGCTATAGGGGCGCGCGAATTGCTAAGGATACTGGGTGGCCGAGTGCGCTCGTTTGAGGATTCGGCCCACGGTGTCCTAAGCTAACAAGGCTCCGTCATGTGACCGTGGTGCGAGTACCCCGGAGAGATTCGGTTCGGGCCCCCTTCGTCTAGCGGCCTAGGACGCCGCCCTTTCAAGGCGGTAGCGCGGGTTCGAATCCCGTAGGGGGTACTAGTACGGCGGTGACCCGGAGCAGCAGCAAGGCCCTGTGGCGCAGTTGGTTAGCGCGCCGCCCTGTCACGGCGGAGGTCGCGGGTTCGAGTCCCGTCAGGGTCGCCGCAACGGCGAGCCCCTCGCTGTCTTCCGGCCAGGTAGCTCAGTCGGTATGAGCGTCCGCCTGAAAAGCGGAAGGTCGCCGGTTCGATCCCGGCCCTGGCCACCGTTCCATCCCGCGTTCGCGGACGCAGGCTGACGCGATTTCTGACCCACGTCCGTACTGTTCCGGTCGATCCGTCACCCCGCATCTTGCTGACTGCCGGCTTTGACGCCACGCTGAGCGAAGAACGAACGACATCACGAGGAGGCGACGTTGTCGACGCAGTGGAGAAGTTTGGCGGAGGCCACCCGGGTCAAGCCACAGTCGACAGTGGACCTGGCGAGGGATTTCGATCCCGGCCGCCACGACGAACAGCTCGGGAAGGACGCAGGTGTCGCGGCCCTGGCGGAGGCGGAGGCGGGCCTGCTGGATTTGCAGGACCGTTTCTTGGCCCAGGCCGATCGGGCGCTGCTGATTGTTCTTCAGGGGATCGATGCGGCCGGCAAGGACGGCACGATCAAGCACGTCATGAGGGGTCTGAACCCCGAGGGTGTCGAGGTGCACAGCTTCAAGGCCCCGTCGGCGTCCGAGCGGGCTCATGACTACCTCTGGCGTCACCAGGTCGCGCTGCCGGAGTTTGGGCGCATCGCGGTCTTCAACCGGTCCCACTACGAGAACGTGCTCATCACTCGGGTGCACCCGGAGTTGCTGTGGCCGCGTACCGCGGCGCTCGATGTGGCCGACATCTGGCAGCGGCGGTATCACGAGATCAACGAGTGGGAACGCTACCTGACCGGCAACGGAACCACCGTTGTCAAACTTTTCCTCAACATCTCCACAGGTGAACAGCAGCGCCGGTTCCTTGCGCGCATCGACGAGCCCGAGAAGAACTGGAAATTCTCACCGGCCGATCTGCAAGAGCGCGGGTTTTGGGACGCCTACCACGAGGCATTCCAGGACATGCTCAGCCACACCAGCACCGAGTGGGCGCCCTGGCACGTGATCCCCGCCGATCACAAATGGTTCAGCCACTTGTCGACCTCTGCGGTGCTGTTGGAGACCCTGCGGGACCTCGACCCGCAATATCCAACGGTCGACGTCGCGACCAAAGCGGCACTGGCGGAGGCAAAAAAGACGCTGTTGGGCACGGACGCCGATGCCGCCAATGCGGCCGTCGTGATCCGTTAGATTTATGGTCATGTGCGTTCTCCGACCCGCGGGTCTGATTCTGACGATGCTCACAGCCAATTTGCTGCTGCTGGCGGGTCCCGCCGGCGCAACCCAGCCGTTCAAGCTCACCGATCACATCACCGATTCCGCCGGGGTGTTGACCGATTCCGGCAGGGCGGACGTCAGCTCGGCGATCGATCAGCTGTACCGCGAACGCCACATCCAACTGTGGGTCGTCTACGTCGACAACTTCTCGCGGTTCAAACCCGACAACTGGTCCGGCAAAACCCGCGACGCCAGCGGGATGGGCACCCAGGATGTGGTGCTGGCCGTGGCCACCAACACCAAGACCTCCGTGTTGGACGTGGCGCCGAATCTGAAGGCGCTCAAAGCCGCCGATGTGGACAGGCTGCAGCGCGGCCAGATCGACCCGGCGGTGGCCGCGGGAAACTGGAGCGGCGCAGCGGTTGCGGCAGCCGACGGTGTGGATGAGTCGGCAGGCTCGTCGACATGGGCCCGGGTGCTGAAAACCGCCCTGGTGGTCGTGGCCGTGGCGGTGCTGTTCGTGGTGGTGCTGGTGGTCCTCCTCCTGCGGCATCGCCGCCGTCGGCGCGCAGCGGGACGGGTCACGTCGGGTGACAGGCAGTCCAACCACGTGCCCGGTTCGCTGCCGGAGGCTTCTCTACCGCAGGCCCTGTCCACCGCGGACGCCAGGTTCCGTCAGGTCTCCGACTACGTCGCCAAGCACCGCGAGAGCGTCGGCGCCGAGGCCCGGGCCCGGCTCGACGAGGCGAAAGGTCAGCTCGCCGCGGCGCACGGCAAGCCAGCGGGCGACGACGCCGAGGCACTCGCCCACGCGACCAGGGCGTCGGCGCTGGCCGCGCATGCACAAGCGCTCGCCAATGCCGACGTGCAGGCGAAGCACTCCACTCGACGACGACGCAGCTAACGAGTCTCCGCAACGATCGACGTGGGGGTGCTGCTAAGCTATCAACAGCGTTGGCTGTCGCAATCGACAGTCGGCACGTCGTGAAACGCTTCTCCATTCGCTCGGATCCCTCCGATGCCGGCCCCCCACAAGGTGGCTGGCGCGATTAATCCGGCGCACTTCGTATCGCGGCGATCGATTTTGCCCCCCGGCAATCTCGCCACCCTGTGCTGAGCGATCGCGACTCTTTTGCCGCCACCTCGGCACACCCGATGCTGAAAGACATCGAACATGACTAGCACGACATTTACTGATCTCGGCGTGGGCGAACCACTCATCGGCGTGCTCGCAGCCGGTGGAATCACCCATCCGTTTCCCATCCAAATCGAAACCCTGCCCGACACGCTCGCCGGCCGAGACGTCCTTGGGCGCGGCAAGACGGGCAGCGGCAAGACGCTGGCCTTCGCGATCCCCATGGTCAGCAGGCTGGCCGGACGGCCGCGCCGCCCGTCCCGACCGTCAGGTCTGGTCCTCGCCCCGACCCGGGAGTTGGCCACCCAGATCAGCGCAACGCTGGAACCGCTGGCGGCCGTCCACGGGCTCCGGGTCACCACGATCTTCGGCGGAGTCCCTCAGGGCAGGCAGGTGACGGCCCTGAAATCCGGAGTCGACATCGTCGTGGCCTGCCCTGGACGGCTCGAAGACCTGATGAAGCAGCGGCTGATCAGCCTCGACGCCGTCGAGATCACCGTCATCGACGAAGCCGACCACATGGCCGACCTCGGCTTCCTGCCCGGCGTCACCCGCATCCTGGCCGCCACGCCGACAGGCGGTCAGCGACTGCTGTTCTCGGCGACCCTCGACAGCGGCGTCGACAAGCTCGTCACGCGGTTCTTGCACAACCCCACGTCGCACTCCATCGACAGCGCCGACTCACCGGTCGCCGAGATGACGCACCACGTCTTCCATGTCACCGGGGCGGCGGCCAAGACGGAACTCGTGCACCGCCTCGCCTCCGGGACCGGGCGGCGGATCCTGTTCATGCGCACCAAACATCAAGCGCGCAAGCTTGCCCGGCAACTCACCGATGCCGGCGTCCCGGCCGTCGACCTGCATGGGAACCTCTCCCAACCCGCACGCGACCGAAACCTCGCCGCCTTCCACGCGGGTGAGGCGCGGGTGTTGGTGGCCACCGACATCGCTGCGCGCGGCGTGCACGTCGACGACATCGAATTGGTGGTGCACATCGATCCGCCCGCCGAGCACAAGGCCTACCTGCACCGCTCCGGACGGACGGCGCGGGCCGGAAACTCCGGCGACGTGGTGACCGTGGTCCTGCCCGAGCAGCGCCGGGACGCGCAGGCGCTGATGCGCCGCGCGGGCATCCGGGTCACCCCGCAGGAAGTCACCGCCGACTCGGCCGCCGTCCACGCGGTGACCGGCGACATCGCCCCCTACCGGGCTCCCGCGCCGAAGAGTCCGACGCCCCCGAGTCCGCGCCCATCGGGTTCGGGTGGCCGCAGACGCGGTCACCGTTCCGGGCGGCCGCAACGATGACTGTCGTTGCATCACAACTCTGTCCGACGAAAAAGCCGGCTTATGTTAGCCTTTTCCCGCGGCTGTTTTAGGTACACCCGCATTTGAATGAAAGAAGTAAGTAAATGCCACAGGGAACTGTGAAATGGTTCAACAGCGACAAGGGTTTTGGCTTCATCACCCCCGACGACGGCGCTAAGGACCTCTTCGTCCACTACTCCGAGATCCAGGGGAGCGGTTACCGCTCGCTCGAGGAGAACCAGCGCGTCCAGTTCGAGGTTGAGCAAGGGGCCAAGGGGCCCCAGGCCGTCGGAGTCACGGCCGTCTGACACCCTGAATCGGGGGGCGCGAGCCCCCTGATCAGGCTTAATCCGCCAGCGGAGCGCCCTCGGTGAGGGCGGGATCAGACCGCGTCTGTGCTGGCGGCATCCCGGCGGATTCGCTCGTCGTACTCCGCCCTCGCGCTCGCGTTCAGTCTGCGTAAGACCCGGTCGCGGGTGAGTCGTCCCCGGACGGCCCCGACGAACCTGTCGGGCGCGAGCGCCGCGGCGGCTTCGTAGCTGCGCATCCACGGGGGTACCGCGACGATCGCCGTCCGGGTGTGGCACGTCTCGACGATGGCGTCAGCGATGACCTCGGGGTCGACGGTCGGCAGCAAGCCGCCCAGCTGGACCCCCGAGACCAGGTCGGTGCGCACCGCCGACGGCAGAACGGCGGTGACGGAGACACCGGTTCCGGCCAGTTCGTCGCGAAGCGACTCGCTGAAACCGACCACCGCATGTTTGGTCGCGCAATAGGTGGCGAGCCCGGCGGCCGGCACCTTGCCCAGGTACGAGGCGACGTTGACGATGTGGCCCGACCTTCGCTCGAGCATTCCGGGCAGGGCGAGCTTGGTGCCGCGCAGGACGCCGTTGAGGTTGACGCCGACGATCGCGTCAGTGACGGCGTCCGGTTCGTCGACGAACCGGCCGGCCGGCATGATCCCAGCGTTGTTCACGAGCACCTGCAGCCCAGGTTCGACCGAAGCCAGGAACTCGGCGAAGGAGTCTCGCGATCGGACGTCGAGACCGGATCCCGTGCAACCAAGTTTTTCGGCGGCTGCCTTGGCCAGGTCGGCGTCGAGGTCACCGATGAACACGCGGGCGCCCTTGGCCAGGAACGCCTTCGCGGTGGCATAACCAATGCCGCGTGCAGCGCCGGTGATAGCCACCGCGGTACCGGACAGATCGATGGCGCTCATCGCACTCCTTCAGTTCGGGCTTGCATCATCGGGCAACCACGCCTCTCGACAGGTGGGCGGGCCTGCTCCTGCCGTCGCTGTCGGCGGGCCAGCACGTCCGCATCGAGTGAATACGCCTCGGCGTCCCACGAGCCCTCGACGAAGCGTCGCTGCATTGCGTGGGCGCGGGCGGCGCACGAGAAGTACAGGTTGGTCAGCAGTCCCGGTCGGTGCAGTGCGTTCGGTATGAAGGCGATGAAGTGGATCATGGCGTCGGAGTAGACGTAGCTGCCGAAGCCGTAACCGGACACCTCATGGGTGAGATCGGCGGCGTTCAACGACAAGGCCAGTGTGATGCCCTCGGTCGCCGAGTCGACGCCGTCGCCGAGGTCGACCGGGAACTGTTGCAGCACCAGCAGGCCGTTGCCGTACAGCGGGTGGGGTTGGTCGCCGATCACCCGGCAGACCGAGGGTGTCTCGCCGAAGGGGAACTCGACGGTGAAACCCCTGCCTGCCGCCGATGCGCGCAACGCCGGCGGTCGATTCATGCACCCAGTGACCGTCGCCTCGAACTCGGCCTCGGTCCACGCGCACTGTCGGTCACCGGAGCGGACGAAAACCTCAGCCGCGGAGGCGATTGCGTGCGGCCCCGATCGCGGCCCGCTGTCCGGGTGACCGCTGGTTGCCGGCAACGCACCGGTGGCATCGGCCAGCAGCGGCGCCAGCCAGCGCGCTTCGGCGATCTGGGAGACCGCGGCGGCGGCGAGCAGGTGCCGCATCCAGGAGCCGTTGGCGTCATCGACGCGGGCCAGTGACCAGAGGTCCAGGCGGCGGGCCGCGACGTCGTAGACGGGTCCGGCCATCGCGGCGCACCGCATCGGCAGGGCGTTGATCTCCACCAGCGCCCGCTCGGTGAGGTCGAGGTCGCGCAACAGTTCGGTGCGGACACACACCAGGTATCCGGTCTCGCCGTTCGGCCCGATTTCCTCGCCCACGAATTCGACGGTCTGCGCGTACTGGTCGGGCCACCAGGTGAATCCGGTCGGCAACAGGTAGGACCACTGCTCGTCGACCCGGAGTTGCTCGGTGGCGAGCCAGCCGATGGATTCCTCGGCGATGTTCACCGGTCGCTCACGATCCGGGCGCGGGCAGGTGCTCGGGATGCAACATCTCGGCGTAGCGGACTTGCTCGGGGATCCCGAAGGCGTCGACCAGGGTTTCCGCGTGTGGCCGCAGGTTTCGGCAGCGCTCGTTGATTGCGCTGGTGACCGCCTTCGCCCGCTCGGTGGACAGCAGCCGGTGCTCCATGAACCACGCCTTGTCGTCTTCGATCACCGTCAGCGCGTACAGGTCGCACACCAGCTCCAGGATGTCACTGGCCGCCCTGTCCTCGCAGCTGTGGATACCGGCGATGAACGCCTCCAGCACGACGCGGTGGACGTGGGCGCGCGCGGTGTGCATGACATGGTCCTGCACCGAGTTGAAGGCCTCGAATGCCGACATGGTCTTCGATCTGGTCTGCAGCCGCCGCGCCAGCGTCGACAGCAGGTATTGCTCGCGGTCCTCGAACATCTGGACCTGGGTGCCGCGGTTGAACAGGCTGCCTTCCTCTTCGTTGTCCTCGCGGGCGTCGATGATGCGTTGCATGATCGTTTGCGCCGCAGTTCTTTTGACGACCTGGTCGCCCGCGTAGTTGGCGGCGAACCTGACCCACTCGAACGGGCTCATGCCCTTGATGTCGTCGCTGTACCCGGTGAGCAACTGCTTGGCCAGCAGTTGCAGCAGGACGTGGTTGTCGCCTTCGAAAGTGGTGAAGACGTCGCTGTCGGCTCGCAGCGTGACAAGACGGTTCTCGGTGAGATACCCGGCGCCTCCGCAGGCCTCGCGGGCCTCCTGGATCGCGGCGCTGGCGTGCCAGGTGCTGATCGCCTTGATGCCGGCCGCCCTGCCCTCCAGTTCACGCTGCTCCTCCAGGTCGCGAACCTCGGCGGTGTCCTGGTCGTGCAGCTTGGACACCAACTCGTTCTGGGCGAACTGCAGCGCGTAGGAATGCGCGAGGTGCGGCAGCAGCCGCCGCTGGTGGACGAGGTAGTCCATGATGGGAACCTCGCGGTCCTCGCCGGGCGCGCCGAACTGCCTGCGCTGCAGGGCGTACCGGACCGCGATGTCCAGGGCGACACGGGCGGCCGCGGCGGCGCTCCCGGCGACCGTGATGCGGCCGCGGACCAGGGTTCCCAGCATGGTGAAGAAACGCCGGTTCGGGTTGTCGATCGGCGAACTGTAGGTTCCGTCGGGGGCGACGTCGGCGAATCGGTTCAGCAGGTTCTCGCGAGGGACCCGGACGTGGTTGAACATGATGCGCCCGTTGTCGACGCCGACCAGGCCGCCCTTGTAGTCGCAGTCTGTGATGGTCACCCCCGGCAGGACGATGCCCTCGTCATCCCGGATCGGCACCACGATGCAGTGCACACCGTGGTTTTCGCCCTGGGTGATCAGCTGCGCGAATACGGCGGCGACCGTGGCGCTCTCGGCCGCACCGCCGATGTAGTCCTTCCGGGACGTCGGGGTCGGGGAGTGAATGACGAACTCCTCGGTTCCCGGGTCGTAGGTGGCGGTGGTCTCCAGCTTCTGGACGTCGCTGCCATGTCCGGTCTCGGTCATCGCAAAGCAGCCGAGCAGGTCCAGGGTGATCAGCGGACGTACGTACACCTCGTGGTGGCGTTCGGTGCCCAGGTTTTGGACCGCCCCTCCGAACAGGCCCCACAACACCCCGGCCTTGACCATCATCGACAGGTCGGACAGGGCCGCCATCTCGATCTTGGTGACTGCCGCACCGACGTCCCCGGTCCCGCCGCTGCCCTTGCCGAAGCCGTCCTCCGCGTGCCCGGCGACAGCGATGATCTTCAGCTGCTCGTTGACGAGTTTGCGGGCCTCCGCCTTCGTGGGGGTGTAATGGGGACGGAAGATCTCCTGTTGGAGCTTCTCCCGGATCATGACCTTGGTGTGCCGCCAGCGCCCGTCAAGTGCCCGCTGCAGGTACTGGCTTGTCGTGGTCATGCCGCGCGACTCACCGTGGCGGTGCGACGCTGACGGAGAACCCGTAGAGGTCGAGGCTGTGCGGCAGCGGTTTGCCCGGGTTGAGTT
This sequence comes from uncultured Mycobacteriaceae bacterium, assembly GCA_903927745.1. GTDB lineage: Bacteria > Actinomycetota > Actinomycetes > Mycobacteriales > Mycobacteriaceae > Mycobacterium. Next base: position 14,401 of record CAIYOH010000148.1, read on the forward strand.
GGACTCCGTCGACCGACAACTCCCCGGCGTCGAGCAGGTTCGCGATCACCGCCTGCCCGAGGAACACCGATAGGCCGTACCCGGGGCAGACCTGCGGGCCGTGGCTCATGAAGTTGAACGACCAGTCTTCGCTGGCACGGCCGCTCACCCATTCGCCCGGGGAGAAGCGGTCTGCGTAGGGGATGCGGGACTGGTCGCGGTGGTTGAACACGTTGTAGATCATCACCTGAGTGCCCTCCGGCAGCACCGCGCCGTTGGGGAACTCGATATCGCGGGTGGCGACCCGGGCGAACAGCCCGGTTGTCGGCCACAACCGCATGGCTTCGAGGAGGCATCCCCCCAGGTATGTCAGCGACGCCACGCCCTGCGGGGTGGTGATCGTGGCCCCCGCCATCTCGTTGCGGACCTCGGCACGTTGTTCGGGGTGGCTGGCCAAGGCGGCTAGGGTCCGCAGCGTGTTGGCCGCGAGCGTGTCGCCCATCGCGAACAGCCAGTGCACCACCTGCCCGGCCGCACCACCCGGCGGCGCGGGTGTCTTGGCGATCTCGGCGGCCAGGCTGCCCGGTTCCGCCTTCGCGAGGTGGCCCTCGATCATGCCGATGAACTCCGGGTACTGCGGCCCCGGCTCGCCGGGCATCTTGTTGCCCTGCGACATCAATTCACCGAGCAACTCCATCAGCCGGGTGTCGTCGGCGGCATGGTCGCCGAACACCACGCGCCGCGTCATCCGCTGGAATGCGGCGTCGATGGCCGTCCAGTCGATCTGATTCCGGGCGAGATCGGCGGCGGTGTCGGCGGCCACCGCGACGAATGACGACGCCAGGCTGTGCAGTGAATTGCCCGGCTCAAGCACAGCATCAGCGAACTGCCGACGCTGCGCCCACACGTCCCCGCGCGAAATCGTCAGGGCGTCCGGCTGGAAGGCCGACATCCCCTTGAGTTTGGGTTCCGGGTCGGAGGCGAACGGATCCGGGGAGCCGCCCAGCACGAACTTCAGGTCATCGGGATGGTGGACCAGAAGCGCCTCGTCCTTGGCGACGCGGACGTAGAACGGTCCCGGTCCGTGAGTCTTGACCAGGCCTTCGACCAGCCGGTAGCCCAGGTAGTCGGCGCCTACCGTCGATGCGACCCTGGCGGGAAGTTCGCGCTTGTTGAACAGTCCGAGGATGATGTTGGGCGCGCCGATCTGCGCGGTGAACCGGATGCCTTCGAGTGCTGACGCGTGCGGAAAGTCAACAGCCACCGTCGTTACGCCCAGGGTGCGTAGGCGCGGACGGTGTCGGCCAGTTGGACGATCCGGTGCTGCTTGCCCGGGGCCGGAGCACCCAGCTTCGGCCACGGCGCGAACACCCGCTCGACGTCGCCGATGACCGGATGCAGCTCCGGGTAGTGGCGCAGCAGGACGTCCTTCATGCCGCTGTTGTTCACCCAGTCGAAGCCGACCTGGGTGTACACCTCGGGCCGGAAGTCGGTGGTGAAGAACCGATCGCTCTTCAGCCGGCGCGACGCCATCAGGATGAAGACCCGGAACGCGGTGTCGGAGAAGCCGAAGCCCTTCGGCGGCTGCTCGGCCAGCATGCCGACCTGGAGGTCGACGGCATCGACGTCGCCGTTGTAGACCTCGTTGATCTCCTTGGCCCATTCCTTGTTGGGCGTGATGTCGTCGATGCGCTTGCGCCGCGGCATGTGCATCGCCTCGCGGAAGTCGTTGTACCGCGGAATGCCGCGCTCACGGTCGCGGACGATATCGAGGGTGGCCAGGTCGGTGAACTGCCCGTCGATACGCTCCAGCCTGCGCAGCGCGTTCGGGTAGTTGTGCAGGCAGACCGCGCCCGCGCTCGCCATGCCCATCGAATACCACAGGTCACCCATCTGCAAGCTGTGCATGAAGTCACGCGTGTGGCGGCCCTGGATTTCGGTGAACGTCTTGTTCGTGAGGTGTTCACCGGACTCCAGCGAGAAGAAGTTCCAGTCGTCGGGGATCAGCGGGTGCAGCCGGTACACCGAGACGAACTCCTCGGTGAGCGAGAACGGCGTGGCGTGGTGGTCGCGCCCGGAGCCGACGATGCCCGACAAGACCTCGCTGTCGCCGACGCGGCCGATCTTGTCCTTGAACGTCTCGCCCAGCGCGCCGTACCAGTTGGCGTTCATACCGATCTGCAACGCGGGATGGCGCAGGACGCACGTCGTCCACTCGACGGTGTGAATCTTGGCGATCAGCGCCGACACCACCAGGGAGCCGAGTCCGAAGAGCCGCTGGTCGTCGAAGCTCGGGTAGGCCTTCTTCAGTGCGTCGCACACCGCGTTGTGTTCGCGGGCGAACGCGGTGTGCAGGACCCCGACGCCCGACCAGTAGTTCTCCTCGAACCCGGTCAGGTCGATGCCCTTGGTGTGCACGCTCTCGGGCAGTCGGCCGTCGTCGTTGACTTTGACCTTGCCGTCTTTGAAGGTGCGGACCTCGGACTGCTTCTCCTTACCGCTGCCGTAGACCTGCGAGCCGTCCCACCAGTGGGTCTCGTGGTTGGCGAACACCGGCGTTCGCTGGCCGTCGACGATCTCGCGACCGTCCATCGGGATGGTCCGCCGGATCTGCATCGGGTCGCGCGGAAAGTCGTCACCCGGGCGCAGCGGAATGTCGATGACCTTGTCCGGCTCGCCGTTGCCGTGGAAGAACCAGTTGTGGTTCTCGAACTGGATCCACGCCGCCGCGATGGCGTTGATGATCCCGGCGGGTTTGAAGGAGTCGCGGGCCATGAGCTTGCGGCTGATCACGCGTGGATCCGGGTCGAGCAGCTTCTTGGTGCGGGCGATCGTCATGTGCGGCGGGACGTTGCGGCCGAAGCCGGTGCCCTGCGCACCCATCCACGGGTCGGACAGGTCGTTGAACGTGCCGTCGGGGGTCCGGGCCTGCTTGGCCTCCTCGCTGGGCTCGCCGAGGTCGGTCGTCGGCCGAAGGCCCTCGCCCTCGAAGAGGTTCTCCTCCCGCAGCTCGTCGCGCAGCTTAGCCAGGGCGCCGATCTGCATGATTAACGACGGGTGCTCATACCACTGTTTGTCGCTCACTCACTGACTCCTGTCTGCGTGTTCGAAACGTCTACGAGCGCGGTGTGCGCAGTGCGAAGTAGCCCAGCTTGGTGTAACCCGATCCGGTGTTGAACAGGATCTTTCCGAGGTAGACGCCCGCCACCAGTTCGACGAGCTCGTCGCGGATCTTGCGGATGATCAGCTTGGGGTTGTCCTCGATATCGGCATAGTCGATGACCAGGACCTGAACGTCCGGGTCTTCCTTGCCGGGGTCGACGAAGGTCTTGAAGTCGAAGGCCAATTTGCCCTCCGCCGCGTCGCGCATCGAGTACAGCGGCCACAGCAGCTTGCTCACGACGCCGGTGCTGCGGGTCAGGCGGTTGTCGCCGGTCGCCGCCTCGCTGTCGAAGCGCTTGCCTTGCCAGGGCATCCAGAGCGCCGTGATGGCGCGCACCGCGGCGTCGAAGGTGGGGTTGGTGGTGGTCATCACCAGCATGCCCTCGGTGGGTCCGTCCAGGTTGGTGGGCGTGGTCCCGAGCCGGAAGAGCTCATTGAGGTCGGAGTCGGCGCCGCTGGCGTCGGTCTTGGACCGGTTGGACAGGTCCACTATCCAGGCCCATGTCGAGTCGGCAGCGCCGACCGAATGGGTCTTTACCGATTCGCGCAGCCAGTCCAGTTTCCCGGCCACGTCGCCTGCTGCCGGTGCTTCGCGCTCAACGCTCATCAACGTTCTCCTCATCCTTCAGTGCTGGCATTATGGTGCTGCTCGTAGGTTACTGGTGGGTAGCCTATCGCGATTCAGCCGGGGTCGGTCACGGAAATTCCTGTGGTGAACCTGTAGCTGTGACGCGGCACACAGGGACATTACACCAGCGATGCGGGCAGCCATAGCGGGCCACTTCCGCCCGCAACGACGGTGCACGGGGTGTCCGATAATGATCCGATGTCCCCCATGCGGCGGATTTTTGCGGCCGCGGCCGCGGCCGCCACCGTCATCGTCACCGTCGTTGCCGAAGCCTCGTCTGCCGGGATCGCCCCAGCCGTCGCCGACGTGCCTCCCGTCGGCGACGCCGCCCGCGCGGCCGGGTTCGTTGACGTCCGGACGGTCGTCCCCGACGCGGTGATCGACCTGCGGTATGCGACGACCAACAACTTCACCCATACCCAGCTGTATCCCTCGGACGCCCGGTGCCTGGTCCACCAGTCCATGGCTCCGGGTCTGGCGGCGGCCGCGACGGTGCTGCGCTCCCAGGGGCAGCAGATGGTGTTCTGGGACTGCTACCGGCCGCACGATGTCCAGGTTCAGATGTTCACCGTGGTGCCCAACCCGGCCTGGGTGGCCCGGCCGGGTCCGTATGCGCGTAGCCACGAATCTGGGCGATCGGTCGACGTGACCTTCGCCGGCGCCGGGGCGCAGTGCCCGACTGAGCGGCGCGTGGACGGACTCTGCCTCGCCGACATGGGCACCGACTTCGACGACTTCACCTCGCGGGCGACGGCGTTCGCGACCGAGGGGGTCAGCGCTCGGACTGAGGCCAATCGGGCCTTGCTGCGGGACGCCATGAACGCCGGCGGGCTCACCGTGTACTCGGGTGAGTGGTGGCACTTCGACGGTCCGGGCGCCTCCGTCGACCAGCCGATTCTGAACGTCGGGGTCGATTAGATTCGTGTCGCGGTCAGTGCGGGGCGCCGGGGAAGCCCCCGCACAGGGATTCCAGTGCGGCGGCGACCCGCAACACGGTGGCGTCATCGAACCGCTTGCCCACGATCATGATGCCGACGGGCAGGCCATCGACCAGACCGGCGGGCACCGACATCGCCGGATGACCGGTCAGGTTCATCGGCGCGGTGTTCAGGGACTTGCCGCTCGCGTGGTCGATCAACGCGACGTCCCGCGGGCTACCCGCCGGCAGCGGGCGGGCCGTGGCTGCAACGGTGGGCATCACCAGAACGTCATGCCGGTCGAGCGCCGCGTCGTATCCGGCGCGCACGAGCGGCAACAGGTTACGCGCCTTGGCGTACGACGAGCCGCCGAGCCGGGTCAGGCCGTAGTGGCCGCACAGTGCCTTCTCCTTGACGCTGGCGGCGAGGTCATCGGCCGTGGCGGCACGCTGTCGTGCGAGGTGCGCCATGAGTTCCGGGTCGTAGAGTCCGTCGACGCCGAGTCCGTAGCCATTGCCGTCCAGCATCTGGTAGGCGGCGCCGTCGGTGATGACGACCTTGAGGACGTGAGCTGCGGGACGGTGCCACGGAACGCTGACGTCGGCAACGGCGCAGCCGATCTCGGTGAACCGCTGCGCGGTCGCGCGAACCAGCTCATCCACGCCCGGCTCCGCGCCGGGTTGCCCGAAACCCTCCACCAGAATGCCGACACGTAAACCGGCCACGTCGCGGTCAAGTGCCGCCCGGTAGTCGACCGCGGCGATCCCGTTGGGCTGGCGTGGGTCTCGGCCGTCGGGGCCGGCGAGCACCGTGAGCATCAGCGCGGCGTCGGCGACGGTGCGCGTGATCGGACCGAGGTGGTCGATCGTCCGCTCGATGGGGAACGCACCCGTGTAGGGAACCAGCCCGTGCGTCGGCTTGTGCCCGACCACCCCGCACAGCGATGCCGGGATCCGGATTGACCCGCCCTGATCCCCACCGAGGGCGAGGTCGACCTCGCCGGCGGCCACGAGCGCCGCGCTGCCGCTCGATGATCCGCCCGTCTCGCGGGAGGTGTCCCATGGGTTGCGCACGGGCCCACTGGCGGAGGTGAAGCTCGACCCCGAGCAGCACAGGTCCTCGCAGACGCTTTTGCCGGCGATCGTCGCCCCCGCGGCGAGCAACCGCTCCACGACGGTGGCGTCGCGAGCGGGGACGAATCCCTCGACCGCGCGGGAGCCGTTCATCATCGGGATGCCCGCGACGGCGATGTTGTCCTTGACCACCACCGTCCTGCCCGACAGCAGGCCGCCGGAGCCGGAGGCGATCGACGCGATGACATACCAGGCGCCGAGCGGGTTTTCGTCGCGCCCGGGCAACCGGTACGCGCGGTCGGGGGTCTCGGGGTGGGCGAACGTGGCGTATAGCTCGTCGACGATGTCGTAGGAGCGCAAAGCGCTGTCGACCGCCGCCAGGTATTCCCGTCGCTCAGCGGCGTCGAGGTGAAAGCCGAAATGCTCAGCGGCAGCATCGATGTCCGCCGCAGACGGCCTGGGAACCACCATGCTCAGCGCCCCCCACACGCGGGCGTTATATCGTGCTGCCGGAGGAATTTGCGCATCACCCGATCGAACGCCCCGGGCTCCTCGATGAAAGGCATGTGAGAGCTCGACTCGAACAGCTGGAAGCGTGAACCTGGTATGCGCCGGTGCATCTCCTCCATGTGTTCGGGCACGCATTCGTCGAACCGACCCGCGAGGATGAGGGTGGGCAGGGCGATCTCGGGAAGCCGATCGAGCACCTGCCAGTCGCGGATGCTCCCGGTGATGTGAAGGTCACTGGGGCCGAACATTGTCGCGAAGATCTCGCGGCCCGCCCTCGCGAAGGCGTCGTGGAGTTCTTTCGGCCAGGGACGAACCCGGCAGAGGTAGGTTTCGTTCCATGTGCGGATTGCGGCCTGGTACTCCGGGGCATCGGTGGTGCCGGCGGCTTGGTGACGGTCGATCGCGTTGCGGGTCGCCGGGTCGAGTCCGGCCTTCAGACGCGACACCATCGTGGCGAACTCTCGCATCGATGCGATGCTGTTCGAGATGGTCAGGCTGACGAAGCCGGCGCTCGCGTCGAGCACATACTGCTGAGCCAGCATCCCACCCCACGAGTTACCGAAGATGTGGAAGCGGTCGAGACCCAACCCCCGCACCACGGCGTCCATTTCGGCCACCGAGCGTTCCAACGTCCACGTGCGCGCATCCGAGGGGCAGGGGGAGTTCCCGCAGCCGAGCTGATCCCAGAAGAGCACCTCCCGCTCGTCTGCCAGGCGCTCCAGTGAGCGCAGATAGGTGTGCGGCAGGCCCGGCCCGCCGTGAACCACCAGAAGCGGCAGGCCGGCTCCACCGCCCACCCGCGTGAACCACACCGTGCCGCCGGGGACCGCGATGGTCCCTTCGTGTCGAGTCATGCCACCTCCCCGAGGCCGCAAGCAGAATCACACCGGGTGCGTTGCTCAGAAGACGTAATTGAGCAGGGTCTCCATCCCGCCCATTTGGTGATACATGTTGTGGCAGTGCATTACCCACGTGCCCGGATTTTCGGCGACCAGGACGGCTTGGATCTTTTGTTTGGGCAGGACGATCACGGTGTCCTTGCGCGCGCCGGGACTACCGTCTGGGTTGATCAGCTGGAATGTGTGCCCGTGCAGGTGCATTGGGTGAAACATCGGTGTCCCGTTGTCGAACGTCAGGGTGGGCTTTTGGCCCTGATGCACCTGCAGCGGACGGGTCTTGCTGTAGGGTTCGCCGTTGATCGTCCAGCTGTATTGGGCCATGCTGCCGCCCAGCACCACCGGAAGGTCGAGCCCGGGTTCGGGGAGGCCCAGGTTGACCGACGTGGTGGCGGCGAACATCTCGATGGTGCCCACGAGCTTGGTGAGCTCGGGCGGCTGGAACCCGGGATCGGGTGCGCTGCCGGCCCCGGTGGACAACAACGCCCGCGCCAAAGCATTCTTCCCCTCCGCGAGCGCAACCAGGGGGAATACGCCGTCTGCGGCGGTCACCAAGACGTCGTAGCGCTCGCCCATGCCGATCAACAGGGCGTCGACCTGCTTGGGCACCACGGGGAAGCCGTCGGTGTGGGTGACCGTCATCGAATGGCCGGCGAGTGCGACCCGAAAGGCGGTATCGGCGCCGGCGTTGATGAAACGGATCCTGATCCGCTGTCCCGGTTTCGCGGTGAACGTCGTCGGAGCGGCAGGGATGCGTCCGTTGATCACATAGTACGGGTAGGCGACGTCACCGGCGTCGCCACCGAGCAGGTCGCTCTTGCCGACGCCCCCCGGCATCTCGCCCATGGCGCCCGGTGCGCCCATCGGGGTTGTCGGTGCCGCGCCCGGTGCGCCCATCGGGGGCATCGGCGGCATCGGTGGTGCGCCCGGCGCGGGCGTCATGGGGGCGACGCTTGTGTTCATCGGCTTGTTGGGGTTGTTGAGATCGTCAAATATCTGTTGCGGGCTTTTCCCGATGCCGTCGGTCCAGTCATCGAGGACGACGATCCATTCCTCGTCGTAATCACCCTCGGTCGGATCTTCGACGATGAAGGGAAGGTACAGGCCCGTGTCCTCCTGCAGGCCCACGTGCGGATGGGCCCAGTAGGTGCCCGCGTTCGGGACCGAGAACCGATAGGTGAAGTCCTTGCCGGCGCCGATGTTCGGGGTGGCCGGCTCGGCGCCGTCCATGTCGTTGCGCAGCGCGATGCCGTGCCAATGCACCGACGTCGCCCGGTCGAGTCGGTTGGAGACGTTGACCACCACTTCGTCGCCGATCTTGGCCCGGATGAGCGGCCCCGGAACGCTGTCGCCGTACGCCCACGTTCGCGCGATCGGTCCGCCCAGGTCGACCTGCGTCTGCTGGGGCGTCAGGTTGACCGTGACGGTGCGCCCGCTGTGCGGCCTGGCCTTCTCGGCGGCGGCGATGGCATCTGCCATCAGGGCGCTGGCCGAGGGTGGGGGCTTGGCTTGGCTGCACGCCGCCAGCGCCAAGCCGCCGCCGATACCCGCTGCGATGAACCCGCGCCGGGTCAGCTGCGTTCCATCCCTGGCGTTGCCCGTTGCGGGGGGTACTGGCATCGCCCGCTCCCCTTCCTCGTGTCCTGTGCGTTGACCTCCCGGACCGCGCATGACGCTATCAGCCGAACGCGCCCGACCTCGGGGGATCGTGGAGATTGAACCCAGGCTAGTGGCGCCAGCCTTCGGCGGCCTGCTCGTCGAACGCGGTGTCGATGCGCTCGAACCTCCGCTGGACCGACGCTCGCGCGGCCTGGTGCGGCAGGATGTACAACCGGTTGGCCAGGATCGCGTCGGCCGTCAGGCGGGCCACCTCGTCGACGCTGACGCCCTCGTCCTGAGGCGGAAGTTCGGACCCCCCCTCGGATGCGGTCGACAATCCGTAGTCCGCCCCGCGGATGCGCTCCGAGTTGGACAGCAGCTTGGTCTCGACGACCATCGGGCACAGCACCGACACCCCGATCCCGGCGGACTTGACCTCGCGGGCAAGTGTTTCGGCGAGGCCGACGACCCCGTACTTCGCGACGCCGTACGCACCGAGGCCTGCGTTGGGTACCAGCCCGGCGAAAGATGCGGTGAAGGCGATGTGCCCGCCCGTGCCCTGCTCGAGCAACCTGGGCAGGAACGTCTCGACGGCGTGGATGGAGCCCCACAGGTCGATGTCGATCACCCAGCGCCAGTCGTCATGCGTCATCTGGGCGAGCGGGCCGGCAACGACGATTCCGGCGTTACTGAAGACGACGTCGACGCTGCCCAGCAAGCGGAACGCCTCGTCCGCGAGATGGCTCATCTCGCGCAGGTGGCGGACGTCGCACGTCACGCCGTGGGCGTCGTAGCCCTGGGCGCTCAGGTGCGCTGTCGCCTGCTCGAGCGCCGGCCTGTCGACGTCGGCTAGCACCACGCGTGCCCCGCGGCGAGCGAACTCGGTTGCGGTCGCCAACCCGATGCCACTCGCGCCGCCGGTGATGACCGCTCCTCGTCCGGCAAAACCATCCATGGGACGCGACCCTATTTCAGGCAGCCGCCCGCATCCACAGGCAGGGTCACGCCGGTGATGTAGCGGGCCTCATCGGAGGCGAGGAACAGCACCGCGTTGCTGACGTCGAGAGGCTCGACCCACGGGATCGGCAGCGTGTGGAACAGCTGGCAGATCGGGGCCATATCGTCGGGGCCCGGATTCTCGAGGTCCGGGCGGAACATCGTGAAGGTGCCCTCGTTATGCAGCATGGGGGTGCGCACGTGAGTGGGATGGATGGAATTCACGCGAATCATGTGCTGCCCCAGCTCGACAGCGAAGGTGCGCATCAGCCCGACGACGCCGTGCTTGGCGGCGACATACTGACCGGTACGCGGGTAGGCCTTGAGCCCGCCGACCGAGCTGGTCAGCACGATGGAGCCGCCCCGGCCGCCGGCCAGGAGATGGGGCACCGCGGCTTTCACGGTTTTCCACACCCCCGACAAGTTGATGTCGATCATCTCATCCCAGTCCTCTTCGCTGGTCTTGTCGAGTGTCTCGCCACCGTTGCCGATCCCGGCGTTGGCGACGACGATGTCCAGTCGGCCCAGTTGCTCGACACCGGCCGCCACGGCGGATTTGACTGCCTGGTAATCACGGACGTCCGCCTCGGCGGTGAAGATCCTGCGGTTCTGGGCCTTGACGAGGTCGGCGGTCTCCGCCAGGTCGTCCGGTGTTGACGCCGGGATCGCGGTCGGTGGACCGGATTCGCGGATGGGCTTACAGATGTCGATGGCGATGATGTCGGCGCCCTCCTGTGCCAGCCGCACCGCATGACTCCGGCCCTGACCACGCGCCGCACCTGAAATGAAGGCGACTTTGCCCTCGACCCGTCCCGCCATGGTGTTCCTCGATTCGTTACTAGATTCGCGACTAGCCGATGAATCCCCGCGAGCAGAAATCCCATGCCTCGCCGGGGGTGATGGGATGTGACGTCATGTCGTCGGGGCCGCCACTGGACTGGGCGATGAACATCACCGTCTGCATGGTCATGGCGGCAACACGCTTCGGATTGAGCCCGGCCCGCAACTCACCGACATCGCGGGCCGCCTCCATGAGCTCGGTCAGCAAGGTCAGCAGCGGCGCGTGCGCCGCCTTGACCTCAGCCGGATGGGTCACGAGGAGCCCGGGTGCGAAGTCGGTGAACAGCGGCCGTTTCGCTGTCGGATCCGGGCGCGAGGCCTCGTACAACAACCCGACGGCCACCTTCAACCGCTGCAGCGGATCGGAGTGGTTGTCCGTGGCGGCGCGGATCAGCTCGGCCGATCGGTTGATCGCATCCTCGAACAACGCGAGCAACAACTCGTGTTTTCCGTCGAACTGAAGGTAGAAGCTACGAAGCGACTGCCGGGACCGGTCGACGACCTCTTGGACGGTGAAGTCCGTGCTGCCCTTCTCGGCGATGATTGCCTGTGCTGCATCGAGAAAGCGCTGAACGCGCTGGCCCGCTCGTAATTTCGCTGTTTTGATGGACCGCTCGACGGCACGCTGTTTCCAGGCAGGCTCATCGCTCGGACCGGGCTTGGGCGATTGCCGCTGCGCAAGAACATGATCGGACTCCACCGGGGAACGCCGTGACATTGCTGCGTTCAACCCCTTTCGGGCGGTCATCGCGGAGACGAATACTTCCAGTGTTGGAGAATACTATTCTCGCGCGTCGAGCGTGGAAACGGTGAGTGTGCGTGATCCCTCTGGTCTGTCATCGCTGCGGTCCGTCGGGCTCGCTGTTCTCGAGCTCGACGCCGAACGTGTTCAGGGCCATCGCCAGGCCGGCGTAGCCGCCGACAGTGAAGACGAAGTCCATGCGTTGGCGTTCGTCGAGGCGTTCGGAGAGCGCGGCCCACGTCTGGTCGGACAGGTTGGACCCTCCGTCGAGCTCATCGACGGCCCCGAATACGGCGCGATCGAACGGGTCGTCCGCCTCGCCGGTCCGGGCGGCGGCGATCTCGGATTCGGACAGGCCCGCCTTGCGGGCGATGGACACGTGATGTGTCCACTCGTAGGCGCAGCCGCGTCGGTGAGCGACGCGCAGGATCGCCTGTTCGCGGATGCGCGGCGGCAGCGTCGAACTGGTCAGCAGGTAACCGCCGAACCGCAGAAACGCACCGGCCAGCGGAGGGTGGCGCGCCAGCGTCGACAGGAGATTGCCCGCGCCCTCAGGCGTGCGTCGCTCGGCGGGCAGCATGGCGGACAGCGACGTGTCCACAGCATCGTCCCACTGATCCGCGGGCAGCGGCCGCACGCGCATCCGCGGGATCCTCTCGCTCAAAGAGAATCAAATTCTCGTCGACAACACAGAGATTTGCACGATTCGCCCGGCTGGTCAATGCCGGTGGAGAGGACAGCGGCTACGGAGGCCGCCCAGTCGGCCGCCGGATGTTGATTCTCGCTTCGCGAGAAGATAGTTTTCACGTAGTGACTCGGGCCGCCCGGCGGTGAGGGACGAGATGGACTGGATGGACCAGATGGACCAGATGGACTGGATGGAGAGGCAACAGCCATGAACAAAGATGACATGATCCTGATCAGCGTCGACGACCACATCGTCGAACCACCCGACATGTTCAAGAACCATCTGGCGGCGAAGTACGTCGACGATGCGCCGCGACTGGTGCACAACCCCGACGGCTCGGACATGTGGAAGTTCCGCGACACCGTGATCCCGAACGTGGCGCTCAACGCGGTGGCCGGCCGCCCCAAGGAGGAGTACGGCCTGGAACCACAGGGCCTGGACGAGATCCGGCCGGGTTGCTACAACGTGGACGAGCGCGTCAAGGACATGAATGCCGGCGGCATCCTGGGCTCGATCTGCTTTCCGTCGTTCCCCGGGTTCGCCGGGCGGCTGTTCGCCACCGAGGATCACGAGTTCTCGCTGGCGCTGGTGCAGGCCTACAACGACTGGCACATCGACGAGTGGTGCGGTGCGTATCCGGCGCGGTTCATCCCGATGGCGCTGCCGGTCATCTGGGACGCCGAGGCCTGCGCCGCGGAGGTGCGGCGCGTGTCCAAGAAGGGCGTGCACGCGCTGACGTTCTCGGAGAACCCGGCGGCCATGGGTTACCCGAGCTTCCACGACGCATACTGGAATCCGCTGTGGAAAGCGCTGTGCGACACCAACACCGTGATGAATGTGCACATCGGCTCGTCGGGCAGGCTGGCGATTACTGCGCCCGATGCGCCGATGGACGTGATGATCACGCTGCAGCCGATGAACATCGTGCAGGCCGCCGCGGATCTGCTCTGGTCGCGGCCTCTCAAGGAGTACCCGGACCTCAAGATCGCGCTGTCCGAGGGTGGCACGGGATGGATTCCCTACTTCCTGGAGCGCGCGGACCGGACGTATGAGATGCATTCGACCTGGACGCACCAGAACTTCGGCGGAAAGCTGCCCAGCGAGGTGTTCCGGGAGCACTTCCTCACCTGCTTCATCAGTGACCACGTCGGTGTGCAGTTGCGCAACACGATCGGCATCGACAACATCGCCTGGGAGGCGGACTACCCGCACAGCGATTCGATGTGGCCCGGAGCGCCCGAGGAGCTGTGGGACGTCCTGTCGGTGAACGGCGTGCCGGATGCTGAGATCAACAAGATCACCTACGAGAACGCGATGCGTTGGTATTCGTTCGACCCGTTCACCCATGTGCCCCGGGAGCAGGCGACGGTCGGTGCACTTCGACGCTCCGCCACCGGGCACGACGTATCCATTCAGGCGCTCAGCCACCACCGGGACACACGAGCGGGGTCGTCGATCGCCGACTTCACCGCCAACGCGAAGGCGATCACCGGCAACACAGAGTGACAACCGCAATGTCCAGCGCCGGAATGAATTTCGCTCTCACCGAAGACCAGGAACTTATCCGCCGGTCGGTTGCCGAGTTGGTGCGCACATTCGACGACAACTACTGGATGGATAAAGACCAGGCGCACGAGTTCCCGATGGATTTCTACCGGGCGATCGCCGACGGCGGCTGGCTGGGTATGACGATTCCCCCCGAGTACGGCGGCCATGGCCTGGGCATCACCGAAGCCACGATCCTGCTGGAGGAGGTCGCGAAGTCCGGCGGCGGCATGAACGCGGCCAGCTCGATCCACCTGTCGATCTTCGGGATGCAACCGGTGGTGGTGCACGGCTCCGAGGAACTCAAGGCGCGCACCCTGCCGCCCGTCGCGACCGGCGAGGTGCACGTCTGCTTCGGGGTGACCGAGCCCGGCGCCGGGCTCGACACGTCACGCATCACGACGTTCGCCAAGCGTGATGGCGATCGCTACATCGTCAATGGCCGCAAGGTGTGGATCTCCAAGGCGATGGAATCCGACAAGATCCTGCTTCTGACCCGCACCCAGCACTACGACGAAGTGGTCAAGAAAACCGACGGGATGACGCTGTTCCTCACCGATCTCGACCGCAATCGGGTCGACATTCGGCCGATCCGCAAGATGGGCCGCAACGCGGTCGGCTCCAACGAATTGTTCATCGACAACCTGGAGGTCCCGGTCGAGGACCGGATCGGCGAGGAGGGCAAGGGCTTTCAGTACATCCTCGACGGCCTGAATCCGGAGCGGATGCTGATCGCCGCCGAGGCTTTGGGTGTCGGGCGGCTGGCGCTGGACCGGGCAGTGCAGTACGCGAACGAACGTGAGGTTTTCGGCCGACCGATCGGCATGAACCAGGGCATCCAGTTTCCACTGGCGGACTCTCTGGCTCGCCTGGACGCCGCGGAGTTGATGCTGCGCAAGGCCACCTGGCTGTACGACAACGGCGAACCCTGTGGGCGTGAGGCGAACACCGCGAAATATCTGTGCGCCGACGCCGGCTTTGACGCTGCCGACCGTGCGCTGCAAACCCACGGCGGGATGGGCTACGCCGAGGAGTACCACGTCGCCCGCTACTTCCGCGAGGCCCGGCTGATGAAGATCGTCCCGATCAGCCAGGAGATGATCCTTAACTTCCTGGGGACCCACGCCCTGAAACTGCCGCGCAGCTACTGACAGTCAACGGGCGCTGAGCGTGCACCCATTGACGAGACCATGTGAAAACGGATTCGAGGAGACGATGACAGACGAATTCGCTGAGATGGACTTCTTCCGCGACGAGCGGCTCGTCGCGGATCCCTACCCCTACTACGAGGCCTTGCGCCACCAGTGTCCCGTCACCCGGGAACAACATCACGGGGTCACCATGGTGACCGGCTGGGACGAGGCCTGCGCCGTGTTGAACGACGCCGACACCTTCTCGTCGTGTATCTCGGTGAGCGGGCCGTTTCCCGGCTTCCCGGTCCCGGTCGAGGGTCTCACCGACATCACCGAGCTCATCGACGAGCATCGCGACGAGTTGCCGTTCAGCGACCAGCTACCGACCCTCGATCCGCCGACGCACACCAATCATCGCGCCCTGCTGATGCGGCTGCTCACCCCGAAGCGCCTCAAGGAGAACGAGGACGCCATGTGGGCCCTCGCCGATCAGGTGCTCGACACCTTCCTGGCGCCGGGGGAGGGCGAGGTCATCAAGGGCTTCGCGGGTCCCTTCACTCTCCTGGTGATCGCGGACCTGATGGGGGTGCCCGAGGACGATCGCGACCGGTTCGTCAACGACGTTCACCGGCACGCGGGCGGTGGCGTCGGGGGTACCGGCGAGAAATCGCTCGCGCACAGCCCGCTGGAATTCCTCTACGGCACCTTCTCTGACTACGTCCGGGACCGCCGCCGCGAGCCTCGCGACGACGTGCTGACCGGACTGGCGACCGCGACGTTCCCCGACGGCTCGGTTCCCGACGTGGGCGACGTTGCCCGTGTGGCCAGCAATGTCTTCTCCGCAGGTCAGGAGACCACTGTCCGACTGCTGGGCGCGGCGCTGCAGACCCTCGGGGAACGCCCCGACATCCAGGCGCAGCTACGCGAGGACCGCAGTCTCCTCCCGAATTTCATCGAAGAGGCGCTGCGCATCGAGAGCCCGGTGAAGGGCGACTTCCGATTGAACCGCGTGCCCGTCACCGTGGGCGGGGTCGATCTGCCCGCGGGCACGACGGTGATGATTCTGCAGGCGGCCGCCAACCGGGATCCTCGCCGGTTCGACGATCCCGCCACGTTTGATCCGGCCCGCAAGAACGCCCGCCAGCACATTTCGTTCGGCCGAGGCATTCACAGCTGCCCCGGCGCACCCCTGGCCCGCGCGGAAACCCGAGTGGCGCTCGAGCGGCTGCTCGACCGGACATCGGATATCCGGATCAACGAGCGCATTCACGGCCCGGCCGCCGACCGCCGCTACCACTACGTCCCGACGTACATCCTGCGTGGCCTGACCGAACTGCACCTGGAGTTCACCCCCGCATGAAGGTGTCGATCGACGAGCAGCGCTGCCGCGGCCACGGCGTCTGCACCACACTCTGCCCGGACGTGTTCAGCTTGACCGATGACGGCTATGCGGTAGCGATCAGCACCACCGTGCCCACGGATTTAGTGGCAGTCACGAGGGAAGCCATCCGCTGCTGCCCCGAGCAGGCGATCACCGAGACCTGACCGCGTCTGGTCAAGGAGATTTCGGGTCCACTCAGCAATGGAGCCGCGGCCGCAGGCGCGGTCAATCCACGATCGAGATGGCCTGCCGGGGGCATTGACGCACGGTTTCGAGCACCAGCGCCTCGTTCTCGGCCGTGACTTCCGGGTTCAACACGGACAGCATGTCGTCCTCGCCCACCTGGAAGACGTCCGGCATGATGCCCATGCACACCGCGTTGCTCTCACACAGATCCCAGTCGACGTCAATTCTCATCGCACAACCTTTCTACCGGAGCACTGTGACGGGTACGTTCTGCCAGCCCGCGACGTTCTGCATGTTGACGCGCTGCAGGCCATCCCAGTGCACCTCGTAGCGGGGCATGAAATCCAGCAGCCGGTCCAGCGCGACGGCGCTCTCCATGCGGGCCAGCGCCGCGCCCAGGCAACTGTGGACGCCGTAACCTAGGCCGAGGTGCTGCGCCTCGGTCTGGTCGCGCTCGATGTCGAACGTGTCGCCGTCGGTGAATGCGTCCGAATCGCGGTTGGCCGCGGCGCCGATGAGGAATACCGCCTTGCCCGCGGGGATCACCCCGCCGCTGACGTGCGCCTCCTTCATGGTCCAGCGGACGTTGTACTGGACCGGCCCCTCGTAGCGAAGGAGTTCTTCGACCGCTCCGGGGATCTTGTCCCGGTCGTCGAGCAGCTTCTGCCACTGGTCAGGATGCTGGGCGAAGATCACCGCCGCGATGCCGAGCAGCTTGGTCACGGTCTCGGCGCCAGCACCACCCAACAGCGTGGCGAAGCCGGTGATCTCGATGTCGTCGAGCTGGCGCAGTTGACCGTCTTCTCCGGGGATCTCGGCGGCGATCAGCCGGCTGATCATGTCGTCCTGCGGGCTTTCGCGGCGCTGCTGTATCAGACCGAAGTAGTACATCGCGGTGTCGATGTTGGCCTGCATCCCGGCTTCAGAGATCTCGATCTGTCCCGGTTCCCGGTGCAGGCTGGTGTCAATCCAGTGGCGCACCTGCTGACGGTATTCCTCCGGCACGCCGGCCATCCGGGTGATGACCTCCACCGGGAACGGTCCGGAAAAGTCCTGGACGACATCGAAGCGGTCGGGGTCGACGGCGCCGAGGTACTTGTCGATCACTTCGACGACCGTCTCCCGCTGCGACTGCACGGCCCGCGGAGTGAACGCCTTGTTGAGCAGGCTGCGCATGTGCCGGTGCTCCGGCGGATCCATGAAGATGATCGACTTCATCTCGGGGGGGATGCCCACGCGCACCATCGCCAGGTCGCACCCGCGCGACGAGGAGTAGGTCTCGAAGTCCTTGAACGCGGCCGCCACGTCCTCGTGCCGGGTTAACGCGTAGAAATCCTCTTTCTCGTCGTAATACAAGGGCGCTTCCTCGCGCATCCGCCGGTAGATGTCGAACGGATTGTTGAAGTACTCCTCCGAAAACGGATCGAACACGACCTTCGCTGTTGTCATCTGCATCCTCCTGAGCGGCGAGGGTTGACTAATGCCGTTACAGCGGCCTGGCCGTCTGTAACGGTAACGGTAGCGGCTTGACGCCCAACCGGGAAGAACCAAAACGGCGCCATCTCAGAGCGGGTCGCTCGCGTGGATGGCGTTGATGACGTCGTCCAGCACACCGAGACCGGCGCCGAGTTCCCTCGCCACGTCCCGGACGGCGGCCACGTCCTTGCTGACGAAGTCCCCGACTAGGAGGGCGAACGCGGACAGGGAACCCTGCACCGCGGCGAGGTTGAGCACCCGGCTGTCGGCGCTCCCGTGCGGTAGGGCCGCCAGCAGCGCCGATTCCGGCACGCCCAGCCGCTCAGCCAGCCGGACCGCTTCCGCGAGCAACCCGATATGGCTCGCGAACAGAGCGTTGTTGATCAGCTTCACCTTCTGGCCGGCGCCGAGCGGTCCGACGTGCAACACGGGGTCGCCGTAGCACTCCAGAAGTGGCCTCACCCGGGTCACCGCACCAGCGGATCCACCCACGAAGAGCGTCAGCCGGCGGGCTGCGACGTCGGCCGGTCCGCCGCTGATCGGCGCATCGACGACGTCGACCCCTCGGGCGCGCGCGGCGATCGCCTCCATGGTCGCCGGGTTCACCGTGGTGTGCACCACCAGCGCCGAACCGGCGGGAATCGCGGTCAGCAGTGCACTGTCCAGGCAGACCTCCCGCACCTGTTCGTCGCTGAATACGCAGACCACCACGACGTCGGCCCCGACCCCGGCCTCGGCGACGTTGTTCGCGGCGCCGGCACCCAGTTCCTGAACGTCGCGGCGCGTCTGGGGATTCCGTGCATGTGCCCGGACTGCGTGACCGGCCTCGACCAGCCGAGCCACCATGGGCAGCCCCATGCGGCCCGCGCCGATGAAACCGACTTTCACGGGGCCGTCACCGAGGATGGCCCATCAGGGCCAGCGTCGCGTCGGCCGCGTCGAGCACGGCGCCGGCGCTGGCTCCGGCCCGGTGGGCAAGGTCGACGACGAGCCGAACGTCCTTCTGTAAGAGTCCACCCGCGACGTCGGCGAGCCGGTCGAGGCCACCGATACCGCCGAGGGCGTTGAGCGCAAAGCTGTGCCCGCTACTGCGCGAGATGACGTCGGCGAGTCGGTCGGGGTCGACTCCGAGGGCGCCGGCCAGCGACAGGGCTGCGGCTGCGGTGCCCAGATTCGCGGTGAACAGCAGGTTGTTGAGGAGCTTGGTCGTTTGCCCGGAGCCCAGCTCGCCGAGGTGAATGACCGGATCGGCGAAAGTCTCGAAGACCGGGCGGCAGCGTTGCACGACGTCGGCGTCGCCGCCGGCCATCAGCAGCAGGCGGCCCTCGGCGGCCGCGGGACCCCCTCCGCTCACCGGAGCGTCGATGACGGAGACGCTGTGCGTGCGAGCCTCATTCGCGAGTTCCCGGCAGGTGTTGGGGTGCACCGTACTGTGGATCGCGATGACGCCGCCAGGTTTCATCGCGGCCAGCAGGCCGCGCTCGCCCTGCGTGATCTCCTCGATATCGGCGTCGCCGACCACGCACAGGCAGACCAGATCGCTGGCGGCGGCCAGCTCGGCCGGTGACGCGGCGAGCGTGGCCGGTGTATCGGCGAACGGCTCGAGTGTCGCGGGCTTGCGCGCCCACAGCGTCGTTGGATAGCCGGCCTCGATGATCCGCCGCGCCATGGGCCCGCCCTGGCTGCCCAACCCGATGAATCCGACGTTCACCCGTCCTCCACATCGTTTCCCGCGCTTGGCTTCCGCGCGGCCACGCAGTGGTTGACGAAGGAAAATACGGCAGCGTGGTAGTCCGCCGCGCTGTGGCCCAGGCTGAGATTGTGCCCCGCATCGGCCTGTCTGTGGACGCTGAAGACGGGTGACGCGGAGAACAGGGCGGCGATCTCGGTGATCGCCTTTGCGTCGTTCTGCCAGACCTTCTCGTGTTCGGCGATGGTGAAGTGCACGGGAACTCCCACCGCGGGGGCGAGCGCCGGAAAGTCGTCGCGGGCCCACGTCGACGCCATCTGCTCCTCGTAGGCCGGGGCCGTCGGGGACACCGTGGCCCCGGTGAGCACTTCGGGTGGATACAGTTCCTCGGGGTGCCACAGCAATTGGCGCAGGCCCGCCGGACGGCGCTCCCGGGTCGCGATTTTCAGGATCTCTCTCGCCTCGGGGTGATAGGCGCGGCCGGTTCCGGCCAGTTCGATGCCCAGCAGGTCCGCGCCGCGCTCGTCGGCGCTCATCCGCATCACAAGCTCACACCCGCCCGAATGGCCCATCAGAAAAACCCCGGCGCCGCGGGGCTTTTCCCCGAGGATGCGATCGACTGCGCCGTAGGCGAGGTTGACCCGCTGCTCCGGTAGGGTCACCGCGTCCGGGTAGGGGGCGGAGCTGCCGTAGCCGGGGCGGTCGAGCGCCACCACGGTGAATCCTGCCGAGGCGCCACTGCGCAGGAGCGACAGCGACGGGTGGCCCGGGCAGTCGAAATAGGTTGCGGTGGTGCCCCCGCCGTGAATCGCCACGATGACGGCCTTGGGGTGGGTGGGTGGTTCGGGCTCCGCGACCAGCGCCGACATCGGCACGCCGTCGACGATCACCAGCCTGGGGCGGACCGCAGGTGGGGGCAGGCTCATGCGCCCGAACTCCGTCCGATCAACGGATGAATCCCCACTCCGCCTCGTTGTCCTCAGTTTTCAGATGCGCGGCGGGGTCCTCGTCGATGGGGGCTGTGGTGTTGATGGGTTGCGCGTCGTCCGGCCTGCGATCACCCAGTTTCATGATGGCGTGCACGGGGCAGTCCATCAGCGCCCGCATGACGGCGTGACGGTCGACGTCGGGGATGGTGCCGTCCCCGACCAGGCACGCGTATCCCCAGTCGTCGAGCGAGAAATACGCGGGAGCGTGCTTGGCGCAGGCGCCGAAGCCGTCGCACAGGGTCCGGTCGAGATGAATCTGAAGGGGTTTGGTCATACCGGTACCGCCGCCTCCACCTCGTAGGGCCGTTGCGCGTGGAACGTGTGGGCACTACACGTGTCGCACGCGTTGTCCAGGTGGCGTGCCACCTCGGTCGGGAACTGGTCGAGCAGGCTGCCCGCCATGTTGGTCGCGGCGTCCAGGGTGGCGCAGGCCCCGCGGCCGCGCAGTTGCACCGACCAGCGCCGCAGCCGGTCGAGGTCCCCGGGGGTGGCGGTGCCGTCCCGCAGCGCGCCCGCGACAGCGCCCATCGCCGCGGTGCCGTTGAAACAGGACCCGCACTGCCCCGCGTTTTCGCGGTCGAAGTACGCCAGCACCGATGCGGCGACGGCAACCGGACACTCGTCGGTGATCACGGTGATCGCACCACAGCCCAGGCCGCTGCCCATGCCGCGCAGCGTCTCGTGGTCGAGCGTGACATCCAGCACGGCGCGATTGAGCAGCCCGGCGAAATAGCCGCCCACCAGCGCGCCGCGCACCTTGTCTGGCGAAACACCATGCTGTGCAAGCAGTTCACGCATCGGCAGGCCGAGCGGAATCTCGTAGAGGCCTGGCGCCCGGCCGGCGCCGGTGAGTGTCGCCAGGAATGTGCCGGGCGACGTCGCCGTGCCCCGCGAGCGGAACACCTCCGCGCCCTCCCGCTGCAGGTAGGGCAGATTAGCCAGGGTCTCGACATTGCTCACCAAGGTGGGCCGCCCGCCGACTCCAATTTCGAAAGGCCGCGGCGGTTTGTCCGTCGGCTTGGCCGGGCCGCCGTTGATCGCACGAGTAGCTGCCGTTTCCTCGCCGGCCACGTATCCCGTTGCGACGCTGAATAATTCGATGGAAACACCGTCGAGCGGGTGTTCTGCCAGTGCGGCCTCGATGCTGCGCGCGGATTGCGCATCTGCGAGATAGACGTAGGCCCGGTCGGCCGCGACCATCGCCGCGGCCAGTCGAAGCCCATCTAGAACCAGGTGCGGCCGGTTCCGCAGCAACCACCGATCCTTGATCGACGCCGGTTCGCCCTCTTCCCCGTTCGCCACCACGGCGGACCCGCCGAAGGCGCGGCCGTTGTCGAGCACCGTGCGTAACTTCACGCCGAGCGGGAACGCGGCGCCACCGCGGCCCTGCAGGCCACTGTGTTCGACCTCGGCGAGTAGAGCGCGGGGATCGGCGAGTGGTTGGTAGCCGCCGAGCTCGCGATACGCCGGGTAGTCCTCCCGTCCGTCGCTCGGCCGGTCGCCCAGCAGCCGCGCCGGGCAGTCGGGCCAGGCGGTGACGGTGATGGCCGAGGGTTCCATCACGACGTCGGCCCTGCCGCGATTAGGCTTGCGCGCGTGCGAACTGCGGTGGTGCGCGTCAATGTCGACCCCTCCGGCGCATTGACGGTCGCACAGTTAGACGAGGGCATGACGGCGCTCCTCGGGCTTGCCCGCGACACCGGGGCCGACGTGGTCGACAACAACCTCGCGCAGCTGCCGGTGGGCCGCCGCGAGGTCGAGGTGCTCATCGCAGGCGACGACGTCGACATGCTGAGGAGCGTGGGCATAGATCTGTGCCGCAGGGCGTTCGGCACCGAGCCGGTGCCGGGCGTCGTCACCTACATCAGTAGGGGAACCGATGACGACGCGCACGGCGTACTGTCCGCACTGGGCCTTACCGGCGAGGTCGTGAGGACGCCCGGGGATGACGGCTTCGACATCGTCTACGTGACGCTGCGCGAAGCCGACCTCACGGGGATCCCGGAGAGCCGTGTTCACACGGCCCTCGAGGCATCGCTCAACGCTGAGGTTCACATCCGCATCCGTTGAGCGCATTATCGGCCACATTATCGACCGAGGAATTCCAGGATCGCGGGTGCCGCCTGCACCCAGGTATCGAACATGTTGAAATGCTGCACCCGGCCGGCCGCGCGATCCTCGCCGGCGCGCTCCCACGCGTCCTCCGGCCACGGCGGGTCGATCAACTCAGACCCCTTGATCAGGCAGCTCACTTCCAGCGATGTCCGCTTGGGGTGATCCCAGTCGTTCTCGCCGCCGCGGATGATCAGTGTCGGGATCGTGATCCTGTCGAACATCTCGTCTTCGACGCCCGGGATCGTCTGCCCCGGCTTGGAGACGAAAGCGTTGAGCCAGCGCAGCATCACCTTGAGGAAGTCGTGCGCATCGAAGTCGAGGAAACGCTGCCTGTTGTCCGGGTTCTCCTCGATACGCTCTTTCCACTCGGGCACCGCGATCACGCCCGGCATCCCGGTGCCGCGCGCCGCCATGATGCTGGGCACGATGTAGTAGGAACCCAGCACGAAGCTGCCGTAGACGCCGCCGACGATGTTCCACACCACGAGCTTCTCGACGAGCTCCGGGTACAGCATCGTGGTGAGCATGGAATCCCGTGCTCCGCCGGAGCCGCCGGCGAGAATGCATCGGCTGACACCCAGCTTGCCCAGCAGCGCGTGCAGGGTCTCGGCCCGCATGTGCGATTCGCTCTGCCCGTAGAACTGGACGTCGGAGGCGCCGCAGTTGGGGCGGTCCCACAGCAGCACCCGGTAGCCACCGGCGACCAATGCTTCCGCCAGCGGACGCAGCCCGGGGATATCCTTGCTGAATCTGCCGCCCGGCGTCAGCGCGATGAGATCGCCGGCGTCGCCGAGGATCTCGTAGACGACCTTGCCACCGTTCACTTCGATAGACGACACTGATGCTCCCTTAGTGTCAGGCCAGGACCAGAACGTCGTTGCCGACGACACGGACCGGGTAGGTGCGGATGCTCCACTCCGGCTTGACCGTCGTGGTGCCGGTCGCCAGCTCGAAACCCCATTGGTGCCAGGGGCAGTAGATGTACTCCAGGTTGCGCACCTCCACCGTATCGCCGGGCGCGGTCTCGTCCACGATGGTGCGTCCCCGGGCACGTCCGGAGCACAGTGGCCCGCCCTGGTGCGGACAGTAGTTGGCGATCGCGTAGAACGTGCCGTTGACGTTGTAGACGCCGACCCCGTGCCGGCCGATGGGCACCAGTTTGTGTTTTCCGGAAGGAATTTCACTCACCGTGGCGACGATGTGCTCGCGGCCCTGAGCGAGTCGGGGCCGGGTGGATTCCTCCGGCATTCAGAAAACCCGCACCTGGCCCTCGAGGGCCGGGACCGTCTCCGGAAGGTGGTAGGTCGCGATGCCGTTTTTGAACATCACGGCGTCACGGGCGGCCGGGGGCAGGTGCTTGATCAGCCAGCGCGGGTCGTCGAACGTCCAGTGCGGGTAGTCCGAGGAGTAGAGCAGGATCTTGTCGCACTCCATCCATTCCAGCGCGCGGGTCAACTCGGTCTTGTCATCGGGGTAGTCCAGCGGCTGGGTGGTGAACTTGATGTGTTCTTTGACGTAGTCGCTCGGCTTGCGTTTGATGTCCAGCCACGATTTGCGGGCTTCGTAGATCGCGTCCATCCGCCACATGAGCGGCAGGATCCAGCTGAAGGCGTGCTCAACGAACACGATTCGCAGCGTCGGGAACCGGTCGAAGACGCCGTCGAAGATCAGGCTCATGACCTGGTTCGCGGCCAGCAGCGAGTAGGTCACCATGAAGTCGTGGTTGTAGCTGGGGAGCCCGACCGGCGGTATCGGCAGCGTCTCGTAGGCGCCGCGCCCCAGGTGGCAACTCACGGTGATGTCGTGTTTGGTGGCGGCCGCCCAGATCGGGTCGTACTGCGGGTGGCCCCAGGAGGGGCGCGGCTCGGCCCGGATCAGGACCTGCACGATGTAGGGGTGCCCGGCCCACTTCTCGATCTGGTCGGCGGCACCGGCGGGGTCCTCGATGGCGACGGCGATGGAACCGCGCCAGCGCTCGTGCCAGTTGTTGCGGCTGTCCAGCCAGTGGTTCGCCTGCCATTCGTTGACGGCGCAGGTGTAGGCATGGGTGGCTTCGGGTATGCGTGTTGACGCGCCGAGGGGTTCGAGGACCGCGATGTCCACGCCCGCCTCCATGATCAGCTGCCGGAACGCCATGTCCGGGTCGCTGCACGCGAATTCGCCGTCCGGGGGGAAGGAGTCGACGCGCATCGCCATGGCATGCGCGTAGTCGGGTGCGTCGTAGTAGATCTGCTCACCGGTCCGACGGGGCAGGAAGTACTTGCTGCGCCACGGCTCGGGAATGTATTCCAGGATCTGACCGCGTTTGGGGTACGGGTGGACGTCCGAGTCGACGCACCGGACGGCGATGCGTTCGGCCGCGGGAACGCGCTCGTGGGCGTGTGTCAGCGTCATGGTGGCCCCTCTCGTCTCTTGTTGTCTATTTCTACTGTTGTGTGTCTTTTTCTACTGCTGTGTGTCGTTACTGTGTGGCCAACTGGGTCGAAAT
The DNA here is from genome assembly GCA_903927745.1 of uncultured Mycobacteriaceae bacterium. Taxonomy (GTDB): domain Bacteria; phylum Actinomycetota; class Actinomycetes; order Mycobacteriales; family Mycobacteriaceae; genus Mycobacterium. The sequence continues at coordinate 39,434 of CAIYOH010000148.1, forward strand.
GTCTATCCCGTACAGATCCGCCGCATTGCGCCAGCACAGCTTGTCGCGCTGTTCGGCGGTCAGGGCGCCGGCCAGGTCGCGGATGTCCCCGCACTGCCAGTGCGGATAACTGGAGCCGAACATCACCATGTCTTCCTTGCCGGTGAACCCGAACCACTCGCCGGCGAACTCCGCGTCCGCGGGGGGACCGTCCAGGCTGCCTTGAACGAAGTACACGTGACCCGGCAGGTATTCGCTGGGCATCCGCGGCGCCCACGGCGTCTGTTCCAGGTGGGGGCGACCGAACGTATCCATCCGCCACATGAACGGCGTTGCGAAGTCTGCGGCGCCGTCGGCCCAGACGAACTTCAGCGTGGGGAATCGCTCGAACACGCCCTCGGCGATCATGTTCATCTGGTGGTAGAGGTAGTTCAGCGCCATGAAGCTGGTGTACTGCTCATAGGTGCGCGTGTGACCGGACGGCGTCGGTGGAAACGCGATGCCCTCGCCGACCTCGATGTGCACCGCGACCGGCAGGTTGGCGTCCGCGGCTGCTTCCCATAGCGGCCAGAACTGCGGCTTCCCGTACAGCTCTCGCGATTGCAGGGGCACGCCGATCTGCACGATCCGCGGGTGGGCCCGGTACTTGTCGATCTCACGGAGCGCGCCGGCGATGTCGTCCGGGTTCACTCGCAGGGTGCCGCGGAACCGGTCACCGAACTCGCCGGCGTCCAGCCAGCGCGACACCATCATCTCGTTGTGAGCGGCGTGCAGCGCGCTGCCCAGGTGCCGGTCGGGCATGATGCCCCGCCCCATCGGGTGCAGGATCGCGACGTCGACGCCGCGCTTGGTGAACAGCTCACGGGCAACGTAGCCAGGATCCGAACCCGGATATTGGTCGTCAGGGCCCGTGGTGCCCGGGGCGTACTCGCCGCCGGGCGCCCCGTACCAGTCCATCTCGTAGTCGGGGAAACCACGACTTTTGAACGGCTCGCGCAGGACGGTACGCAGATCTTTCGTGGACGGGAAAAAGATGTGCACGCTGGCGTCGATCACCGGCGTACGGGTTCCGTCAGCGTGTTCGATCACTGAAGCCATCCGTCATAAGATAGAGAATCTAACATTCTCGTGGACCGCCATTCAATGCGTTTCCGGTAAGCGTGATGTTGAGTTATCGACCCTGCTAGTCGGGTTATCGGGGCGCGTCGGGGGAGTTTGGTTCTGTGATGTGGATCGTACCATTCCGGAGACCGTAGCCGTTTTCCGAGATGACAACTTCCGCAACCGAGAATGACATTCTCGACGCTCGGAGTTTGGTGCCGCTCAGCGGTTATGGCAGCGCGGGGTGCGCGACGCCGAGTGCTCGGCTGGCTTCACGGTCGCGACCGAGCGTGCGGCTGCCTTCACGTTCGGCGGCGTCAGTCGATGACGGCGGCGTCCTTGCGTTCGGTGATCGGCCTGGCCAACTCCTGCTCGTCGCAGATGCGTTGCAGCTTGTCCAGCGTTGCCGCCAGGCCGGTGCCGACCCGGGGCCCGGCCGTGAACGTGGCCGGTAGCTTCCTCATCCCCTGGATGACGCCGATGGTCTCGTAGTGCACGGCGCCGTCGGGGTCGCACCGGTAGTCGGGCATGCGGTCGAGCACCGCGGTCAGCATGGACTTGAACACCGTGCGCGCCACGTTCGATCCGGCGCACCGGTGGACGCCGAGTCCGAAGCTGAAGTGGCGGTTTCCCTTACGGTCCAGAACGATCTCATCGGGGTCATGGAACACCGCGGGGTCGCGGTTGGCCATGGCCCACGAAATCCACAGCCGCTCGCCCTCCTTGAACGCGGTGCCGTCGAGCTCGACGTCGTCGGAGAAGGTCCTGCCGTCGCCGGGTGCCGGGGTGAAGTAGCGCAGAAACTCCTCGGTCGCGGGGTCGAGCAGGGTGTCGCGTCGCGTGCTCAGCAGCTCGCGCTGGTCGGGGTGCTGCGACAGCCATTCCAGCGAGTGGGCGGTCAGTGCCGTGGTGGTGTCGAAACCGCCGCCGATGATCAATCCGAGGTTGCCGATGATCTCCAGGTCGGGGGCGGGCTCGCCGTCGATCCGCATCTCGAGCAGGGCGTTGACCAGGCCGGGCCGCGGATTCTCGCGAATCTCGATCATGTTGTTGATCAAATCGATCCCCATCTGCCGGTGCATCGCGGTCACCCGCTCGATGTCCGGGGAGTGCTCGGGGGTGTAGACCGCGGCATGGGTGGGCTCGCTGTACATCTGCCAGTTCTTCAGCGGGATGCCCATCATCGCCAGCGTCAGAACGGCCGGGACGACGTTGGCGAGGTCGTCGACGAAGTCGATGCGGCCGTCCTCGATCTTCTCGTCGAGGCAGGCGCGCGTCACATCGTCGATGAACGGCTCCCAGCGCTTCACCGCAGCCGGTGACAGATAGGGGTTGAGCACGCTGCGGTAGGTGCGGTGCTCGGGCTCGTCCATCTCCAGGATCCCGCCCCGAACGCCGCTGACGCGTCGGGCCGTCGGGATCGAAATCCCCTTGTAGCCGCGGCGTTCGTTGTTGATGTCGTGATCGTTGGAGACCGCGGGGCAGCGGGCGAGTTCGAACACCTCGTGGCTGCCGGCGGCGACCCAGTGCCCGCCGTAGGTGTCGCTCCAGGCCAGGGGGCACCGTGCATGCATCTCGTGCGTGATCTCGGTGAACCGCGCGCGGTACTCCGGGGCGTGCCGGTCGAACCGATACCGGTTTTTCTGATGGCCGCCGTCGCCGTCGGCCCCGTCGGCCTCGTTCACACTCACGGCCTTTTCTCCGTCGATACGCTCTGCCTCCCTTGGTGGATCATTCGGTGATGATGATGGCCTGCTCCGGACACGACTGCGCGGCCTCGCGCACGGTGTCTTCGCGGTCGGCCGGCACCACATCGTCGATCGCCGACGCACTGCCGTCGATATCGCTGAGCCGGAAGGAATCCGGCGCGATCATCGAGCACAGGGTGTGGCCCTGGCAGCGTTGTGGATCAACCCAGACCTTCACGGTGTCTCCTTGCGGGGTTCGGTCGCGGTGACGGATTCTCAGGTGTTCCGGCCGCCGTTGACGCCCAGAATCTGACCGGTGATGTAGCCGGCTTCCTCTGACACCAGGAAAGCGCACGCCGCGGCGATGTCCTCCGGCTGTCCCATCCGGCGCACCGGCGTCCGGGCGATGCTTTCCTCGACGCTGCCGAGGAAGCCCTGCTTCTCGGCGTTGCGCAGCATCGGGGTGTCGATGAAACCCGGGGGCACGGCGTTGACCGTGATGCCGCTCGGACCGTACTCGAGCGCGAGCGACTTGGTGAGCCCGTTAACCGCGGACTTGGCCGCGACGTAGTGACTCATGCGAGCGACACCGGAATGCGTGCTGGATGAGGAGATGTTGACGATCCGGCCCCAGCCGGCCGCCACCATGTCGGGCAGCACCGCCTGAGTCACGTGAAAGACCCCGTTGAGGTTGACGTCGATCACCCGCTGCCATTCCTCGAAGGTCATGTTGGCGAAGCGTGTGAACCCGTCCAGTCCCGCGGCGTTGACCAGAACCGCCACCGGTCCCAGACGGGCGCGGATCGCGGACAGGGCGGCATCGACTTGCGACCGGTCGGTGACATCGGCGGTGAAAGCGCGGTCGTCATCCGATGGCTTCAGATCGATGGTGGCGACGCCCAAGCCGTCGGTGCGCAGGCGACGTGCGATGGCGAGGCCGATTCCGGAGGCACCGCCGGTCACCACCGCTGTCTTCATGCCGACATCTCCAGCCCGACGGTGGCCGTCTCCGGCACTAAGAATCTCCCTTGCAATTATGAGAACCTTACTCTCCGGCTACAGTGCGTCGCAACCGAATTCCACGAAACTGCTGTCGGGCTGCAAAGACTCGTCAAGAACACGGGAGGCCCCACCGGGCGAGCGGCCGCGCGGGCATGGTGATCGCGTTTCGCCGACCTTCTTGAGTTCTCGACAGCCGGCTGTAAGATTCGCCGCCTATGAGAATCACATTATCCCGGGCCCCGGGGGCGTCCGCGTGAGGCCACTGGAGGGCATCCGAGTCCTGGAAGTCGCCATGTACGGGTTCGTCCCGTCGGCGGGCGCCGTGCTCGCCGAATGGGGTGCCGACGTGGTCAAGGTCGAGCACGCCGTCACGGGCGACCCCCAGCGCGGACTCCGGCAGACAGGCATGCTGCGCGTCGACGGCGACCCGAACCCCAACATCGAGCACGCCAACCGCGGCAAGCGCAGCATCGGACTGGACATGTCGGTCCCGGAGGGGCGGGAGGTGCTCTACGAGCTGGCCCGCCGCTCCGACGTGTTCCTGACGAGTTTCCTGCCCGATGCCCGGCACAAGTTCGGCATCGACATCGACGACATCCGCGGGGTGAACCCGAGGATCATCTACGCGAGGGGGAGCGCGCTGGGCCCCCGCGGCGGCGAGGCGACCAAGGGCGGCTACGACATGACCGCCTTCTGGTGTCGTGCCGGAACTGCCGCTACCGTCACCCCGGCGGGGATGCCC
>CAIYOH010000149.1 GCA_903927745.1 uncultured Mycobacteriaceae bacterium
CAGACGGTGACGACTGGGCAGGGAGCCCCGACGGACACCCATCCCGTCATCAGGGTCAAGTTGGACAAGGTCGGCGGACGATGGCTCGTTTCGCATTTCGACCCGGCGTGATGCGCGCGTCGTCCGGCGCAGGTTCTGGCACCGGTGCCGTCGCGGTCGCGGTCGCGGTCGCGGTCGCGGTGACGGCGGCATGGGCCGCTCCCACTGCACATGCTGACAACAAGCGGCTCAACAGCGCCGTCGTCTCCGCCGTCTACACCCTGCAGCATCAGGCGGGCTGCACCAATGATGTCATCCGGAACAACGCTCTCACGCTGGCCGCCGAATGGCACGCGGACGACATGATGAACAACCGGGACATCAACGCCGACATCGGATCCGACGGATCGACACCTCAGGATCGTGCGGCCGCCGCTGGTTTCCAGGGCAAAGCCTCCGAGACGGTGGCAATTAACCCGGCCATGGCGATCAGCAGCCTCGATCTGGTCAATCAGTGGTACGGAAACCCCGACGACATGGCAATTATCCGCGACTGCGCCAATACGACCATCGGGGTGTGGTCGGATAACAACCTGGATCGCACCGTAGTGGTGGCCGTGTACGGCCAGCCCGCGGTGCGCAATCGGTGAACACGGGGGATAGCCGATGATTTTCTCTCAGCATTATCTGGACTGCTTGTCGCAGGCTTCCTATCTGATCGGGGATGAGACGACCGGGCGCGCCGTCGTCGTCGACCCGCGGCGCGACGTCGATGCCTACCTGCGGGAGGCGGCAGAGCGCGGTCTCGTCATTGAGCGGGTCATCGAGACTCACATCCACGCCGACTTTCTGAGCGGGCACCTGGAGCTCGCGGCGGCCACCGGGGCGGTGATCTCGCTCGGCGAGGGCGCCGATGTCGAGTTCCCCTTCGAACCCCTGCGTGACGGCCAACGGATCTCCTTGGGGGAGTTGACGCTGGAGATCCTCGCGACACCCGGTCACACTCTCGAGTCGATTTGTGTGGTCGTCTACGAGCACCCTGATGATCAGGTTCCCTACGGCGTGCTCACCGGGGACACGCTGTTCGTCGGTGATGTCGGGCGTCCGGATCTTTTCGTGGCCGAGGGCTTGTCGGCGGATGTGCTCGCCCAGACGCTGCACGGTTCCTTGCAGACCAAGCTCTTGACGCTGCCCGATGCCACTCGCGTGTTCCCCGCGCACGGCGCCGGATCGGCGTGCGGCAAGCAGCTATCGAGCGAGACCAGTTCGACGATCGGCGAGCAACGACGGACCAACTATGCGCTGCGGGCGGTCAACCTGGAGGATTTCGTCGCCGCGGTCACCGAGGGCCAACAGGTGCGGCCGCGGTACTTTGCATTCGCTGCCCGCCGCAACCGAACGCTCCGCCCGTTGCTCGACGAGACAGAGCCGGCCGTGCTGGCCGTCGAGGACGTGTTCCGGCGCGCCGAAGCGGGCGCCATCCTGCTGGACAGCAGGGAGCCCGCCGACTTTGCGGCGCGGCATCTGCGGGGCGCGATCAACATCGGCCTCCAGGGTCGCTTCGCCGAGTGGGCCGGCGCCGTCCTGCCGCCCGAGCGCGACATCGTCCTTGTCGGCGATCCGGCACATGCTCGGCAGTCCCGGATCCGACTGTCCCGCGTGGGACACGACCGGGTTATCGGTCAGCTGGCCGATCTGGACGGGGTTTTCGCGCATCGCCCCGACCTCGTTGAGTCGACTCCCCGGTTGACCGCCGGGCAGCTCGCCGAACGGTGCGCCGCCGGGAGCCGTCCGCTACTGGTGGACGTGCGTGCGACTCAGGAAACGGCGGACGGCGTCATCGCCGGCGCGCGGTGTATCCCGCTACCAGCCCTGTCGGAGTCGTTGGATGTCCTGGACTCGACGGTTCCGGTGGTCGTTTATTGCGCCAGCGGTTACCGGTCGATGGTCGCCGCCAGCGTGCTGCGTGTCGCGGGGTTCGAGGACGTCTCGGATCTGATCGGAGGATTCGCGGCGTGGCGGGAGGCCGGCTGTGAGGTGGCGCGCGGCTGAGGCAGCTCTTTCTTGGCCGCGCGGGCGCGCATCAGATGCTGCGCGTAGACCTTGTCGCGCTGCCGCTGGGAGAACACCATGTCCAGGTTGACGGGCAACCCGGCCCAGTCGACCCGCTCGGCCCCAGGCTCCATGCTCACGGAGAAATAGTGCGCCGGGCATGTTTCGAGCGCGGACCTGCGATGTTTCGGAAGTATTAACCGTCAGCGCGCCCGGATCACGGCGCGGGGCGGCGCCCCAGGGTCGAGGAGTTGTCGACCAGGCGGCCTAACACCTCGACCGCCTCGGTCAGGACGCGACGGTCGGCCGGCGCGAGGAGCGCCAGCTGCGGTTCGATCACGGCGACGCGGTCGGCACGGACGGCGTCGAGGGTGCCGACTCCTTCCGGCGTGATGCGGATCCGCACGGCGCGGGCGTCTGCGGGGTCGACGGTCCTGACCACCAGGCCGGCGCTTTCAAGGCGCCGCACCTGCGTGGTCATCGTCGGCTGGGAACAGTGGTCGACCGCGGCCAGGTCACCGATGCGGGCCTCCCCGTGGGCCTCGATCGTGGCCAACAACCGGGCCTGCGCCGCCGGTAGCGGCATGTGGATGCGCTGGGTGGCCAGCCGGTTGAGTCGCGCGACCACCGCGAGCAGATCCGCCCCCAGGCTCGCCTCCGGCCCGGGATTCACGGGATCGACGACGTGCGTTCGGCGGGCGGTCGCTGTGTGCATACCCCATGGTTGCATAGCTTTGCTATCCGAGACCAGCCGCGTGGGGCGATCCGCTCCCGCGGGTCACCCCGTCTGCTGCCCCGACTCCGCGGCGCGGCCTGGCAGAATCGATGACGTGCCCCAGCCCGCCCCGTCGCCGCGCTCCCGGGTCGGATCTCTGCGACCGGCCGAAATGGCCCATGCCGCGGTTATGGGGGCGCTGACCGCCGTCATCGCGATCGTCTCGGTGGTGGTCCCGTTCGCCGCTGCGCTGGGGCTGCTGGGCACCGTGCCGATGGCGTTGCTGGCCTACCGGTACCGTCTGCGCCTGCTGGTCGCCGCGACGTTTGCCGGCGCGGTCATCGCCTTCCTGATCGCCGGGGCTGGCGGGCTCATGGGTGTCGTCACCAGTGCCTACATTGGCGGGCTGACCGGGATCGTTAAACGTGAGCGCCGCGGCCTGCCGACGGTCGTCGTCGCCGGGCTGATCGCCGGGGTCCTGTTCGCGGGCGTCCACATCGCCCTGGTGGCCGTGCTCACCCGGCTCCGGCACCTCGTCTTCGCGGCGATCACTGCCAACTTCGACGGGATCGCCGCCGCCCTGAACCACGCACAACTGCACGACGCCGCGGCCGACACGAAGCATTACGTCGCCCTCGGGCTGCAGTACTGGCCGCTGGTGCTTCTGGTCCACTTCGTCGTCTCCGTCCAGATCGTGTCCCTGATCGGCTGGTGGGCGTTGTCGCGGGTGCTGACACGGATGCACGGCATCCCCGACGTCCACAAACTGGATGCCCCGGGCGCGGGTTCGGCGGGCCAGGACGGGCCGGTCCGCCCGGTCGGGCCCGTTCCGATGCGGCTCGACCACGTGAGCTTCCGCTATCCCGGGGCCCGGCGGGACGCGCTGCCCGAGGTCAGTCTCGACGTGCGGGCCGGGGAACACCTGGCGGTCACCGGCGCCAACGGTTCCGGCAAGACCACGCTGATGCTGATCCTGGCCGGACGCCCACCGACGTCGGGCAGCGTGGAACGGCCCGGCGGGGTGGGCCTGGGCGCGATGGGCGGCACGGCGATCGTCCTGCAGCACCCGGAGAGCCAGGTCCTGGGCACCCGGGTCGCCGACGACGTGGTCTGGGGTCTGCCGCCGGGCACCGATGTCGATGTGCCGCGCCTGCTGCGTGAGGTGGGACTGGAGGATCTGGCCGACCGCGATACCGGAGGCCTGTCCGGCGGCGAACTGCAGCGGTTGGCGCTCGCCGCCGCACTGGCCCGCGAGCCCGCGTTGCTGATCGCTGACGAGGTCACCAGCATGGTCGACCAGCAGGGCCGCGACGCCCTGATCGGCGTGCTGTCGGGGCTCACCGAACGGCACCGCACCGCCCTGGTGCAGATCACCCACTACAACAACGAGGCGGGTCGCGCCGACCGCGTGCTCAATCTCAGTGACTCGCCGGACAACGCCGCCAGTGCCGCCAGTGCGGCCAGCGCGGCCAGCGCGGCCAGTGCCGCCATGACCACCATGGTGGAGACCGCCCGCGCGCCCGCCCCGACCATCGTCACGGACCCTGGTCGCCGCGCGCCGGTCCTCGAACTCGTGGGAGTGGGGCACGAATACGCCAGCGGCTCCCCGTGGGCCAAGACCGCGCTGCGCGGTATCAGCTTCGTGGTGGAGCAGGGCGACGGACTGCTCATCCACGGCGGCAACGGCTCAGGGAAGTCCACTTTGGCGTGGATCATGGCCGGGCTCACCGTCCCCACCACTGGCGCCTGCCTGCTCGACGGCAGGCCGACCCATGAGCAGGTAGGTGCGGTCGGGCTGTCGTTCCAGGCCGCCAGGCTGCAGTTGATGCGCAGCCGGGTGGATCTGGAAGTGGCTTCCGCGGCGGGCTTTTCGCCGCTCGATGAGAACCGGGTGGCCGAGGCGCTCGGGGTCGTCGGGCTGGACCGTGGCCTGGCCAAGCGGCGCATCGACCAGCTCAGCGGCGGTCAGATGCGCAGGGTGGTGCTGGCCGGGCTGTTGGCGCGGTCGCCACGGGCGCTGATCCTCGACGAGCCACTCGCGGGGCTGGACGCCGCCAGCCAGCGCGCCCTGCTGCGACTGCTGGAAGGCCTGCGCCGCGACACGGGCCTGACGGTCGTGGTGATCTCGCACGACTTCGCCGGACTGGAGGACCTGTGCCCGCGTACGTTGCACCTCAGCGGCGGAGCGCTGCAAGCGGTTCCCGCGGCGGTGGGGGGCCTGCCATGAGCGCCATTCCACCCCCCGTCCCAGCCCCGACACCCGAGCGGGCGCGGCGCCCGGCACGTCCCGTGGTGCTGCTGGTCCCGGTGCCGGGAACGTCGCCGATCCACGAACTGTGGGCGGGTACCAAGCTCGTTGTAGCGCTGAGTTTTTCGATACTGCTGACCTTCTACCCGGGATGGGTGACGATCGGACTGGTGGGGGCGCTGCTGTTCGCGGCGGCCAGAATCGCCCACATCCCCCGCGGCGTGCTGCCGTCGATGCCGCGCTGGTTGTGGATCGTCTTGGCCGTGGGCGGTGTCACGGCGGCGCTGGCGGGCGGTAGCCCCAAAGTCTCGATCGGCGGGCTCGAGATCGGGCTCGGGGGATCGCTGTACTTCCTGCGGATCACCGCATTGTCGATCGTGTTGCTCGGCGCGGGGGCGATGGTGTCGTGGACAACCAACGTCGCCGAGATAGCGCCGGCGGTGACGACATTGGGGCGGCCGCTGCGTGCGGTGCGGATTCCCGTCGACGAATGGGCGGTGGCGCTGGCGCTCGCGCTGCGCGCCTTCCCGATGCTGATCGACGAATTCCAGCTTCTCTACGCGGCCCGACGGTTGCGGCCCAAACGGGTGGCGAGCAGCCGTCGGGAGAGGCGCCAGCTGCGCTCGGCGGAGCTGATCGACCTGCTGTCGGCCGCTATCACCGTCACGTTGCGGCGCGCCGACGAGATGGGTGACGCGATCACCGCGCGCGGCGGATACGGGCAGCTGTCAGCCAACCCGACCCGGCCGACAATGGCCGACTGGGTGACGCTGGCCGTCGTGGCGGCGGTCAGCGCTTCGGCGGTCGCGCTCGAGACCCTCCTGCACCGGTAGCGTGAGCGCATGGCCGGGATTCAGCGCACGCGCGTCATCGCCGCCCGCCCCGCCGACATCTGGGAAGTGCTGGCCGACTTCGGCTCGATCAGTTCCTGGGCAGGCAACGTCGACCACTCGTGCATCCTGGTCGCGGGTCCCGACGGAGGCCCGTTGGGCACCGCCCGGCGAGTTCAGATCAACCACGACGCACTGGTCGAGCGCATCATCGAGTTCGACCCCCCGCGGGCGCTGGCCTACGAGATAGAGGGGCTGCCCCGCCGCCTGCGGCGGGTGATCAACCGGTGGACGGCCGAACCCTCCGGGCTGGACTCGACCGTCGTCACCCTGACCAGCACCGTCGACATCGGCTCCCACGGACCCCAGAGGCTGGCCGAACGCATGCTCTGTCGATTCCTGGCCCGACAGTCCGACACCATGCTCGCCGGGCTCGCCCATCGATTGGAGAACGCTCGTGTCTGACCGCCCCGGACCGCGCCCCGACGTCATCGTCATCATGACCGACGAGGAGCGCGCGGTGCCGCCGTACGAGAATCCCGCCGTGCTGAGGTGGCGCGATGTAATCCTGGCCGGCCGCAGGTGGTTTGACAATCACGGCGTCAGCTTCACGCGCCACTACACCGGCTCGCTGGCCTGCGTGCCCAGCCGGCCGACCATGTTCACCGGGCACTACCCCGATCTGCACGGGGTCACCCAGACCGACGGGCTGGGCAAGGCGGCCGACGACAACCGCATGCGCTGGTTGCGGCCGGGCGAGGTGCCCACGCTGGGCCACTGGTTTCGGGCCGCCGGCTACGACACCCACTACGACGGAAAGTGGCACATCTCGCACGCCGACCTCACCGACCCCGCCACCGGCAAACGGCTGGCGACTAATGAC
>CAIYOH010000150.1 GCA_903927745.1 uncultured Mycobacteriaceae bacterium
ATCCCGTTGCGCTGCAACGCCTCCGGCGTGATGGTGTACATCACGGCGGTGGTGGGCAGTGTGTGCGCCGGCATGTCGAGCTCAACGAAGTCGATCATCTCCCCGTTGGGCCGTCGTCGAAGGTAGCCGACCACCTGGTGAGTGACGCTCACCGGAACCACGCCCAGGGTGACGGGGCCGAACTCCACGCGCTCGCCGGTGCCTGTGACGGCGATGTCGGTGATCTCGCGGGCGAACGTGGCGTAGCCGGGATCCTCGGCGCGGACGAAGGCGATGCCGGCGTCGGTGTCCAGCGAGTCGACGACGTAGCTCTCGCCCTGATGCAGGTACACCGCGCCCGGGTGCACCGAGGCCGGCGCCTGGCCGGCGCCGGTGCTGCCGAGCAGCCGCCCGGTGTCGGCTTCGACGATCATGACCTGCGCGCCGGAGGCTCCGCGGATGTCCACCGCGGCGTGTGGATCCGCGCCGGGAGCGGGGAAGTACTTGCCGTTGCGCCTCCGCAACAGCCCCTTCCCCACTAAGTCGTCGACCACGCCCCGGGCGCCCAGACTGCGGATCTCGGCGTCGTCGAGCGGCAACTCGGTGGCCGCGCACAGCAGCTGCGGGCCGAGCAGGTACGGGTTGGCGGGATCGATCACGACCCGCTCGACCGGTTTGTCCAGCAGCGCCGACGGGTGGTGCACCAGGTAGGTGTCCAGCGGGTCGTCGCGGGCGATCAGCACCACCAGCGCACCCTGGCCTCGCCGGCCGGACCGGCCGGCCTGCTGCCAGAACGAGGCCACCGTGCCGGGGAACCCCGCGAGCACCACCGCGTCCAGGCCGGCGATGTCGATACCCAGCTCCAGGGCATTGGTGGTGGCCAGGCCGCGCAGCCGGCCCTCGGCCAGGCCCCGCTCCAGGGCGCTGCGGTCCTCGGCGAGATAACCGGCCCGGTAGGAGGCCACCGTGTCTCTCAGCCCGGGGGCGACGTCGGCCAGGCGCGCCTGCGCGCCCAGCGCGGTGAGTTCCGCGGCCCGGCGCGACCGGACGAACGTCAACGTACTGGCGCCCTCGGCGATCAGGTCGGCCATCACGCGCGCCGCCTCCGCTCCGGCCGAGCGGCGCACCGGCGCCCCGTTCTCGCCCGTCAGGTCGGTCCGCAGAGCGGGCTCCCACAGCGCCACCGTCCGCGCCCCCTGCGGCGAGCCGTCGTCGAGCACCTCCTCGACGGGCAGGCCGATCAGCTCGGCGGCCGTCGCGCCGGGCGAAGCCGTCGTCGCGCTGGCGAAGATCACGGTCGGCCCGGATCCCGGGTGCGCCGAATACCGCGCGCACAGCCGCAGCAGGCGGCGCAGCACCATCGCCACGTTCGAGCCGAAAACCCCTCGGTAGTGGTGGCATTCGTCGACGATCACGAACCGCAGCCCGCGCAGAAAAACCGCCCAGCGGGCATGGTTGCGCAGGGTCGACAGATGGATCATGTCCGGATTGGAGAACAACCACCGTGAGCGTTCCCGCGCGAAGCGGCGCACGTCGCCTGGGGTGTCGCCGTCGTAGGCGGTCGGGGCGACCCCGAAAACAGGATCGCGCAGCCGGGGGATGGCGGCGGTCAGCTCGAGCGCGGCGCGCAGCTGATCGTGACCGAGCGCCTTCGTCGGCGACAGGTACAGCACCCGGGCCCGCGGGTCCGTCGCCAGCGTGTTCAGGACGGGCAGCTGGTAGGCCAGTGACTTACCCGACGCCGTGCCGGTGCTGATCACCACGTGGCGGCCGGCATGGGCCAGTTCCGCGGCCTCGACCTGGTGCGCCCACAAACTGGCGACGCCGCGGGCGGCGAACGCGGCGACGACGTCGGCGTCGGCCCACGCCGGCCATCCCTGTGGCCGCCCGCTGCGCGCCGGCAACTCAGCGACGTGACGCAGCGGGTGTTCGCCCGGGGTGGCTCCGGCGAGGGCGGCGGCAAGCAGTTCGCCACCGAAACTCGCCACCGTCACGACCCCCTCATTGCTTGGTCATTGCCTGAAAAATCCGTTCAAGGTCCGTTAACTCCCGAAGGCTGTCGCGGACGCGACGAACGTGGTTGGATAGAAGGCGGTCGCAGCTTCTGTGTTCGTGTCAAACTTTCGCAGGATCGACGTTGCGGCCGCGGTTCCTGCGAGGTTAATCGCTCGGGTGACGTTCCGGCGACTCCGCGAGGTATGGCGGTCGTACCAGGCCCGGGGCGTCGAACAGCGGCACTCCGCACCCAGAATAAGAGAAGGAACGATCGACACATGCCACAGGGAACTGTGAAGTGGTTTAACGCGGAGAAGGGCTTCGGGTTCATTGCGCCCGAGGACGGTTCCGCGGATGTTTTCGTCCACTACACGGAAATCCAGGGTTCGGGCTTCCGCACCCTTGAAGAAAACCAGAAGGTCGAGTTCGAGATCGGCCAAAGCCCCAAGGGTCCTCAGGCCACCGGAGTCCGCTCCGCCTAGGACGGACAGATCCTCAGCGCAAACCCCCCGTGTAGTCCCGCCCAGCGGGTCGGCACGGGGGGTTTCCTGTTACCGGCGGGTCGCGGCTCGGGGCGATAGTCGGTGAACTGGCCTACTGTCGTTGACGTGAGCCAGCTTTCCTTCTTCACGGCAGAATCGGTGCCGCCCGCGGTCGCCGACCTGTCCGGGGTGCTGGCGGCGTCCGGCCAGATCGTGGTCGTCGGCGCCGGGGATGTCCGGGCCGCCCGGCTTTCGGTCGTCGTCGATCAGCCCTGGCGCGCCTCGGCGCTGGCCGAGATGATCCGCGACGCGGGCCTCAACCCGGAGATCGGCCGCACCGACGAAGACACCCCGTTGGTGCGCACGTCGGTGACGCCCACGCTGGTCAGCCTCGCCGCCGAGTGGACCCTCGGCGCGGTCAAGACGGTGCCGCCGCGATGGTTGCCCGGCCCGCGGGAACTCCGCGCGTGGACGTTGGCGGCCGGCGCCCCGGAGGGCAACCACTACCTGCTCGGCCTCGACCCGCACGCTCCCGACACCCATTCGCCGCTGGCGTCGGCCCTGATGCGGATCGGGATCGCCCCCACCCTCATCGGCACCCGCGGCCTGCGGCCGGCTTTGCGGATCAGCGGGCGTCGCAGGCTATCGCGGCTGGTAGAGAACGTGGGGGACCCCCCCGCCGACACCGAGGCGTCGCCCCTGTGGCCCCGGGTGTGAGGGCCGGATAGGATCAGGCTCTCCGGCGCCCGGTTTGCGCGGGCACGCCCCGGGGTGCGAAATTGTCAGGTGCCCGGCGGCGACACGACGCCGGCACATCCGCACCTTCTGCGGAATTTCCGGCGTGAGCCTGTCATTCTTCCTGCAGGGCGGCCTCACCCCGGGGCCGATACGAGAGATGGAGCGTAGGAGTAGTTGGCTGACTCGAAGCCGAAGAAACCCGCCGACGGCGGCCCTAACGGGAGTCGTCGGCGGCTCGTGATCGTCGAGTCGCCGACCAAGGCGCGCAAACTCGCGGGCTACCTGGGCCCCATGTACATCGTGGAATCGTCGCGCGGCCACATCCGCGACCTGCCGCGCGCCGCGGCCGACGTCCCCGCCAAGTACAAGTCGGAGCCGTGGGCCCGCCTCGGAGTCAACGTCGACCACGACTTCGAACCGCTCTACGTCATCAGCCCGGAGAAGAAGAGCACCGTCACCGAACTCAAGGGCCTCCTTAAGGGCGTCGACGAGCTCTACCTGGCCACCGATGGCGACCGGGAGGGTGAGGCCATCGCCTGGCACCTGCTGGAAACCCTCAAGCCGAACATCCCGGTCAAGCGGATGGTCTTTCACGAGATCACCGAGCCGGCCATCCTGGAGGCCGCCGAGAACCCCCGCGACCTTGACATCGACCTCGTCGACGCGCAGGAGACGCGCCGCATTCTGGACCGGCTGTACGGCTACGAGGTCAGCCCGGTGCTGTGGAAGAAGGTCGCGCCGAAGCTGTCGGCGGGCCGCGTGCAGTCGGTGGCCACCCGGATCATCGTGCAGCGGGAACGCGACCGCATGGCGTTCCGCAGCGCCGGCTACTGGGACATCATCGCCCAACTGGACGCGAGCGTGTCCGATCCGCAGGCCCAGCCGCCCACCTTCACCGCCCGGCTGGCCGGCGTCGACGGCCGCCGGGTCGCCACGGGCCGCGATTTCGACTCGCTGGGCCGGCTGCGCAAGGGCGACGATGCCGCTACCGAAGTAATAGTCCTCGACGAGGCGAGTGCGGTCTCCCTGGCCGCCGGGTTGCGGGGCGCTCAGCTGAGCGTGGCGTCGGTGGAGGAGAAGCCCTACACGCGCCGCCCGTATCCGCCGTTCATGACGTCGACGCTGCAGCAGGAGGCCGGCCGCAAGCTGCGGTTCTCCTCCGAGCGCACGATGAGCGTCGCCCAGCGGCTCTACGAGAACGGCTACATCACCTACATGCGCACCGACTCGACCACGCTGTCGGAGACGGCGATCAACGCCGCGCGCACCCAGGCCCGCCAGCTCTACGGCGCGGAGTACGTCTACCCGTCGCCGCGGCAGTACACCCGCAAGGTGAAGAACGCCCAGGAGGCGCACGAGGCGATCCGCCCCGCCGGCGACGCGTTCGCGACGCCGGACGCGGTGCGCCGCGAACTCAACGGCGACGAATTCCGGCTCTACGAGCTGATCTGGCAGCGCACGGTGGCCTCCCAGATGGCCGACGCCCGCGGGACCACGCTCAGCCTGCGGATCTCCGGAGTGTCGGCGGGTGCGGGCGCCGATCGCGACGTGGTGTTCGCCGCCAGCGGGCGCACCATCACCTTCGCCGGCTTCCTCAAGGCCTACGTCGAGACGGTGGACGAGCAGGCCGGCGGCGAGGCCGACGACGCCGAAAGCAGGCTGCCGCAGCTGAGCGAGGGGCAGCGGCTGGCGGCCCTGGAACTCACCCCGGACGGGCACGCCACCAACCCGCCGGCGCGCTACACCGAGGCGTCGCTGATCAAGGCGCTCGAGGAGCTGGGCATCGGCCGCCCGTCGACGTACTCGTCGATCATCAAGACCATCCAGGACCGCGGCTATGTGTACAAGAAGGGCAGCGCGCTGGTGCCGGCGTGGGTCGCGTTCGCCGTCACCGGTCTGCTGGAACAACACTTCGGCCGGCTGGTCGACTACAACTTCACCGCGGCCATGGAGGACGAGCTCGACGCGATCGCCTCGGGTCAGGAGCGGCGCACCGACTGGCTCAACAATTTCTACTTCGGCGGCGAGCACGGGGTGCCCGACTCGGTGGCCCGCTCCGGTGGCCTGAAGAAGCTTGTCGGCGTCAACATCGAGGGTATCGACGCGCGAGAAGTCAACTCCATCAACGTTTTTGACGACGATCATGGACGCCCCGTCTGCGTGCGGGTGGGCAGGAACGGGCCCTACCTGGAACGCATGGTGATCGGCGACGATGGGGAGCCCACTCCGCAGCGGGCCAACCTCAACGACTCGTGGACCCCCGACGAGCTCACCCTCGAGCTGGCCGAGGAACTGTTCGCCACGCCGCAGGGGGGACGCAGCCTGGGCGTGGATCCCGATACGGGGCACGAGATCGTCGCCAAGGACGGCCGGTACGGGCCGTACGTGACCGAGGTCCTTCCGGCGATACCCGACCTGGACGCGGGGGACACCGGTGGCGACGAGTCCGGCGCGCCCGCGAAGAAAGCCAAGAAACCCACCGGCCCCAAGCCGCGGACGGGTTCGCTGCTGCGCACCATGGACCTGCAGACCGTGACCCTCGAGGATGCGCTGAGGCTGCTGTCGCTGCCCCGGGCGGTCGGCGTCGACCCGTCCTCCGGTGAGGAGATCACCGCGCAGAACGGCCGCTACGGCCCGTACCTCAAGCGCGGCACCGATTCTCGTTCCCTGGCTACCGAGGAGCAGATGTTCGACATCACCCTCGAGGACGCGCTGAAGATCTACGCCGAGCCCAAACGCCGCGGCCGCCAGGGCGCCGCCGCGCCGCCGCTGCGCGAACTGGGCACCGACCCCGCGTCGGGTCAGCCGATGGTGGTCAAGGACGGCCGGTTCGGGCCGTACGTGACCGACGGCGAGACCAACGCCAGCCTGCGCAAGGGCGACGAGGTGGCGTCGATCACCGACGAGCGCGCCGCCGAACTGTTGGCCGATCGCCGCTCCCGCGGCCCGGCCAAGCGGCCCGCGAAAAAGGTTGCCCGCAAGGCACCCGCGAAAAAGGCTCCTGCGAAAAAGGCACCGGCGAAAAGGGCCGCCAAGAAGAGCTAGCGCCGATCGCGGCGGCCGCTGGTCACGGCGTGGTGCTGCGCGCTGTCGAGGCCCCCGCGACCGCCGCGCGCTCGGACAGGCTCACCGGCCGAGCCAACTGGGTGGGTGCC
>CAIYOH010000151.1 GCA_903927745.1 uncultured Mycobacteriaceae bacterium
CGGTCGGCCGACGGCCTGGTCGTGCACCGGCGTGAGGGTGCGCCACTGACCATGGTCGCGGGTCGGCCGGTCACGGCACCCGCGTGGACCGCGATCGAGGTGGCCCGCAGCCTGCGTCGGCCTCGGGCGCTGGCGACGCTGGACGCGGCCCTGCGTAGCGGCACCCTCACTCGCTCGGAGCTCCGTGTGGCCGCTGCCCGCCAGTCCCGCCGTCGCGGCATCGTGACCGCTCGCGAGCTGATTGGGCAGGCGTCGCCCCTCGCGGAGTCGCCGATGGAAAGCGAGGCGCGGCTGGTCATGATCGACGGCGGCTTACCGCCACCGGTCCTGCAGTACGAGGTCGTCGACATGCAGGGGCGCACCTGGCGGCTGGATTTCGCCTGGCCGGAACTCCGCGTCGCCGCCGAGTACGACGGCGTCGATTGGCACAGCGGGCCGGACGCTTTTCTCAGGGACCGCCTGCGAAGCGCGGCACTCCAAGACCTCGGCTGGGTGGTCGTGCCCATGGTCGCCGAAGACGTTCGCTATTTGCGGGTCGACCTGATCCGGCGGCTCGAGAGGCGATTGGCGGGAGCCCGCGCCGCCTGAACTGGTCGTGAGCGTGCGCAGAACACCGCGCCACGCCGCGTGTCGGTGCGCAAACACGCACACTCGCGGAAAGGGGGTGAACAATTGCGCACGCTCGCGCAAGGGGGGCGCAGGAAAGTTAGGGCGAGGTCCCTGGGCCGATGTTGCTGGCCGGACGTGTCCGAAGGTCGTGCACATAGTCACTCGGCGCGCCCGCGATCTCGGCGGCGTCGGCCATGACGCCCAGGTAGCGCGCCGACGGGATGCCACCCTCCCAGGCGTCGAGCACATACAGCCAGGCCAGCACCGGATCGGTGCTGGTGTCCGACGATATGCGCTCCACCCGGCACCGGATCTTCTGGTGGACCCCGAACTCCGACCCCTCCCAGTGGTCCAGGTTGAGCTCGTCGGCCGGCGTCATGTCGTAGAGGACGACGAACACCCGGGCGAGGGGTTCCTCCACGACGGTGGCCAGCGCGCCTTCCCAGCCGATGTCTTCGCCGCCGAAGGTCAACCGCCACCCGTGCAGCCAGCCGGTTCCGGCCATCGGCGAGTGGGGTGCCCGCTGCAACATCTGCTCGGGATCCATGTTCGACCCGTAGGCGGCGTAGAGCGGCATCGGGCAAGCTTAAACGGCGCCCGCCCGCCCAGTGTTCCCGCCGAGCACTTCACGTGCCCCGTTGACTAGGTTGTGAGCCGTGGCGACCCGGATCGTGATTATCGGCGGAGGCCCCGCAGGCTACGAGGCCGCGCTCGTCGCCGCCACCTCGCATCCCGATTCGGCGCACGTCACCGTGATCGACTCCGACGGCATCGGCGGGGCGGCGGTGCTGGACGACTGCGTGCCCTCCAAGGCGTTCATCGCCTCGACGGGGGTGCTCACCGAACTGCGGCGGGCGCCGCGGCTGGGTTTTGGAATCGACCTCGGGGACATCGGGGA
>CAIYOH010000152.1 GCA_903927745.1 uncultured Mycobacteriaceae bacterium
GCCACGGGGGTGACGGCGGGGCGGGCGGTGCCGGCGGCGCTGGCGGAGACGGTACGGTGCCCGGTGGCGGTGGGGCACCGGGTCCGGGGGGCTCCGGCGGCGCGCCGGGCGGCGGAGCAATGCCCGGGCAGCCGGGACAACCGGGGCAGAGCGGGCAGCCCGGACAGCCGGGGCGGTCCGGCCACTGAGCGCGCTCCCGAGGTGCAGCTGGCGCCAGTAGTCTCATGGCGGTGAGCGCACGCGCGGGAATCGTCGTCACCGGAACCGAGGTCCTCACCGGACGCGTCCAGGACCGCAACGGTCCCTGGATAGCCGATCAACTTCTGGAGTTGGGCGTCGAACTGGCCCACATCACCATCTGCGGAGACCGCCCCGCGGATATCGAGGCACAGCTGCGCTTCCTGGCCGGGGAGGGCGTGGACCTGATCGTCACCAGCGGCGGCTTGGGTCCGACGGCCGACGATATGACCGTCGAGGTGGTGGCGCGCTTCTGCGGCCGCGAGCTGGTGCTGGACGCCGAGACCGAGAACACGATCGCCGGCATCCTCAAGAAACTGACGGCCCACTTCGACGAGAAGAGCTTTGACGCGGTGCGCGCCGCCAACCGCAAGCAGGCGATGATTCCGCAGGGCGCCGAGGTGCTCGCCCCGGTGGGCACCGCCCCGGGTGTGGTGGTGCCCGGCAAGCCCACCGTGATCGTACTTCCCGGACCCCCGCGCGAGCTGCAGCCCATGTGGCACAGGGCGATCGAAACCCCGACGGCGCAGCAGGCGATCGCCGGCCGAACCAGGTACCAGCAGTCGATGATTCGGATGTTCGGCCTACCCGAGTCGGGCTTGGCCGAAACCCTGCGTGACGCCGAGAAAACCCTCCCCGGTTTCGGCGATCTCGAAATCACCACCTGCCTGCGGCGGGGCGAGGTAGAAATGGTCACGCGCTACGAACCGCACGCCGCGCCCGCGTATAGCCGCCTGAGCAGCTTCCTGCGTGACAAGCACGGCGGGCAGATCTTCTCCGAGGACGGTTCCACCATCGACGATCAGGTTGCGCAGCTGTTAGCGGGACGACGCATCGCGACGGCGGAGTCCTGCACCGCGGGCCTGCTGGCGGCGCGGCTCACCGACCGCGCAGGCTCGTCCGACTACGTGACAGGCGGCGTGGTGGCCTATTCCAACGAGGCGAAGGTGAGCCTGCTCGGTGTCGAGGCGGCCCTGATCGAGCTCCATGGAGCGGTGTCCGAACCCGTGGCCGCGGCCATGGCGGCGGGGGCGCTGCGGCGCTTCGGTGTCGACACCGCCATCGCGATCACCGGGATCGCCGGACCCGGTGGAGGCACACCGGAAAAGCCCGTCGGTACAGTATGTTTCAGCGCCATGCTGGCCGACGGCCGGGCGGACACCAGGACGCTGCGCCTCCCCGGCAACCGGTCAGACGTCCGGGAGCGCTCGACGGCGGTGGCCATGCACATGCTGCGACGGCTGCTCAGCGACGCGTAACGTCGAGCGGCCGCTCGTGATCACCCCGAGTCGGCGGGCAGCATGGCGCTTTCCGCGGTGCCGAAACGAATCCCC
>CAIYOH010000153.1 GCA_903927745.1 uncultured Mycobacteriaceae bacterium
CAGCCGATCACCCGCAACTTCTGGTACCGCACGGCGACGGCGGCCATGCGCCGGCCTGTCCCGATAGGACTGGCGATCATCGGCGTGCTGCTCCTGCTGGGTGCGCCGTTCCTGCACGTCCGGTGGGGTAACCCCGATGAGCGGGTGCTGCCGACCACGGCGACGTCGCGGCAGGTGGGCGACGTGGTCCGCAGCCAGTTCAATGGGGCTGCGCAGGCAGCGGTGACGATCGTCGTCCCCGACATCCACGAGCCGGTCGACCAACAACTCGATGCGTATGCCGAGCAGCTGTCCCGGGTCGCCGACGTCGCGGGCGTGTCCACCCCGACCGCCACGTTCGTCGCCGGAGTGCGCACGGGACCGCCGACAGCGCCCGCCGGAGTGGCAGATGGCAGCGCCTTTGTGACGGTGTCCAGTACTGCGCCGCTGTACTCCACGGCCTCCAACGCCCAGCTGGACAGCCTGCATCGGGTGGCGACGCCGGGCGGTCAGACGGTGCTGATGACCGGCAACGCGCAGACCAACCGCGACGGTGTCACCGCGATCACGTCCCGCTTGCCGCTCGTGCTGGGTTTCATCGCCGTCGTCATGGTGGTGTTGCTCTTCATGCTCACCGGCAGCGTGGTGTTGCCGATCAAAGCGGTGGTGCTCAACGTTCTGTCGCTCACCGCGGCGTTCGGCGCGTTGGTGTGGATCTTTCAAGAAGGACACCTCCGGGCACTGGGCACCACACCGAGCGGCACGCTGGTCGCCACCATTCCGGCCATGATGTTCTGCGTCGCGTTCGGAATCTCCATGGACTACGAGGTTTTCCTGATCTCCCGTATCCGTGAATACTGGCTGGCCTCGGCCCGCACCCGCGCCGACAACGACGAGGCCGTCGCCCTGGGAATCGCCCACACGGGCCGCGTCATCACCGCGGCGGCGCTGTTGATGTCCGCCTCGTTCGCCGCGATGACGATCGCCGACGTCTCGTTCATGCGGATGTTCGGCGTCGGGCTGACACTGGCGGTGTTTGTGGACGCCACCCTGGTGCGGATGCTGCTGGTGCCGGCCTTCATGCGGGTGTTCGGCGGAGTGAACTGGTGGGCCCCGCGGCCATTGCTCCAGCTGCGCCAGCGACTCATGGGTGCCGACTCGGATCGTGGGGCGCCGGGGCAGAGATGATCTGCAGCAATCCCCGACATCACCGTGCGTCTTACCAACGCAGCAGATAATTCCCTGTCGCAACGACAACTTCGACAGCCGATGCCGGGCAGGCATCAAGCCCACACGGACATCGTCACGAGCCCGCACCACACCAAGGCCGGCTTCCTGCTCGACAGCCGGGATCGTCAAGGCGACAATCTGGCACACCCGGGGTGTGCACCAGTTCCCGATGATTTGTTAACCTCGGTTCTCCGGCCATGAAGGTACCCACATTGGGGGAATGAGCAAAAAAACTGAGCGGCCTGGATCTTTAAGGGGGGTGGTGACGCTGTGACGTGGCGCGTGCTCCCGGGTGAACAAACCCGACGTAGCTGGAATGCACCCGTTACAGCGCCCGGCCCAGCCTATCGGGAGATGTTGCCCCACGTCCGAGCAATTCAACACGACCCACTGAATTTTTTGATGGAATCCTGGCGACAGTACGGTGATGTTGTCCAATTCCCAGTTCCGCTTCTACCGACCTACCTGATCAGCTCGCCACAAGGTGCTCGCGATGTACTACTGCTCCACCACAGGGCTATGAGCAAACGTACAGTTCAGTATTCGAACCTTTCACTTGTGACCGGCGAAGGTCTCATCACGGCTGACACCGATATCTGGAAAACCACACGACGCCAATTAGCGCCAGCATTTCACCAAGACATGATTCGGTTGGGGACAAAGCATGTAACAGATGCACTGGCACGTCTCGATAATTGTTGGGCACAACGCACCGCGGGAGGGCCGGCGCTCATCGATGTCGACCAGACCATGATGAACTTAGCTCTGGAAATAACCGGAGCGACCCTGTTCGGAGCTGACCTAACAAATCATGTTGATCGCCTCACGGCCGCAACACTCAGTGCGTTGCACTGTGTGGTCCAGCGAGTACGCAACCCACTGCCGATGCCGTTAACAGTGCCGACGCCCAGTAACATGCGGATGCGACGTGCAATTCGGCAACTAGATGTCGCAGTAGGCGAATTGATCGATCAACGACTTGCAGATCCGCTGCCCGCAGGACAACCGATACGCGATATGCTTGACGTGCTATTGGAG
>CAIYOH010000154.1 GCA_903927745.1 uncultured Mycobacteriaceae bacterium
GCAACGTTGCAGCAGATCGCCGAGCTGACCGCGTCGGGCTGCGACATCGTGCGGGTGGCCTGCCCGCGTCAGGAGGACGCCGACGCGCTGGCCACGATCGCCTCGAAGAGCCAGATCCCGGTGATCGCCGACATCCACTTCCAGCCGCGCTACATTTTCGCGGCCATCGACGCCGGGTGCGCGGCGGTGCGGGTGAACCCGGGCAACATCAAGGAGTTCGACGGCCGGGTGGGCGAGGTCGCCAAGGCCGCCGCCGCAGCCGGTATCCCGATCCGCATCGGCGTCAACGCCGGATCGCTGGACGCCCGGTTTCTGGAAAAGTACGGCAAGGCCACCCCCGAGGCGCTCGTCGAGTCCGCGCTGTGGGAGGCGTCGCTGTTCGAGGAGCACGGGTTCGGCAACATCAAGATCAGCGTTAAGCACAACGACCCCGTGGTGATGGTCGCCGCCTACGAGATGCTGGCGGCCCGCTGCGACTACCCCCTGCACCTCGGGGTGACCGAGGCCGGTCCGGCGTTCCAGGGCACCATCAAATCCGCGGTGGCCTTCGGCGCGCTGCTGTCCAAGGGCATCGGCGACACCATCCGTGTGTCGCTGTCGGCGCCGCCCGTCGAGGAGGTCAAGGTCGGCAACCAGATCCTGGCGTCGCTGAACCTGCGGCCGCGCACGCTGGAGATCGTGTCGTGCCCATCATGTGGGCGCGCCCAGGTCGACGTCTACACCCTGGCCAACGAGGTCTCCGCCGGCCTCGAGGGGCTCGACGTGCCGCTGCGGGTCGCGGTGATGGGCTGCGTCGTCAACGGCCCGGGCGAGGCCCGCGAGGCCGACCTGGGCGTCGCGTCCGGAAACGGCAAGGGGCAGATCTTTGTTCGCGGCGAGGTGATCAAGACCGTGCCCGAATCGAAGATCGTCGAGACGCTCATCGAGGAGGCTCTGCGGCTGGCTGAGGACATGCGCACAGAAGCGAGCGGATCGCCCACGGTGACCGTAAGCTAAAGAGGCGCCAGCGCCCTGTCATCAACCGGTTTCCCCGGTTCGCACCACGGAGAGTTTCGCCTGATGTCGGCTCCACCCCTGTTTCGCCTCGCCGGCGACCGGCGGGTGTCGGTGGTGCGCGACGCGCCCGCTGCGTGGCGGGTGTTCGGTGACGACCCAGTGGGCTCATGCATGGTCGCGGCCCGGGTCGCCGACTACGGCATCGACCCCGCCGCGATGGGCGGCGAGCTGTGGACCCGCCGCGGTGCGCACGAGTCGCTGTGCTTCGCGGGCGCGAACCTGATCCCGCTGCGCGGCGCCCGGGAGGATCTCAACGCCTTCGCCGACGAGGCGATGAGCGTGCGGCGGCGCTGTTCGTCGCTGGTCGGCAGGTCCGAACTGGTGATGCCGATGTGGGAGCGCCTCGAGGCGGCCTGGGGCCCGGCGCGCGACGTCCGCGACACCCAACCGCTGATGGCGCTGTCGCGGCACCCGAACTGCGACATCGACCCCGGCGTGCGCCAGGTGCGTCCCGACGAGCTCGACGCCTACCTGGTGGCGGCCGTCGACATGTTCATCGGCGAAGTGGGCGTCGATCCGCGGCTCGGCGACGGTGGGCGCGGCTACCGCCGGCGGGTGGCCAGCCTGATCGCGGCCGGCCGTGCCTGGGCCCGCTTCGAGCGCGGCGAGGTCATCTTCAAGGCCGAGGTGGGTTCGCAGTCGCCGGGGGTCGGTCAGATCCAGGGCGTCTGGGTGCATCCGGAGCGGCGCGGCCAGGGCCTGGGCACCGGTGGCACGGCGACGGTGGCCGCCGTGATCGTGGGCAGCGGCCGCACCGCCAGCCTCTACGTCAACGGCTTCAACGCTGTCGCCCGCGCGGCCTACGCCCGGGTCGGTTTCGCTGAGGTCGGAACGTTCGCCACGATCCTGCTCGACTGAGAGGGGCCGGGTCCCGCGGGCGTAACGCAGCGGCGATCCTGGGCCCCGATTCCCGCCGCGGCGTTACGCACGCGGGCGCATCACGAGCTCGAGTCACGGTGTGTCGGAGCTCGAGTTCACCTCGCGGTTCCTACCATGAGCACCAATGGTCACAAAAGCATCAACAGCCCCACTAGCCTCACTGGCCTCAGCCCTCCTGCTCGTGGGAGCGCTGGGCCTGTCGGGATGCACCCCGCGGCCGGACGGCCCGGGTCCGGCGGCCGAGAAGTTCTTCGGCGCCTTGTCGATCGGCGACACAGCGACGGCTGCCCAGCTCAGCGACAACCCCAACGAGGCCCGCGAGGCCCTCAACGCGGCCTGGGCAGGACTGCAGTCCAAGCACCTGGATGCGCAGATCCTCAATGCCCAGTACGCCGAGGACACCGGCACCATCCGCTATCGCTTCACGTGGCACCTGCCCAAGGACCGGACGTGGACCTACGACGGCCAGCTGAAGATGGCGCGCAACGAGGGCCGCTGGGAGGTGCGGTGGACCCCCAACGGGCTGCACCCCAAGCTGGGGGAGCGCCAACGGTTCGCGCTGCGGTCCGACCCGCCCCGGCGTGCGTCGGTGAACGAACTCGGCGGCAGCGACGTCCTGGCCCCGGGCTACCGGTACCACTACACACTGGACGCCGCCGCGGCCGGACCCGCGCTGATCGCGACGGTGCGCGCGGCCGTCGACACCCTGCATCCGTTTAACGACACCCTGGTTGACCCGCAGCTGCTGGCCGAACAAGCAAGCTCCACAACCGATTCGGTGGATCTGGTGACGCTGAACCCCGACGACAACGACAAGATATTCCCGGCGCTCGGGAGGCTGCCCGGCATCGTCGTCACGCCCCAGCCCGACATGCTGCCGACCGACCCGCATTTCGCGCCCGCCGTCGTCGCCGCGGTGAAGAAGTCTGTCATCGATCAACTCGACGGGCAGGCCGGCTGGCGGGTGGTCAGCGTCAACCAGAACGGCGTCGACGTCGCCGTGCTCCACGAGATCGAGGGCTCGCCGGCGCCGTCGGTCACCATCACCCTGGACCGGGTCGTTCAGAACGCCGCCCAGCACGCGGTGAACACGCGGGGCGGCAAGGCGATGCTCGTGGTGATCAAACCGTCGACGGGGGAGATCCTGGCCGTCGCGCAGAACGCCGGCGCCGACGTCGACGGACTGCTCGCTACCACCGGGCTGTTCCCGCCCGGGTCGACGTTCAAGATGGTCACCGCCGGCGCCGCAATCGACCGTGACATGGCCACCCCCAACACGATGCTGGGCTGCCCGGGCCGCATCGACATCGGGCACCGCACCATCCCCAACTACGGCGGCTTCGACCTCGGGGTAGTGCCCATGTCGCGCGCGTTCGCCAGTTCCTGCAACACCACGTTCGCCGAGTTGAGCAGCAAGATGCCGCCGCGCGGGCTGTCGCAGGCGGCCAATCAATACGGGCTCGGGGTCGACTACCAGGTGGAGGGCATCACCACGGTGACCGGGTCGGTGCCGCCGACGGTGGACCTGGCAGAACGGACCGAGGACGGTTTCGGTCAGGGCAAGGTGCTGGCCAGCCCGTTCGGCATGGCCCTGGTGGCGGCCACCGTCGCCGCGGGCAAGACCCCGGTGCCGCAGTTGATCGCAGGGCGACCGACCGCGGTCGACCGTGATGCCGCCCCGATCTCGCCGAAAATGCTCGACGCGCTGCGGCCGATGATGAGGCTCGTGGTGACCAACGGGACGGCCAAGGACATCGCCAGCTGCGGCGAGGTGTACGGCAAGACCGGCGAGGCCGAGTTTCCGGGCGGGTCGCATTCCTGGTTCGCCGGGTACCGAGGCGATCTGGCGTTCGCGTCGCTGATCGTCGGGGGTGGCAGTTCGGAGTACGCGGTCCGAATGACCAAGGTGATGTTCGAGTCGTTGCCGCCGGACTTCCTGGCGTAAACCGAGCCGGCTCACGGCGGCTCACGGGGAGATCCGGCGCGTGCCCCTTAAGCTAGTGGCATGTCCACCCGCACCGCGCTGTCCCCCGGAGTGGTATCCCCCATGCTGCCGGTGCCCAGCCGCATCAGCCGCCCGGAGTATGTCGGCAAGCCGACCGCCCGGGAGGGTACTGAACCCTGGGTGCAGACGTCCGAGGTGATCGAGAAGATGCGCGTCGCCGGGCGGATCGCGGCCGGTGCGCTCGCCGAGGCCGGCAGAGCCGTCGCGCCGGGGGTGACGACCGACGAACTTGACCGCATCGCCCACCAGTTCATGCTCGACCACGGCGCCTACCCGTCGACGCTGGACTACAGGGGGTTCCCGAAGTCGTGCTGCACATCGCTCAACGAGGTGATCTGCCACGGCATCCCGGACTCGACGGTGATCGAAGACGGCGACATCGTCAACATCGATGTCACCGCCTACCTCGACGGCGTGCACGGCGACACCAACGCCACCTTTTTGGCCGGTGACGTCTCCGAGGAGCACCGGTTATTGGTGGAGCGGACCCGCGAGGCGACCATGCGGGCTATCAACGCTGTCAAGCCGGGGCGCGCGCTCTCGGTGGTCGGCCGCGTTATCGAGGCCTATGCACATCGCTTTGGCTACAACGTGGTTCGCGACTTCACCGGTCATGGAATCGGGACGACCTTCCACAACGGTCTGGTCGTGTTGCACTACGACGAGCCGTCGGTGTCGACGATTATTCAGCCGGGCATGACGTTCACCATCGAGCCGATGATCAACCTCGGCGCCTTGGACTACGAGATCTGGGACGACGGCTGGACGGTGGTCACCAAAGACCGCCGGTGGACCGCCCAGTTCGAGCACACGCTGCTGGTCACCGACACCGGTGTCGAGATCCTCACGCTGGCATGACGTTTGCCCCGTAACGCGGTGAGCGGGGCCCTGCTGGTCGCCGGCACCAGTTCCGACGCCGGGAAATCCGTGGTGGTCGCCGGACTGTGCCGACTGCTGGCCCGCGCCGGCACCCGTGTCGCGCCGTTCAAGGCTCAGAACATGTCCAACAACTCCGTGGTCACCGCCGACGGCGGTGAAATCGGCCGGGCCCAGGCGATCCAGGCGCGGGCGGCCGGGCTGGAGCCCAGCGTCCGGTTCAACCCTGTTCTGCTCAAACCCGGCAGCGACCGGACGTCGCAGTTGGTGATCCGGGGCCGGGTCGCCGGCTCGGTCACCGCCGCAAGCTATGTCGCCCACCGGGATCGCCTGGCTGGCGTCGTCGCCGACGACCTGGCCGGCCTGCGCTCCGAGTTCGATGCGGTGATCTGCGAGGGGGCTGGTTCGCCGGCCGAAATCAACCTGCGAGCAACCGATTTGGCCAACATGGGTTTGGCCCGAGCCGCGAATCTTCCGGTGATCCTCGTCGGCGACATCGACCGCGGCGGCCTGCTCGCACATCTGTTCGGGACGGTGGCGGTGCTCGAGCCCGACGACCAGGCACTCATCGCCGGCTTCGTGGTGAACAAGTTTCGTGGTGATCCGGCGCTGCTGGCGCCCGGACTGGACCAGCTGCAGACCCTGACCGGCCGCCCGACGTATGGGGTGCTGCCCTACGCCGACGAATTCTGGCTCGATGCTGAGGATTCGCTGTCGGTGCTCGCGCACCGCGTCGTCGGCCGACCGACGCCGCCGCGGGGTAGCCAGTGGCTGCGGGTCGCCGCCATCCGGTTGCCGCGGATCTCCAACTCCACCGACGTCGAGGCGCTGGCCTGCGAGCCAGGGGTGTCGGTGCGGTGGGTGACCGACCCGGCGGACCTCCTCGGCACCGACCTCGTCGTCGTTCCGGGTAGCAAGGCCACCGTCGCCGACCTGTCCTGGCTGCACGAGCGCGGGCTGGCCGGCGCGATCGTCGACCACGCGCGGGCCGGTGGGCCGGTGCTGGGCATCTGCGGGGGCTTCCAGATGCTGTGCCGCCACATCGACGACGCGGTGGAATCCGGGGCCGGGGGAGTAGCCGGCCTGGGGTTGCTGGACGCCGACATCACCTTTGAGGACGCCAAGACGCTGCGCCGCTGGCAGGGTCCGCTGACCGGGTACGAGATCCATCACGGCCGCGTGTCGCGGTGCGCCGAGGACACCTGGTTCGAGGTGGACCGCGAACCGCACGGGATTGCCCACGGCGCCGTCTACGGCACCCACGGGCACGGGTTGCTGGACAACGACACATTCCGGCGCGCCTGGCTGACCGGCGTCGCCGAGCAGGCTGGGCGCACTGGCTTCACCGTCGCCGCCGACACCGACGTCGCGGTGCGACGCGACGCGCAGCTGGATGCGATCGCCGACCTGCTGGCGGCCCACCTCGACGTCGCCGCCGTCCTGGACCTGCTCGGCGGGCCCCCACCGCGGCGCCCCTGCGTGGCCACCGATCTGCGCCCGTGAGGTCCTTGCCGACGCTGCGTCCCCGACCGGCCGGCGGTACCGTGCCTGAGTGTCCTCGATGGTGCCCACGCTCCACGGATTCGCGGTCCCGGTCGCTGTCGCCGGTCCCGAGGCGGGGGTCGTCGTCGTCATCCTCGGCGACCGGAATCGCGCCCCCGGGGCGTACGACGCGCTGTGCGAACGGTTACACCTCGCGGCCCTGCGGACCGTCGTCATCGGATTCGACGCGAGGCTGACCCGCGCCTCGGTGCTCAGCCTGCTCGACGGGCTGGGGATCAGGTGGGCGGTGCTGGTCGGCGACGGCGCGGGTGGGGACCTGGCCTGGGAATTGGCGGCGACCGCGGCGGGCCGGTTCGTCGGGCTGGTGGTGATCGACCGGGGGCATCCGCGGGTGGCGGACCCGCAGGGGATCGCCGCCGCCGACGTCGACGACGGAGACGCCGACGACGATGACGAATTCCCCCCGGTCCGGGTCGACACCACCGTGCTTGCTAGTTCCCCGGCCGCGCGCGAGGTCGCCCGCCGCAGCCGGCGGTACGTTCACTCCGACTGCCGCGTGGTGGACCTCGTCCGGGGACATGGTGAGGAGTCGACCGCGCAGGTGGCCGCCGAGATCGTGCTGCGCACCAGCGCCTGGTAGCGGCGCCTGGTTGACTTGCCGTCATGGCTCGCACACGAGACCCGGGAAACGCGGGAGGCACGGGCGGCAGGGGAGGCGCCGCGCCCCCGCTGTCGATGGCGGAACTCGACCAGTTGGTGGGTGTCGGCGAGGTCGACACCGTGGTCGTCGCGTTCGCCGACATGCAGGGCCGGCTCGTCGGCAAGCGGGTGGCGGCCGGGCTCTTCGTCGACGAGATCGCCGCCCACGGCGCCGAGTGCTGCACCTACCTGCTGGCCGTCGACGTCGAGATGAACACCGTGGCCGGCTACGCCATGTCGGGGTGGGATACCGGCTACGGCGACATGGTGATGAGCCCGGACCTGTCCACCCTGCGGCGCATCCCGTGGCTGCCCGGCACCGCCCTGGTGATCGCCGACCTCGCCCTGGCCGACGGCAGCCCTGTGACAGCCGCACCCCGCGCCGTCCTGCGCCGCCAGCTCGACCGGCTGGCTGGGTGCGGATGGGCCGCCGACGTGGCCACCGAGCTGGAGTTCCTGGTGTTCGACGACTCCTATCGGCAGGCGTGGGCCGACGGTTACCGGGAGCTGACGCCGGCCAGCGACTACAACATCGACTACGCACTGCTGGCGTCGTCGCGGATGGAACCGCTGCTGCGCGACATCCGGCAGGGCATGCAGGGCGCGGGCCTGCGGTTCGAGGCCGTCAAGGGCGAGTGCAACAGGGGCCAGCAGGAGATCGGGTTCCGCTACGACGAGGCGCAGGTGACGTGCGACAACCACGCGATCTACAAGAACGGCGCCAAGGAGATTGCCGACCAGCACGGCAAGAGCCTGACCTTCATGGCGAAATACGATGAGCGCGAGGGCAACAGCTGCCACATCCACCTCTCGCTCCGCGCTGCGGACGGTGCCGCGGTATTTCACGACGACACCAGCCCGCACTCCATGTCCGCGACTTTCGGCGGGTTTGTCGCCGGCCTGCTGGTCACCCTGCGGGAACTGACGCTGTTCCACGCGCCGAACATCAACTCCTACAAGCGATTCGCCGACGGCAGCTTCGCTCCCACGGCCGTGGCGTGGGGGCTGGACAATCGCACGTGTGCGCTGCGGGTGGTCGGCCACGGGCGCAACATCCGGGTCGAGTGCCGGG
Organism: uncultured Mycobacteriaceae bacterium; assembly: GCA_903927745.1. Classification (GTDB taxonomy): domain Bacteria; phylum Actinomycetota; class Actinomycetes; order Mycobacteriales; family Mycobacteriaceae; genus Mycobacterium. The sequence continues at coordinate 8,091 of CAIYOH010000154.1, forward strand.
TGCCCGGCGGTGACGTCAACCCCTACCTGGCGGTGGCGGCCCTGATCGCCGGCGGCCTGCACGGCATCGATCAACAGCTGGCGCCACCGGAACCTTTCGCGGGCAACGCCTATGAGGCGACGGGGGTGCAGCGGCTGCCTGCGACGCTGGCCGAGGCGGCGGCGTTGTTCGATCGCTCGGCGCTCGCGCGGGAGGCGTTCGGCGACGACGTCGTCGCGCACTATGTCAACAACGCGCGCGTGGAGGTGGCGGCGTTCAACGCGGCGGTCACCGACTGGGAGCGGGTGCGCGGTTTTGAACGCCTCTAGCCCGGGGCCGGTCGTCGGCCTGACCACCTACCTGGACCGGGCGCGCATGGGCGTCTGGGACGTCTGCGCCGGGGTACTGCCGGCGAGCTACTTCCAGGGCGTCACCGCGGCCGGCGGCATCGCGGTGCTGCTGCCCCCGCAGCCCGTCGACGACGGTTTCGCCGATGCGGTGCTCGACCGGTTGGACGGCCTGGTGATCACCGGCGGTCGCGACATCGACCCCGCCGTCTACGGGCAGGCGCCGCACCCCGACACCGACGAGCCGAGCCGCGTGCGCGACGACTGGGAGTTCGCGCTGCTGCGCGGGGCGCTTCGGCGGGGGCTGCCGGTGCTGGGCATCTGCCGGGGCGCGCAGGTGTTCAACGTCGCCTTCGGCGGGACGCTGCACCAGCACCTGCCCGACGTCCTCGGGCACGGCGGGCACCGCGTGCGCGACGCGGTGTTCGCGTCGCTGCCGGTGCGCACGGTCGCCGGCACGCGACTGGCCGGGTTGCTCGGGGAAGCGGTCGAGGCGCGCTGCTATCACCATCAGGCGGTCGACCGGGTCGGCGACGGCCTGGTGGTCGCCGCGTGGGACGGCGATGGGGTGGTGGAGGCCCTCGAAGTGCCGGGGGAGGGTTTCGCGCTCGCAGTGCAGTGGCATCCCGAGGAAAGCCTGGACGACCTCCGGCTGTTTGCGGCGATCGTCGACGCGGCGCGGTCCTATGGGGGCAGTCGATGAGCGGATCACTGATCGTCAACCCCGCGACCGAGGAGATCCTGCGGTCGGTCGAGCACATCGACGCCGCGGGTGTCGACGACGCGGTGGCGCGTGCGCTCTCGGCGCAGCGGCGCTGGGCGGCGCTGCCGCCGGCGGGGCGGGCCGAGGGGCTGCGGGCGTTCGCCGCCGCCGTCGATGCCCACGTCGACGAACTCGCCGCGCTGGAGGTCGCCAACTCCGGGCACCCCATCGCGTCGGCGGAGTGGGAGGCCGGCCACGTCCGCGACGTGCTGACGTACTACGCCGCGAGCCCGGAACGTCTGTGCGGCCGACAGATTCCCGTCGCCGGTGGCCTCGACGTGACGTTCCACGAGCCGCTGGGCGTTGTCGGGGTGATCACGCCGTGGAACTTTCCGATGACGATCGCGTCCTGGGCTGTCGCGCCGGCGCTGGCCGCTGGCAACGCCGTACTGGTCAAACCCGCTGAATGGACGCCGCTGACCACGATCCGGCTCGGCGAACTGGCGGCGGAGGCGGGGCTGGATCCCGATCTGCTGCAGGTGCTGCCCGGCGAGGGTACGGTGACCGGCGACCGGCTCGTCACGCACGCGGGCGTCCGCAAGATCGTGTTCACCGGATCCACCGGCGTCGGCAGGGCGGTGATGGCTAAGGCGGCGGGCCACGTCAAGCGGGTGATGCTGGAACTCGGCGGAAAGAGCGCCAATATCATCTTCGCCGACTGCGATCTGGAACGCGCCGCCGCGGCCGCGCCGGCCGGGGTGTTCGACAACGCCGGGCAGGACTGCTGCGCACGCAGTCGGATCCTGGTGCAGCGCAGCGTCTACGACAGTTTCATGGAGCTGCTGGAACCTGCGGTGCGCGGCGTCGTCGTCGGGGACCCGTGCTCCCCCGACACCGAGATGGGCCCGCTGGTGTCGGCGGCGCACCGTGCCAAGGTGGCCTCCTACGTGCCCGACGGCGCCCCGGTCGCGTTCCGGGGCACGGCTCCGTCCGGGCCGGGATTTTGGTTCCCGCCCACGGTGCTCACCCCGCAGCGCACCGATCGCGCCGCCACCGAGGAGATCTTCGGCCCGGTTGTCACGGTGCTGCCGTTCGACGACGAGCAGGATGCGGTCGCGCTGGCCAACGCCACCGACTACGGCCTGTCGGGGTCGATCTGGACCAACGACCTGTCGCGGGCGCTGCGTGTGTCGCGGGCCGTCGAGGCCGGGAACCTGTCGGTGAACTCGCACTCGTCGGTCCGGTACAGCACCCCGTTCGGCGGGTTCAAGCAGTCCGGGTTGGGGCGCGAACTCGGCCCCGATGCGCCGCGTGAGTTCACCGACACCAAGAACGTGTTCATCGCCATCACCGAGGAGGGCCCGTGACGCCGATTGATCTGACCCGCAGACTCGGTGGACGGGTGGTGGTGATCACGGGCGGCGGCAGCGGCATCGGGCTGGCCGCCGCGCGGCGGATGCACGCCGAGGGCGCCACCATCGTGATCGGTGACGTCGACGACGCCGCCGCAGCCGTCGCCGACGAGCTGTCAGGTTTGTTCGTGCGCGTCGACGTCGCCGACGAGGATCAGGTCAACACGCTCTTCGACACCGCGGCACGCACATATGGCTCTGTCGACGTCGCGTTCAACAACGCCGGCATCTCGCCGCCGGAGGACGACCTCATCGAGAACACCGACCTCGCGGCCTGGCGGCGTGTGCAGGACGTCAACCTGACGTCGGTGTACCTGTGCTGCCGGGCGGCGCTGCGGCACATGGTTCCCGCAGGGCGGGGGTCGATCATCAACACGGCGTCGTTCGTCGCCGTGCTGGGGTCGGCGACGTCGCAGATCTCCTACACCGCCTCCAAGGGCGGGGTGCTGGCGATGTCGCGCGAGCTCGGGGTGCAGTTCGCCCGCCAAGGCATCCGGGTCAACGCGCTGTGTCCCGGGCCGGTCAACACCCCGCTGCTGCAGGAATTGTTCGCCAAGGATCCCGAACGGGCTGCCCGCCGGCTGGTGCATGTGCCGGCAGGACGCTTCGCCGAGCCCGACGAAATCGCGGCGGCCGTCGCGTTTTTGGCCAGTGACGACGCCTCGTTCATCACCGCGTCGACCTTCCTGGTGGACGGCGGCATCAGCTCGGCCTACGTCACGCCGCTCTGAGGGCCCCAGACGATCAGGGGAATGGCGGTCTCGGCCGCGCTGGTCGACCCGTGAAAACCGATGAGTTGCGCCGTTTCCGGCGGTTCGTGGCCCGTCGCCAGCACCGCGAACGCGCCGGTGCACACGACGACGACGTCGCCGATGCGGGGCGCGAACGCCGGATTGACGGGGCCGAACATGCCGGTGGCGATGGCCTGTTCGCGGCTGTACACCTCGGCGTGGCCGTCGAGCACCTCGCTCCAGGTGGCCTGGACGTCGTCGGCGACGCCCGGTTCGGTGTGCAGGTAGCGCACGCGCGGCTCGCCCGCCACCACCCGTACTCCCGCGCCGAGCCGGGGATCGGTGTCGAGGTCGACACGGTCGTTCGGCGCGACGTTGAGGCCGCCGTGGTCGGCGGTCACCAGCAGCGCGGCCGTGGGGGGCAGTGCCTCGAGGAGTTGGGCCAGTTGCGCATCGACCCGGGCTGCCGCCTCGTGCCACGGCTGCGACCCGATGCCGAACAGGTGGGCGGCGGTGTCGATCTCGGCGGTGTAGCCGTACACCAGCCCTGTCGCCGCGCGTAGCTCGTCGGCGACTCGCCCGGCCCAGCCGTCGCGGGCCGAGAGGGCACAGAACTGTGCGCCCCGATATGCGGCGTCGGTCAGGCCGCTGCCCAGGAATGACTCGGGGAGCACGGCGCGCGCCCCGATCCCGCACTGCTGGAGCCGTTGAAACCAGGTCGGCAGCGGCTGCCACGTGGCGGGCGCGGGATCGTCGCGCCACTGGATGTGGATGAGGACCCGCTCGGTGCCGGGGACGTTGACGGTGAAGCCCAGGACGCCGTGCTCGCCGGGCTGCGCGCCGGTGCCGAGTGACACCAGGCTGGTTGGCGTGGTCGACGGCACGGGGCTGGTGATCTCGAAGAGCCGCCCGGATTGCCCGGCTAGTACGGCCGAGAGCAGGGGCGCGCTGGCGGCAAGCTCCGGCAGCAGGTGCCAGCCCAGCCCGTCGACCAAGACGACGGCGACCCGGTCGATCCGGCCGGCGTCGAGGCCGTCGGCCACGCCCAGGCGGTCGTGAGCGTCGGGGTGCCCGAGCAGCGCGGCGGCGGCGGGCAGGACGTCACGAAGGGATCCGGGCATGGGCCTCGCCTCTGCGGGGAGAGCGGCTGTGATCTGCTCAAACACCAGAGATGTCGGAGCTCAATTTCATGATGGGGGCGTACGGGGTAGGCCGGGGGAGCGGCCCCCGGCCCCGTACTACAGAGAGGAGGTGATGGCTGATGAGGCAATTTATCAGCATCATCCTCGCTCTTCCCGTGTCGGTGTGGGCGGCGATGCACATCGTCGACCACTATCGGCGGTAGGAGTGAGGACCGGTCTGGGTGTGGCAAGCGCCCAAGCCGGGCTCCTCCCCCGCGATAGGAGAAACGCGTGAACAAATCCACCATTGGGCTGGCCGCCGGAATGGCAACCACCACCGCGCGGTGGCGGTAGGGCCACTCGCAGTGGTGAGGTGCGCCCGCGGTGTTAGCGCACTTTCGTCCCGAATCGCTGCTGCGCGGCTTGTTTTGAGACTCCGAGCACCATTGCCGATGGTTGCCCAACTCTCGCCGTGGGCGCGCGCGTCGGTGACCGCCGCGTAGAACGCCTCCTGCGCATCCCGGGCAGTGGCGGCGGTTTCGCGTACGTGCCGCAGGTAGCGGCCGTCGCGGACTTTCACCGAAGGGTCGGCGGGGTCGAGTTGGGCGATCCACTGCTCGGTGTCGGTGGGCCTGGTGGTCTCGGTCGCCATGTTCATCACCTCGGAGAAACTCGTAGTTTTGGTGAACTCCGTCGCGTCAAGCAATGGTTGACGCTGCGTGCGTCGCTGCTCGTGCCGCGCGCGGCGGCGGCGACGCGCCCCAGGGCTGAGGATGGCCGCGCACGGCAGGCGCATCGGCGCATCATGGTGTGTTGATGCTAAAATTGGTCATGCGGACCACGGTCGACCTTCCCGACGAGCTGCACCGGCAAGCCCGCGCGATCGCGCGGGACACCCACCGCACCCTGAGCGCGACCATCGCGGACCTGATCCGTCGCGGGCTCAACTCCGGGCGAGCCGACGGGCTGGCGACGAGCAGCGTCACCGGGTTGCCGGTGATCAGTGTCGGCAGGGTGATCACCAGCGAGGACGTCCGATCGTTGGACGACGAGCCGTGACGGTGCTGCTGGACGCCAATGTCCTGATCGCGCTGGTGGTCGCCGACCACGTCCATCACGCGGCGGTGGAGCGATGGTGCGCGGCCCAGCCGGGAAAGTTCGCCACCTGCCCGATCACGCAGGGGAGCCTGATCCGCCTACTGCTGCGCGAGGGCCAATCGCCGGCCACCGCCGTGGCCGCGCTCGAGGGGGTCGCCGGTCACGATCGGCACGAGTTCTGGCCCGACAGCCTCGCATTCACCGACGTCGCGATGACGGGGGTCGTCGGACACCGGCAGGTCACCGACGCCTATCTCGCGCAACTGGCGCGGGCCAACGGGGGCCGGCTCGCCACCCTCGACCGTGGCCTGGCGCAGGCGCACGACGACGTCGCCGAGTTAGTTGCCGAGCTGTGAGCGCAGGTCGCAGATGACGAACGGCGCCGAGCCCTCGGTCGTCTATCACAACGGCACCATCATCACGATGGAACGGGACGCTCCCGACTACGCCGAGGCCGTCGCCGTCACGGACGGGAAGATCGCCTACGTCGGAGCCAGGGACGGCGCCCTCGCGGCCGCGGGGCACGCAGAGCACGTCGACCTCCAAGGCCGCACCCTGCTGCCCGGATTCATCGACACCTGGGGGCATTTCACGCTCGTTGCCCAGACCACCCTGGGGGTGAACCTCGCCTACTTCAGCGACAACCCGCCCCGCACCAAAGCCGACGTCCTCGCGTTGCTCCGCGGGGCGGCGCCGTTCAACGGCTGGATCATCGGCTACGGCTACCACCCCGATCTGTTGTCGGACGGTGCGTTGACACTGCGCGACCTCGACGACGCCGTCCCGGGCACCCCGGTATTGATCTGCACGCTGTCCACCCTCACCGGACAGCTCAACAGCGCGGGCATCGCCGCGCTCGGCCTCACACCCCAGACACCGGCGCCGCAGCCCGGCGAGATCGTCAAGGATCCCAAGACCGGCGCGCTGACCGGGGAACTGTTGTTCGCGCCGTTCCTCGCCGCGCGCGCGACGGCCATCGGCTCCTGCACCCCGGAGCAGACGCTCGAGACGTTCCGGGCGGCCGAGGCCCTGCTGGCGCGGCAGGGCTACACGACCGTCCAGAGCTACCAGCTCGTCTCGGAGGAGATCGCCACCCTGCGTGCCGCCTTCGACCGGGGCGTCCTGTCGGTGGACGTCATCGGCATGCCGTCGGTGTCCGACGCGGCGTCGGGACAGATCGTCGAGAACGCCGACTGGGCGTGGGGCGCCTACAGCCACGGCGACCGGGGCCTGAAGATCCCCGGATATCAGGTGGTGACGGACGCGGCCCCCCAGCTGCGCCTGGCGGCCTTCACCCGGCCCTACCTCGACACGACGGGGTTTCCCGACGGCTGGACGGGGCTGCTGCTACCGCGGGACTTCGTCGAACACTGGGTGGGGCATGCCTACCGCAACGACATCCAGCTCTTCGCCTACAGCAACGGCGACGCCGGGATCGACCTGAGCCTGGCGGCCATCGAGAAGGCCGTCGCCGCAACGGGAAAGCCGGCCGACCGCCGCACCGTCATCTCGCACTCGTATTTCGTGCGACCGGACCAGCTCGAGACCTACCGCAGGCTCGACATCGGGGCCTCGATGATGCCGCCGCACCTCATGCTCTACGGCGACGCGCAGATGACGCTCCTCGGACCCGAACGCGCGAGCGCCGAATCGCCACTGGCGTCCGCCGTCGCGCTGGGCCTGAGCACCACGCTGCACTGCGACTGTCCGTCGGCGTCGCCGAACATGATGGAGGCCATCGGGACCGCAGTGACCCGCATGACGCTGTCCGGCCGGGTTCTGGCTCCGGAACAACGGGTGAGCCCCTACGCCGCGCTGCTCGGGGCGACCCGGAACGCGGCCTACGTGTATCGAGAGGAGTCCGTCAAAGGAACGATCACGGCCGGCAAGGTGGCGGATCTGGTCATCCTGGATCGCGATCCGCTCGCTGTTCCCGCGGAGGAGATCAGCAACGTTGCGGTGGTCGAGACGATCAAGCGGGGAGTGACGATCTACCGGGCGGGGTAGGGGGTTGGTGTGCACCCCTGACGCGCAGCGGTGTCATGCTGGGAACAACGCATCATTTCCAGGGCGATTCAGAGGCACTCTCCGGCGTGCTCCTCGTAGCAGATCGAGCACAACGTGGGCTGCCGTGCGGCCCGCGGCTTCGGATGCGTTTTGGTGACCGGGTCTCCCGGCGGCTGGCCGTTGTACCCGAAGACCAGGATCTCCTGGTAGGCGTCTGCCCATCCGCCTCTGGTGTGCGGGAACATCCCGAGGTCTTCCTTCACCTGGCTCGCCCGAATCATCAGCTGGCGCCCTCGTGTTCACCTTCCTTGACGCCGCCCCAGAAGTTGTCGGCGTCGGCGCGCCGGGTGCTCCGCGGCTTGCCTCGCCACTCCCGCACGGACCGGGCCAGCCCGCGGTGGGTGGCCAGCACGCTCGTCGGCGAGGCGGTGTAGTTCGAGGTGTTCCCCGCGGCCATGCCGATCGCTGAACCGGTTGCGTAACTGTCCTGGTTGGCCCCCGCGTACACGAAGGTCCATCCGGCCTTTCGCAGGCCTTCGATGCGTTCGAAGATCGCCGGGGCGGTCCAGCGCCGACTGGCGTTCTCCTGCCCGTCGGTCATGATCACCACAAGTTGATCGGCCGGATCGGCGCCCGAACGCTTCAGGTGGGCCTCGGCGCGGTCCAGCAACACCGCGATCGCGTCGTAGAGCGGCGTCCTCCCGCGCGGCCTGAACCGCCCGGCGATCGACTGGATTCGGGTCAGCGGTTGGGCGTCGACGAGCACGTCGTGGATGTCCTCGCCGTCGAACTGGACCAGCGTCATGGTGGCCTCACCCTTTACCTCGCGCTGTTCGGCAACGAACTCGTCGTATCCCTGCACGACGTATTCGGCGATCGCACCCATCGACCCGGACCGGTCCAGCAGGAACCAGATGTCCGCGCGTGAGGCTTCGGCGGCCGACTGCTGCGCGAGCAGGGCCTCCAACTTCGCGATCCGCGCGAGTAGTTCGTTGACGTCGGTGTCCGTCTGATTCGCCATGGTGCCTCCTGAGTCGACCGGTAATTGTCTATTCGACTATAACATGTATTTGTCTTTTTGACAAATACCGGCCTACGATGCCCCCATGAACAGGTCAGGGCACCGCGCCCCGCAGGGCTACGACACGTCGGCCTACCCCTCCTTCGCCGTCACCGTCGACATCGTCATCCTGACCATCCGGGAGGGTCGCCTGCATGTGCTGCTGGTGCAGCGCGGCGGCGAACCGTATGCCGGCGCGTGGGCGCTGCCCGGCGGATTCAAACGGCCCAACGAGACTCTCGACGACGCGGCATGGCGCGAACTGCGCGAAGAGACCGGGGTGATCGCACCCAAACACTTGGCGCAGTTCCGTGCTTACGGCGACCCCGGGCGTGACCCGCGCACCAACGTGGTCACGGTGGCCTACCTCGCGGTGACGCCGGACCCTGGCAGCCCGCGGGCCGGCACCGATGCCGCCGCGGCCCGGTTTTGGCCGATCGCCGAAGCAGTGCGGGATCTCCCGCTGGCGTTCGACCACCACCAGATCCTGTCCGACGCCCTAGACCGGGCCGCGGACCAACTCGAGCAGACCAACCTGGCGACCGCCTTCGTCGGCGAGACGTTCGCACTCTCGGAACTGCAGAGCGTGTACGAGCAGCTATGGAAGGCCGAGATCGACCCGGCCAACTTCCGTCGCAGCCTGACCACGCCGTCACCGGCAGCCACGACACCGGACAGCTACATCGAGCCGACCGGCCAACGAGCCAAAACCAGCCCGCGCGGCGGCCGGCCACCGGAGTTGTACCGCGCCGGTACCGCTTGGCTGACACAGCCACCGGTACGCCGCCCACGCCGGCCCAAGGAGCGCCCCGACGAGGACTGACTTGCTGTCAGCCGCGCACCATGCCGTCAGCGTCGCCCTGTCGTGCAGGCCGCGGCCGTCGCCGTCCATGAACGGCGCTTCGCTTCCCGAGTTACAGCCTGTTTCCCGGCTACGATCATGCGGTGAAATTTCCCGCGACACTCGCGGCAACCGCGCTCGTGGGCCTGCCGTTGGCCGCGCCGGCGCAGGCAGGGCCCGCCCCGGCGGCCCAGTCCTCGCAATGGGTCGTCGTCGGGGTGCCCAGTGCGAGTTCCACGACCGGAACCCTCACCGCTTTTCAGCGGGTCGGCCAGCAATGGAAAGTGGTTCTGGGCCCGACGACCGCCAAGGTGGGGGAACTCGGTGTCGGCGCCCCTGCCGACGGCGTGTACCGCACACCGGAGGGCACCTTCAACTTCGACCAGGCGTTCGGCCGCCAGCCCAAACCCGGCACTAAGATGCCGTATTTCCAAGCCACACAACAGGATTGGTGGGACGAGGACGCGGCGTCGCCGACCTACAACACTCATGTGCACTCGGCCAACAACCCGTCGTCGATCACCGAGAACCTGTATGACTCGGGCCCGGTCTACGACTACGCCGTCAACATCGCGGTGAACCCGAACCGCATCCCCGGCAAGGTGTCCGGCATCTTCCTGCACGTGACCAACGGCAGCCCGACTTGGGGATGTATCGCGATCGGCCGCGAAGAGATGCGCTCGATACTCAACTGGCTCGATCCCGCACAGAATCCGAAGATCACCGTCGGAGTCGGAACGCCGTCGCTGGAACCCGGCGGATCCTGAGCGAACGCGGAGAGTATCACTACCTGTGAGGGGCACATCCAGGTCGGGATAGTCACCCCGCCCGCCCTAACCGCTCACTCGTCACCCGTAACTGCCGGTCGGTACTGACCTCCAAGACCGCCACCTGTTCACCGGATAGCCGCCCGCACAACCGGTCCCAGTGCACGGCCACCAGGTCCCCGGGCGCGGCGTCGGGCACCGCGCTGTAGCCGTCGGTCCACACGTCCAACGAGCGCGGCGAGGGCTCGCCCAAAGTCAGTGAGCACCCGTCGAACACCAGCCCCCGGCACAGCATCTCGACCCGGTCGCCATCCACCGACACCACCTCGCCTGGCGTGATCCGGCAGTTGTCCAACACCCCGAGCGGGTGCTCGTCGACGCCGCGGCCCAAAAGCCGCGTCCACGGGTACACCCCGAACACGTGGAAGCAGTGGTTGCCGGCGGCCTCGTCCGCCAGGTCCGGTGTCAGGTGCGACCAGTAGTGGCCCGCCTGCGGGCCGATGATCTCCAGCAAAGCGGCGTAGAAGTCGTGGGCGTCGATCTCGGCGCCGACACCGCCTCCGAGCCAATAGGATTCGACCAGCCGGTAGTCCAGCGGGTCGGCGATCCCGGTGAGCCGGGCGAGCACCTTCAGGTAGGGCCAAGCCCCGGAGAACCGGGTGGCCGCCTTGCGCACCTCGTCGTCCGAGCCGTCCTGCAGAGTCGCGCCCAGCGGGGGTCCGCAGTACCCGAGGGCGTTGGGGGCGTGGGCGTAGCGGGCGAACATATCGACACCGGGGTCGACGGTCACGACGGACCGTCCGGCCCGCGCAGCCTGTCCTGCACGGCCTGCCAC
>CAIYOH010000155.1 GCA_903927745.1 uncultured Mycobacteriaceae bacterium
CGCAACATCGTTGAGTGTCACGCCGAATGCCCGCCCTATCTTGCGCATGTCGGCCAGCCGGACACGGGCCGCGCTGTAGCGCCGCATCGTCGTGACGGGCCCGTTGAGCGACGAGTGCGGTCCGGGACCGACCAGGGTCACGGCCAGCTCGGCCATACCGACCACCGCGTGTTCGGCGGCCCGCACCCACGACACTGCGCTGCGGACCGGGTTGCGAATCAGATTCCCGGCCTTATTCGGCTTCGCGGTGGCGTGGATGCTCGTGACGAACGAACCGCCCCCGTCGCCGTGGCCGTCACCCTTGTGGTGGCCGTCGGCGAACTTCGCCAGCATCTGCGCCGTCGCGATCCCGTCGGCGACGCAGTGGTGGATCTTGGTCAGCACGGCCCACCGGTCGTCGCTCAGTCCTTCGATGATCCAGCAGTCCCATAGCGGACGCTCGCGATCGAGCCTGCGCTCCATGAGCGTGGCGACCATCTCGAACAACTCGGTATCGCCGCCGGGATGTGGCAGCGCGACCCGGTGCAGGTGCCGCGCCAGGTCGAAGTGCGCGTCGTCGACCCATTCCGGCGGGCGCAGGTCGAGCGGGTAGGTCCGCACCACCTGCCGGCAGCGCGGGATCGACTGCACCCGCCCGACGAAGGCGGCGACGAACTCGTCGAATCCGGGTGCCGGACCTTCCACGATCGACACGCCACCGATCGCGAGGCTCACGTGCGGGTCGGAATCCTCGACCTCGAGAAAACCCGCGTCCAGGACGCTCAATTGCTCCACCCCGCCACTGTCCGCCCACGCCCCGCCCGCGGTCAGGGTCAGAAGTCCTCACCTTCAGGGCCATTCGCACGGTGCCCCGGGAACGCGGCCGGACATAGTGTCAGCGGCATGTCGGGCGCGGACTTTCGCTACATTCGCTTCTTCGAGGAGTTCGGCATCGACGACGTGGGGCTCGTCGGCGGTAAGAACGCGTCGCTCGGCGAGATGTTCCGGAAGCTGAGCGCCCACGGCGTACGGGTCCCGCACGGGTTCGCCATCACCGCCGAGGCCTACAAGCACATCCTGAACACCGCCGGTGCCTGGGACGCGCTGCACGCCGAACTCGACGACCTGGATCCCGCCGACGTCACCGCGTTGGCACGCAAGGGCAAACGGGCCCGCGAGATCGTCTACGGCGCCGGGGTTCCCGACGACCTGGCAGCCGAGATCGTGGGTGCCTACCGGATGTTGCAGGACGAGTACGGCGAGGAGGTGAGCCTCGCGGTGCGTAGCTCGGCCACCGCCGAGGACCTGCCGACGGCGAGCTTCGCCGGCCAGCAGGAGTCCTTCCTCAACATCACGGGCCCGGAGAGCCTGCTGGACGCATGTCGCCGCTGCTTCGCCAGCCTGTTCACCGACAGGGCCATTCACTACCGCATCGACCAGGGCTTCGACCACTTCAAGGTATGGCTGTCGATCGGCGTGATGAAGATGGTGCGCTCCGATCTCGCCTCCTCCGGTGTGATGTTCACCCTCGACACCGAGTCGGGCTTCTCCGACGTCGTGTTCGTCACCGGGGCCTACGGCCTCGGCGAGAACGTGGTTCAAGGCGCCGTCGACCCCGACGAGTTCTACGTCCACAAGCCGACCTACCTGGCCGGCCACCGCGCCGTGCTGCGCCGCCTCATCGGCGACAAGGCCGTCAAGATGGTCTTCGCCGAGGGTGGGACACAGCACACGACCCGCAACATCCCCACCCCGAAGTCCGACAGGACCCGTTTCTGCATCACCGACCAGGACGTCCTCGAGCTGGCCGGCTATGCGTGCGCCATCGAAGCGCACTACGGCCGACCGATGGACATCGAGTGGGCCAAGGACGGCCTCGACGGCCTGCTCTACATCGTCCAGGCGCGCCCAGAGACCACGGCCTGCCAGCGCAGCCTGACCACCATCGAGAGTTACGTGCTCGAGGACGGCCCGCAGAAGAGGGACGTTCTCGCCGAGGGTCGTTCGGTCGGGGAGAAGATCGCCGCGGGCACCGCGAGACGGATCGACCATCTCGCGCAGTTGTCCGAGTTCCGGCCAGGCGACGTCCTGGTCGCCGACATCACCACGCCGGACTGGGAGCCGGTCATGAAGATCGCCGCCGCGATCGTCACCAATCGCGGCGGGCGCACCTGCCACGCCGCGATCATCGCGCGCGAACTCGGCATCCCAGCCGTCGTCGGTACGGGCGACGCCACCACGCGGGTGCCCGAAGGTGCCGCCGTCACGGTGTCGTGCATCGAGGGCGACACCGGGCGCGTGTACCGCGGCGCGGTGGGCTTCCGCGTGGACCGCACCGAGGTAGGCGACCTGCCGCGGCCGCGGACCCAGGTCATGGTCAACCTTGGCAACCCCGATCTCGCCTTCAAGACGTCGTTCCTGCCCAACGACGGCGTGGGGCTGGCCCGAATGGAATTCATCGTCAGCGAGTACATCAAGGTTCACCCACTGGCCCTGCTGCACCCCGACAGGGTCGACGACCCCGGGGCCCGCAGCGCGATCGACACGCTCACCCGCGGATACCCCGACGGCGGGGCCTACTTCGTGCAGCGGCTCTCGGAGGGAATCGGCACCATCGCGGCCGCGTTCTGGCCCAAGCCGGTGGTGGTGCGGACGTCGGACTTCAAGACCAACGAATATGCCAGCCTCATCGGCGGCGGCGGGTTCGAGCCCGTGGAGAGCAACCCGATGCTCGGCTTCCGCGGCGCCTCGCGCTACGCGCACCCCGCGTATGCCGAAGGCTTCGCGCTGGAGTGCCGCGCCCTGAAGTGCGTCCGCGACGACATGGGCTTGACGAACGTGATCATCATGCTCCCGTTCGTCCGCCGGGTCGCCGAGGCCGACCTGGTGCTCACCACGATGGCGGACCTCGGCCTGCGGCGCGGCGAGAACGGTCTGCAGGTGTACGCGATGTGCGAGATCCCCAACAACGTCATCCTCCTCGACCAATTCGCCACGCGTTTCGACGGCTTCTCGATCGGCTCCAACGACCTGACCCAGCTCACCCTCGGCGTCGACCGCGACAGCGAGATCGTCGCCTTCGACTACGACGAGCGCGACGACGGCGTCAAGGAGATGATCCGCCTGGCCGTGGAAGGCTGCCGCCGCAACGGGATTCACTCGGGGCTGTGCGGGCAGGCGCCGTCGGACTACCCCGACATGGCCGAGTTCCTGGTCCGCCTCGGCATCGACTCGGTGAGCCTGAACCCCGACGTGGTGGTGAAGACCACGCGCCAGATCCTTGAGCTGGAGTGGCAGATCGCGGACCTATCGGTCCCGGGCTGACAGCGGACCGTTCGCCGGGCGCGCCCACGCGTCGAGGGCCGCCCCCAGGGCGTGTTCGGGAGCCCGCGAGGTGTCGATCACGCGCGCGGTATCCCATCCGGTGTCCCGCCCCGCCAACGCCACGGCGATCTGCGGGGTCGCCTCGGAGGTGCCCACCGGCCTCGTCGTGACACGTTCGGCCGCCGTCTCGACCGTCGCCGAGCAGACGAGTTCAACCATCGCCGAATGGGTCTCGGCGCCGACGCGGTGTGCCTTCGCGCGGGTCTGTGTGTCCCCCCAGGTGCCGTCGAGGATCACCGACCACCCGCCGCCCAACAACCGGCGCGCCCGGCTGCATACCTCCTCGTAGACGGCCGCGACGTTGCCCTGGCTGTAGAGCCCGGAGCCCAGGACTCCGGGATCGCCTGCGATGACGCCGGAGTCGCGCAGTTCCCGGCGCACGTCGTCCGTCGAGATGATCCGCGCCCCGACCTTGGCGGCGAGCGCACGCGCGACCGTTGACTTGCCGGTGCCGGGGCTGCCGCCGACCAGTGCCAACCGGACGGTGCCACCGTCCAGGTGGCGGGTCGCGATGTCCAGGTGGCGCGCGGCATCGGCGGCGGCGTGAGCGGCGGCATCAGCGTCGGTATCAGCCCCGCCCTGGGATACCCGGACGCAATCGACCTTCGCCCGCACCGCGGCGCGATACGCGATGTAGAAGTCCCGCAGCGGCGGGGGCGCGTCATCCCGAGCATGGGCGGCGTAGCGCTCCAGGAAGTGGTCACCCAGGTCCTCGCGGCCCAGGAACTCGAGATCCATGGCGAGAAAGGCGGCGTCGTCGGCGCAGTCGAGGAAACGTAGCTCGTCGTCGAACTCCAGGCAGTCGAGCAGCGCGGGTGCGCCGTCGACCCAGAAGATGTCGTCGGCGAGGAGGTCGCCGTGCCCGTCGACGATGCGACCCTCCTCAATGCGGCGCGCGAACAACGCCGCCCGCCCCGCGAGAAATTGGCCGACCAGGACGCGCAGCCGGGAGACGGACTCCGGTGAGATTCCCGACGCCGGGTCGCGCGCCCAGCGGTCGAGTTCGGCCAGATTTTGTTCCCAGCGCCGCCCGACCGCGCCGGCCGTGCCCTGGGCGTCGATTTCGGCGCTACGCCGGGCGCGCCGGTGAAAGCCTGCCAACACAGCGGCGACGGCATCGAGGGCGCCCGGTGCGTCGAACGCGCCGGTCTCCCCGGCCACCAGCGCCGCCAGTCGGTCGCCGTCGCGATAGCGCCGCATGACGACGACGGGTTCGGCCGGCCCCCCGGCGGGGTCGGTGAGGTGCGCCAATCCGAGGTAGCTGTCGGGCGACAGCCGCCTGTTCAACTCCAACTCCCGCTGGCAGGCCCGCTCGCGCTGCGGGTTCTCGCGGAAGTCCAGAAAGTCGGTCAGCACCGGCTTCTTGGCCTTGTATGCCCGGTCGCCGACCAGGACGACGACACCGGTGTGGGTTTCGCGTATCTCGAGATAGGGCACGGCGGTGATAACAGGGGCTGGGAGTGGCTATGACGGGCGCGACGGGCGCGCGGGGCGCGCGACGATCACCGGCATCCGGACCGAATGGACGACGGCGTTGCTGACCGAACCCAGCAGGGCGCCGGGCCGCCCGTGACTGCCGACGACCACCAGCTGGGCGGACTCCGAGCGCTCGATCAGTTGCCGGGCCGGCTGGTCGCACACGACGAGCCGGTCCACCGTGACGTCGGGATAGCGTTCCTGCCAGCCCGCCAGTTGTTCGGCCAGGCTCCGCTCCGCCTCCGCCTTGACCGCCGACCAGTCCAGTCCCGCGATGTCGAGGGCCTCGACATCGCTCCACGCGTGCACTGCGATCAACTCGACACCACGGCGCGACGCCTCGTCGAAACCGATGGCGACCGCAAGCTCGGAGGCAGTCGAACCGTCGAGCCCCACCAGCACCGGAGCCCGCAGCGGGTGTGGCATCAGCGGATCCTCGTCGCGGATGACCGCGACCGGGCAGTGAGCGCCGCGCACCACGCTCGAGCTCACCGAGCCCAGCAACAGCCTCGACACCGCGCCCCGTCCGCTGGCGCCGACGACGAGCATCTCGGCCTCGCCGGACATGTCGATCAGTGTCGGCACGGGCGGGGCAAACGCCAACTCGGTCGACACGGCGACGCCGGGCTCGCCGCGGACGGCATCCGCGGCGATTTTCACGGCCTGCTCGAGAACCTGACGGCCCTGTTCCTCCTGCCACACCGCGACGCCTGCCGCCAGCGGAATCGCCGGGTACGTCTGCACGATCGCTTTCAGCGTGTGCACCACGGTCAGCGGGAGACCCCGCATGGCCGCCTCACGAGCCGCCCAGCACGCGGCGGCGTTGGCTGCGGGCGAGCCATCGACCCCGACGACGATGCCGTGACGGCTGGCAGTTGCCGACATCTCGACGCTCCTTCCGTCCGGTGCCCTTCGTTGAAAAGACTAGGACCTCGCCCTGGTACCGGACATGGGGCTTTAGTCCTCAACCCCGTGGCCAGCAGACCCTGTGCCCCCGGGCTGTGGCATCGTCGCACGGGTGAGCACCCGGCCCGGCGCCATCGACCGGCGTTACCACGACGCCGTGATCTTCGACCTGCGCTGCGTGGTCGCCGAGGCCGAGCCCGGAGTCATGCCCGGAATCGTGCCCGGAATCGTGCGTAGCCGTGTTTCGACCGTGCCTCTGCTGCGGCGCCTGCGGGACGCCGGCATCGCGACCGCCGTCTACTCGTCCACCGACGGGTGCGCCCGGATCCTGGCTGCCGCTGGGCTCGACGACCTGGTCAGCCTGGTGGTCGAGGCCGCCGCGACCCTCGATGCGCCCACCCTGATCGCCACGGCGGCGCGTCTTGGCACCCGGCCCGTCCGGTGCGTGGTCGTCGCCGGCGACCCGGCCGGCATCACGGCCGGCGTCGACGGCGGCTTCTGCCTGGTCATCGGGCTTGAGCGCGACGGGTACGCCGAGCAGATGCTGTCCTGCGGTGCCGCGACCGTGGTCGCCGACCTGGCCGAGATCTCGGTGCGTGGCCACGGCACCGCCATGGCTGCCATCGCCGACGCCCTGCAGGTCTACAGCCAGCTCAAGGAGTTGGTGGCCGGCCGCCGGCCCGCGGTGTTCTTCGACTTCGACGGCACTCTGTCGGAGATCGTCGACACGCCCGCCACCGCGACGCTCGTCGAGGGCGCCGCCGACGCGCTGCGGGCGCTGGCCGCACAGTGCCCCGTCGGGGTGATCAGCGGCCGCGACCTACGGGACGTGCGCGACAGGGTGAACGTCGACGGGCTGTGGTTCGCGGGCAGCCACGGCTTCGAGTTGCTTGCGCCGGACGGCACGCACCACCAGAACTCCGTCGCCGCGGGCGCCGTCGATGTCCTGGCGCGGGCGGCCGGCCAACTCGCCGAGATCCTCGGCGACGTTCCGGGAGCGGTGGTGGAGCACAAACGCTTCGCGGTCGCCGTCCACTACCGCAACGCCGATCCCGCCGACGTCGATCGCGTGGTCGCGACCACTCACGCGTGCGGGCGGGCCCAGGGTCTGCGGGTCACCACCGGCCGCAAGGTGATCGAGCTTCGCCCGGACATCGACTGGGACAAGGGCACCACCATCAACTGGCTGCTCGACCAGATCGAGGGCGGCGACATGACCTGCGGCCTCGGTGCCGTGTTGCCGCTCTACATCGGCGACGACATCACCGACGAGGACGCCTTCGACGCGATCCAGTTCGACGGCGCGGGAATTGTGGTGCGGCACCAGGAGGACGGCGACCGCCCGTCCGCCGCCCTGTTCAGCCTCGAAGATCCCTCGGCGGTGGTCGATTTCGCCCGGCGGCTCGCCAACGATCTCCACGACGCGGCGACGGCGTCGGACGATACCTGGGAACTCGTGTACGAGGGCTACGACGCCAGTTACGAGCGGCTGCGCGAGGCGCTGTGCACCGTCGGCAACGGCTACATCGCGACGCGCGGTTGCGCCCCGGAGTCGAGAGTTCCGGTCGGCTCGGGGGCTCCGCACTACCCGGGCACCTACGCGGCCGGCGTGTACAACACCCTGATCGATCAGGTCGCGGGCCGGACTATCGAGAACGAAAGCCTGGTCAACCTGCCCAACTGGCTGTCGCTCACGTTCCGGATCGACGGCGGACCGTGGTTTGACATCGACGACGCCGACCTGCTCTCCTACCGGCAGGTATTCGACCTGCGGCACGCGACCCTCACGCGCACGCTCCGCTTCCGCGACGACTCTGGGCGCATCACCACGCTGACACAGCAGCGCTTCATATCGATGCACCAGCACAACACGCTCGCCATGCAGACCACGATTTTCGCCGATAACTGGTCTGGCGAGCTGGAATTCAGATCGTTGCTGGACGGGGCCGTACAGAACACCATGGTCGAGCGCTACAACTCCCTGTCGAGCGTGCATCTCACCGCGATCACGATCGACGAGATCGGCCGTGACTCGGTTCTGCTGCGAACCGAGACGTCGCAGTCGCGCATCGTGGTTGCCCTGGCCGCCCGCAGTACCGTCTGGTGCGGCGCGCCGGACGGCCCGGACAGCGACACCCCGGCCGACGCCCAGTACGCGGCCGTGCGGGAACCCCAGCGAGGCGGCCACGACATCCGAGTCGCGCTGTCCGAGGGACAGTCGGTCACCTGCGAGAAAATCGCTACCCTCGTCACCGGCAGGGACGCCGCCATCTCGGAGCCGGCCAGCGCGGCCCAGCGCCACCTCGTGGCTGCCGGTCGGTACTCCGAACTGCACCATCGGCATGCCCGCGCATGGGCGCGGCTGTGGGAGCAGTGCATTATCGGCCTGGACGACGGCGCGCCCGCACTGCGCGTTCTGCGTGTGCATCTGGTGCACCTGCTGCAGACACTGTCACCGCACACCGCCACACTCGATGCGGGCGTGCCGGCACGGGGATTGCACGGCGAGGCCTACCGCGGTCACGTGTTCTGGGACGAGCTGTTCGTCTCACCGGTACTGAGCATCCGGATGCCGAACGTATCGCGCTCCCTTTTGCTCTACCGGTATCGGCGACTACCCGAGGCGTTAAGCGCGGCGCGCCGGGCGGGTTACCGCGGCGCGATGTATCCCTGGCAGTCCGGAAGCGACGGCCGCGAGGTGAGCCAGGAGGTGCATCTGAATCCGCAATCGGGCCGGTGGAATCCGGATGCCAGCTCACGCGCCCACCACGTCGGGCTCGCAATCGCCCGCAACGCCTGGGACCACTACCAGGTGACGGGTGACCGCCAGTACCTGATCGACTTCGGTGCCGAAATGCTGGTTCAGATCGCCCGTTTCTGGGTCGGCCTGGCCACCCTGGACGACAGCCGGGGCCGCTATGTGATCCGCAGTGTCATCGGACCCGACGAATTCCATTCGGGCTATCCCGGAAAGGAATTCGCGGGCATCGACAACAACGCTTACACCAATGTGCTGGCGGTGTGGGTGATCCTGCGAGCCATGGAGGCGCTCGAGTTGCTGCCGCTGCGCAACCGACTGGACCTGACCTCGAACATCGACCTGAGGGCCGACGAGCTGGATCGGTGGCGGGACGTGACGAGGCGCATGTTCGTTCCCTTCCATGATGGAGTGATCAGCCAGTTCGAGGGGTATTCGGAACTGGCCGAACTGGATTGGGAAAGCTACCGGCAGCGGTACGGCAACATCCAGCGGCTCGACCGCATCCTGGAAGCCGAGAACGACAGCGTCAACAACTACAAGGCATCCAAGCAGGCCGACGCGCTCATGCTCTTCTACCTGTTCTCCTCGGAGGAATTGCTGGCCTTGTTCGGCGGGCTCGGCTACCGCTTCGCGCCTGAGCAGATCCCCAAGACCATCGACTATTACCTCGCGCGCACCTCAGATGGGTCAACGCTGAGCGCGATCGTCCATTCCTGGGTACTGGCGCGTGCCAACCGCCACAAAGCCATGAAGTACTTCGTGGAGGTGCTGGGGTCCGACGTCGCCGACCTCCAGGGCGGGACCACGGCCGAGGGCATCCACCTGGCCGCCATGGCCGGCAGCATCGATCTGCTGCAACGGTGCTTCACCGGGCTGGAGACCCGCGACGACAGGCTGGTCCTCGGCCCGCAGCTGCCCGAGGCGTTGGGCCCCATCGAATTCGCCTTCGTCTACCGGGGGCACCGCCTGCACCTGCAGGTCAGCGGGCGAGCGGGTTCGCTGACCTCCGAGGGGGGCAACGCCGGGCCGATCCCGGTCGAATGCCGCGGCACCGTGCAGCATCTGCTGCCCGGTCACACCATCGAGGTTTCCTGACGAGTCCGGACGGCGCTACACGCTGCGGACGACGATCACCGGCGCCTTGGCCGACTGCACCAGGGCGGAGCTGACCGATCCCAGTTGCATGCCGGGAAAACCACCGCGGCCCCGGCTGCCGACCACCACCAGTTGGGCGCGCTCGGACTCCGTGATCAGCCAGTGAGCTGGCTTGTCGCAGTAGACCAGCCGCTGAACGGCGACGTCCGGATACTGCTCATGCCAACCGGCCAGGCGTTCGCCGAGGATCTCGTGGCCCTCGCTCTCGCGTTCCCGCCAATCCATACCGAGGGCCGGGAACACCCCGACGTCGCTCCACACATGCATCGCCACCAGCTCCACGCCGCGGCGGGAGGCTTCGTCGAAGGCCAGGGCGGTGGCCGCTTCCGAGGCGGGCGACCCGTCGATGCCCAGCAGCACGGGCGCGGCAGGGTCGGGAGTCACGTCCGGGTCCTGCCGGACCACCGCGACGGGGCAGTGGGCGTGGTGAGCCAGTCCCATCGCCACCGACCCGAGCAGCAGGCGGCCCAGCGCGCCCAAACCCTGCGTGCCGGCCACCACCATCCACGCGTCGCTGGAGGCGTCGATGAGCGCGGGCAGCACGCTGGAATAGACCGTCTCCGTGCGTATTTCCGGAGGCTCAGCACCGCCCAGGCCGGCGGTCAGCGCGGCGTGCGCCCTGTCGATCACCCGCTGCGCATCGTCGTGCTGCCACCCGGGCATCTCTGCATACAGTTGGCCGACCGGCCAGCCCACCACCACCGGGGGGACGGCATGCATCAGCGTGACCGGTAACCGGTGCGCGATCGCCTCGCGGATTCCCCACACCACGGCGGCGTCCGACGGCCCCGACCCGTCGACACACACCAGCACCCCGTACTTGCCTGCGCCCTCTGCCATGTCGCACTCCCCTGTCGGTTCTCGTCTGATCGTTACGCGTCGTCAGTAGTCGGCGAGCGGGCCCATCCAGTGGACCCGGGTACCGCCACCCGGCGGGGTGATCATCTCGCAGGTACCGCCCAGCTGTTCGGCCCGGTACTGCATGCTGGCCAGGCCGCTGCGGCGCGCATTGTCGGCGGGTATCCCGCAACCGTTGTCGGTGATGTCGAGTGTGAAGACGTCGCCGACGCTGACTTCGACGGTCAGCCGGGTTCCGCCGGAGTGACGCAGGGCGTTGCTGATGGCCTCGGCGGTGACCGCCTCGGCGTGCTCGGCGAGCTCGCCGCCGACGGCCGCCATGGGGCCGTGGAAGCGGACTGTGGTCACGACGTCGCGGTTACCGGTGAGGTCGCCGATCACGCGCGCAATCCGGTGCCGGAAGTCGGCGTTCTTTCCGGCGGCGGGCTTGAGCTGGAAGATCGTCGTGCGGATCTCTTCGATGATGGTCTGCAGGTCGTCAAGCGTGCGGTTGAGCCTGTCGGTGATCTCCGGTGTTCGCGACCTGGCCAGCGTGCCCTGCAAGTCCATGCCCGCAGCGAAGATTCGCTGGATGACGTGGTCGTGCAGGTCGTGCGCGATGCGCTCACGTTCGGCGAGAATGCTGAGCTGCTGCGAGTTCTCCCGTGCCGACGCAATCATCAGGCTGATCGCGGCATGCGCTGCGAAGTCGCTCAGCACGTGGAGGTGACTCTCGGTGAACAGCGGCTGGTCGACGCCGCGGGCGATCACGATCACACCCGCCACATGGTCCCGGGCGCGCAGCGGCATCACGATCGCAGGGCGATGCCCCACATCGGAGAACCCCTCGATCGGGTGGGCCAGCGCCTCGCTGACCAGTGGCTCGCCGGACAAGAACACCGCCCCGGTGGTGGAACCCTGCGCCGGAACCCGTTGACCGACGATGTCGGCGGCGTTGATGCCAGCCGCGGCCTCCACCACCAGCGTGTCGATCCGGTCGGCGAGCACGTCGGCGGCAAAGTCGGCCGGCCCGTCGGGGGTCTCCGGCACCAGCACGATCGCCTGTTCGGCGCCGGCCAGGACCCGCGCGCGTTCGGCGATCAGATGCAGCGGGCGCTGGTTCGGACCGGCACTGGACAGCAGGGCCGTGGTGATCTCACGGCTGGCCTCCATCCACTGGGCCGCCGTCCGCTCGCGCTCGAAGAGTTGCGCATTGTCGATCGCGACGGCGGCCGGGAACGCCAGCGTGCGGACAGCGAACTCATCGGATTCGGAGAACACCCGATCCGGGTCGACGTGGGTCAGGTAGAGGCTGCCGAATGAGGTCCCACGCAGGGTGATCGGCACCGCCAGGAAGGCGCGCATCGGGGGATGGTGCTCGGGGAAACCCACGGCGGCGGGGTGCTGGGTCAGGTCGTTCATGCGCAGCGGTTGGTCATCGAGCAGCGTCATGCTGAGAACACCCCTGCCCACCGGCAGGTGCCCGATGCGCCGAATGGTGCCGTCGTCCATGCCCTGGTGAACGAACGAAAGCATGTTGCCCTCGGGATCCCGCAGGGCCGCGGCACCGTACGCAGCCGACGTCAGCCCCATGGCCGCGGTGACGATCCGGTGCAGCGTGGCGTCGAGGTCCAGATCCGACCCGATCTCGACGAAGACGCGCAGCAGGTGCTCCATCTGGTCGCGCGCCGAGGGCAGCTGGTCGAGTTCGCCATACATCTTGCTGACCAGCCCGCGCTGGCCTAGTCCGGCGACAGCCGAGTTGCGTTCGTTGCTGGGCACGTGACCCGATACCTCCACGGTGAAGACTATCGGAATAACGCCATCTCTACC
>CAIYOH010000156.1 GCA_903927745.1 uncultured Mycobacteriaceae bacterium
GTGTTAACGAGGTGCGACTTGCTGGCGGCAATCTCGCCAAACTTCGCCAGGAAGACTTGATCGCTTACCTTTCTGGTTTCACCCGTCGTCAGGTGTTACCTGTTCGCACCGCGACCGAGCTAGCTGGAGCGCGATGACGGCCATGGAACCCGCGCGTTGAGCGCTGGGAAGAAGATTCGACCTGCCTGCGTGGCCGTGCTGACGTGCTCCAATGTCCCGCCCCCGATGGGCAACGAGGAGGGGCGGCGCCGGTGATCTGGGCGACCCAGCTCTAGGGGATCGCCTGCGCGGTGAATCGTGGGCTGCGCAGACTAGGTTATAACCCTTCTCCCGCTAAGTGGCCCGATATACGATCCACCCGACAGATCAAACCCGGCCACCCGTGGTCTATGAAAGGCACGCTCCATGACGCCCTCATCCGCACCCGGTCCGAAGTACC
The DNA here is from genome assembly GCA_903927745.1 of uncultured Mycobacteriaceae bacterium. Lineage (GTDB taxonomy): Bacteria > Actinomycetota > Actinomycetes > Mycobacteriales > Mycobacteriaceae > Mycobacterium. The sequence continues at coordinate 440 of CAIYOH010000156.1, forward strand.
GGGACGTTCGTGAGTATCTGGATGAGCTTGAGCATCGCGGCCTGTTGCGACGGGTGTCGCGCACGACCAACAAAGACACCGAGGTGATGCCGCTGGTGCGCTGGCAATTCCGCGGCCTGGACGCCGATCAGCGAACCGGTTGGCTTTTTGAGAGCCTCACCGATTCGCGTGACCGCAGCTTCGACGCCCAGATGGCGGTTTCCATCGTGGGCGCCTCACCGCAGGTCTACGCCGCGGCCATGGGGGTCGACTCCCCGGATCAGATTGCCGCGAAGTGGCTGGAGGCTCAGCAGAATCCGATCCCCCCGGTGACGGTCGCGGCCGCGGACGCTCCGGTGAAGGAAAACATCATCAAAGGCGACGACCTTCTCGCCAGCGGTGGTATCGACCAGTTCCCCGTGCCCGTAGTCAATCCGGGCACCGATTCCTCGGCCTACTTCAGCGCTCCGATCTGGATCGCCAAGGATCCCGAAACCGGCATCTACAACGCCGGAACCTATCGGGTCATGCTGAAGGCGGCTGATCGCACGGGCGTGCTGATGATGTCCGGTCAGGACGAGCGCGGCTACTGGGAGAAAGCCCGCCGACTCGGAAAACCGTTGGAAGCCGTGCTCATCCTGGCGCCGCCGCCGTCGCTGTCACTGTGCGCTGTCAACAAACTGAACATCTCCGAATATGACGCGGCGGGCGCACTCAACGGTGCACCGCTGGAACTCGTTCAAGCCGAAACGGTAGACCTGCTCATTCCCGCGCGAGCCGAGATCGCCATCGAGGGCCGCATCCGCACCGACATTTTAGAAATGGAAGGCCCCTTCGGGGAATACGGGGGCTACGTCGGCGCCGAGGACTACCAAATGATCTTCGAAGTCACTGCGATCACTCACCGCACAAAGCCGATCCTGCAGGCCTTCATCAGCGAGATGCCGCCGAGCGAGAGTTCCTGCTTGCGCAAGTTCGGCTTTGAAGGGTTCCTGGAGGAAGAACTGCGGCTCAAGTCGCCGAACATGCGCAAGGTCAGCATCCACGAGATGGGGGGAGCGTCGAACTTCGTGGTGGTCGCGTTCCACAATCCGGTTGCCGGGGAGGTGTGGAACGCCTTGCGGGCGGCAGCCTCCACGCGGGCGGCGGCCGCGTTCAAATGGGTGGTCGGTGTCGATGACGATATCGACGGCAATGACCTCGACAGTGTCCTGTGGGCGCTGTCCTGGCGGGTGCAGCCTCACAAAGACGTCCAGATCCAGCGCGGCCGCAACACCGACCTGGACCCCTCCGGCGCACCTGTCGAAGCGTCGTTCACCGATCGCACCTACCCCGACGGCCTGGGTGGTTCACAAATCATGGTCGACGCCACCCGGAACTGGGCCTACCCGCCGGTGGCGCTGCCGACCAAGGAGTTCATGGAGAACGCCAAGAAGATTTGGGAAGACGAACTGAAACTGGGGAAGCTGACACCGCACAAGCCCTGGCACGGATACGGGCTCGGGTACTGGCCCGAACGATGGGCCACGGCTGCCGATCGCGCTGTCAAGGGGCAGTACCTCGAGACCGGCAAGGATTACGAGAAGATTCGCACCGAGGTGTCCTATTACGACGACGGCATCGTGATTGAGCCTAAGTAACTCCCGACTGCCTTGACTTCCAACGCACAGACCAAGGAGCCAATTCATGACGACTCTTCGACACGCCATCGCGATCTCTGCACCCCGATCGGCGGTGTACGCCGCAATGGCGGACATCGAACAGCAGCGCAAGTGGCACGAGGGAACGATGGCGGGCGAGATTTCCCCCGGAAAAACGTTGACGTGGACACCGAAGCCGGGACTGACGTTCGGCTGGCGGATCGACGAAGTCAACCCTGACGTGTCGATCGTGCGGACGGCAGTCGAGGGGCCGGGCAATACCGTCGGTAAGACGTTGACCGTCGTTCTCGCTGATCTGCCCGACGGCCGTACCGAAGTCGCGTTGACTGACGGCGACTGGGCCAGCGACGACCCGCATCTGGCGTACTGCAACACCTACTGGGGTGCAACCCTGCAACGTCTGAAGTCCTACGTCGAGAAGTCCTGAGACTGCAGGGGCGATGCAACGGCAACGTTTGATCATCGGTGTCAGCGGCTCCAGCGCCCCGCACCTTGCTTGGGCCACGCTGAAGGCTCTGCGCAACCATCCCGAAGTCGAGACCCACCTCGTCGTCTCGAAGGGTGCCGAGAAAACGATCGAATTCGAAATGGGTTCGAGCCGAGTCGATTTCGAGGCTCTGGCCGACGTGTTCTACGACCCTGAGGATTTCGGTGCCGCGATCTCCTCGGGATCGTTTCGCACCATGGGCATGGCGGTGGTGCCGTGCTCGATGAAGACCTTGGCCACGATGGCGACCGGCACCGTCACTGACCTGTTGACCCGCGCTGCGGATGTGTGTCTCAAGGAGCGGCGCAGGCTGGTGGTGGTTCCGCGAGAAACCCCGTTGAGCCTCATCCATATTCGCAACATGGAGACCCTCACACTCGCCGGAGCGACGATCATGCCGCCGGCCCCGGCTTTCTACCATCAGCCCCAAACGATCGAGGATCTGCTCAACCAGACCGTGGGCAAGCTTCTTGACCAGTTCGGGATTTCCCACGAGTTGTATCGCCGCTGGGAGGGTCGATAAGCTCACAAGCCGACGGCCCCGGGTCCGTCAAGCGATTTGCGCTGGCGCTCTACGCGCGCGACGGCGTACCAGAGGCATGCCTGGATCTGCAGAACCGACACGACCTGAATGTGCCGATGGTCTTGTTCGCGGCCTTCGTGGGTGCGGTGCGACGCGAGACGCTGACGGTGTCTGACCTCGAGGCCGCCCGAGGCCGCGTGGACGCATGGCACCACGAGGTTGTGCGCCCGCTGCGTGCGGTGCGGCAGCGCCTCAAGACCGGCCCTGCGCCCGCGCCCAACGACATCACCGCGCGGCTGCGCAGCCAGGTTCAGAAAATCGAGATCGACGCCGAGCTGATCGAGCTGGATCAACTCGGCGCACAGATTCCGGTGTTGGAGCCCATGTCGGCATCGGGGAGTGCTGCCGAATGCGCCGCGGCGGCAATTGAAACCGCAATCAAGTCATACGCCCACGGTTCGCTTGACGACCGGGACCGCCGTGCGATCGCCACGATTGCGAGCGCTGTGTCCCCACAAATCAACTTTTGAATCGGGCTGCCCCGTGACGGCATCGTCTTGGCCGGCATCGACCGCCTAGGCCGAAACGCTGCGGGAGTCATGACCCGATCCGCGAACCGGGTGAGTCAACATTGTCCTACGCTCGCTGCGGGGCGTCAGATGTTAGCTTCTGCACCGCGACTTCCACGCAGTGCTAAGCCGGGACAGCGCCCTCGGTCGCGACGGCCTTGGCCCATCGGTAATCGGCCTTGCCAGAGGGGGAGCGCAGTACTTTGTCGACCCGGATGAAGGCCTTCGGGATCTTGTACTTGGCAATGTATGCGGCGCACGCTTCAGCGAGTTCGTCGTCGGTGGCCGACTTTCCCTCGACGAACTGCACGATCGCGACGACTTCGTTGCCCCAACGTTCCGAGGGCCGCCCCGCCACCACCACGTCATAGACGGCCGGGTGACTCGCGACCGCACGCTCGACTTCCTCGGCGAAGATCTTCTCCCCGCCGGAGTTGATGGTCACCGAGTCCCGGCCCAGCAGTTGGATCCGGCCGTCGGCCAGGAAACTGGCACGGTCACCGGGGATCGACCAGCGCGCGCCGTCGATCGTGGGGAAGGTACGCGCGGTCTTGTCGGCGTCGCCGAGATACCCCAGCGGCGCATAACCCCGCCGCGCCAGCCAGCCTTCGCCGTCGCCGGGCTTCAACGCTGTCGTGCAGTCGGTGGAGACCACCCCCGTGCCCTCTTCCGGAGTGAAGGTGGCGGTGTCCGTCGGCGCGGCAAGGTCTTTGGATGAGACCGTCGCCAAGAGGACGCCGGACTCCGAGGAGCCGACGGAGTCGAGTATCAATATATGCGGAAGCGCCTCCAAAAGCCGTTCGCGCACGGTCGGAGACAGGGGGGCGCCGCCGTTGCTGAAACCGAACAGCGAGGACAGGTCGTAGTCGCCCTTGTCGATCGCGTCGAGCAGCGGTCGGACCATGACGTCGCCCACCACGGGAAGGGCGTATATCCGCTCGCGTTCGACCAAGCGCAGAACGGCGTCGGCGTCGAACCGGACCACGTCGTCGGGGATGGCGATCAAGCCGCCCATGCTGATGAAGTTGAATGCCCCCCATTGCGCAGCGCCATGCATCAGAGGGGGAATCAGCGCCACAGAGCGTGAACCCTTGGCTTCTTTAACCTGCGCAACCAGTTCGTCGTAGGACTCCATGTCCTTGTCGGAACCGACTGGCCGGCCGCCCATCGCTGAGATGAAGATGTCGTGCTGCCGCCACAGCACGCCCTTCGGCATGCCGGTGGTGCCTCCGGTGTAGAGGAGATAGACGTCGTCGGGGCTGGGCGTGGGCATGCCGCCCGCGGGTTCGGCTGTGCCGATGATGGATTCGTAGTCCACCGCGCCCGGCAGCAGTGGGTTGCCGGAGCCGTCGTCGACCTGGATGAGGACCTCCAGGTTGGGCAACCGGTCTCGGATGGACTGCACTTGTGGGGCGAACTCGCCCGAATACATCAACGCGCGGGCATTGGCATCGGTCAGTAGGTAGATCAGTTCCTGCTCGACATAGCGGAAGTTGATGTTGAACGGCGCTACCCGCGCGCGATAGGCAGCGATCATCGCCTCGAGGTGTTCGTTGCCGTTGCGCATATAGAGCCCCAGGTGATCCTGCCCTGACTGGTGGTTCTCCAAGGCGTCGCGTTCGGTATGGCAGCCCAGGCCTCGTTCGACGAGGTAGTGGGCTACACCTTCGATGCGGGCGTCCGCTTCGGCGTACGTATACCGCTTGTTGCACCAGACGATGGCCTCTTGATCAGGCACGGTGGCCGCGACGGTCTTGAAAATCGTGGACAGATTGAAGCTCATCTGCCATACTTTAGTGACGCGGCCACGCCCTCATGCCCGGAAATCGAAATTCAAGTCAGTGCACCTGAGCGACGTACCGGTCGTATTCGGGCGAAAGTCGCGCGGTGCTTTTGGATTTCGGGCCCTACTGAGAATTGGGCTTGCTGTAATTGACTGCTCAGTGCGACGCCAGGCGCCCGGGGGCAGAACATGGAACCAATCCCACCGCCGGCATCTCCGACGAAACCCCGGTCGGGATGATCTTCACACCGACATGCGTGCGTTCCGCCTGTACGACGGGTCCACCGAGGTACACAAGTACGCCATCTCCCGCCAGTTGCTGAGGATTCCTAAATGACAGTGCTCGACTCATTCCGTCTTGACGACAAGGTCGTCATCGTCACCGGCGCCTCCTCCGGACTGGGCGTCGCCTTCGCTAAGGCGTTCGCCGAGGCCGGCGCCGATCTGGTGCTGGGCGCGCGCCGGGTGGAACAACTGGCGCAGAACGCCGCCCTGGTCGAGCAGGCCGGCCGTCGGGCGCACACCCACAGGACCGACGTGGCCGATCCTGACCAGTGCCAACAACTCGTCGACGCCGCGATGGCCGCGTTCGGCCGCGTCGATGTATTGATCAACAACGCCGGTGTTGCTACCGCAGTGCCTGCCACCCGGGAGACTCCCGAGGAATTCCGGAAAGTCATCGACGTCAACCTCAACGGTTCATACTGGATGGCGCAGGCGTGCGGGCGGGTGATGCAACCCGGCAGTGCGATCGTCAACATCGCCAGCATCCTGGGCATAGTCACCGGCGGCCTTCCGCAGGCCGCGTACAGCGCCTCCAAGGCCGGCATCATGGGTTTGACCCGCGACCTGGCTCAGCAGTGGAGCTCCCGCAAGGGGATTCGGGTGAACGGACTGGCGCCGGGATTCTTCAAGAGCGAGATGACCGACGGGTACGAGCCGGGCTACTTCGAAACCGTATTGCCGCGGATCTTTCTGGGGCGGCTGGGCGATCCGGCTGAACTGGCCGCGACCGCCGTCTGGCTGGCGTCGGCCGCCGGTGGATACGTCACCGGTCAGACCATCGTCGTCGACGGTGGCCTGACCATCTCCTAGCCGCAACGATGACGTCCCCCCGACATGGCCGTCGGCAGCACGGTCGGCGACCGGCGAAAGTGGGTTGGCGCAGCCGTCTACCACCCCGAGCCAGTCGATCCGCTGCCCTGCCGGTCGTGTTCGGGCGAAAGTCGTTCGGTGCTTTTCAATTTCGGGCCCTATTGAGAGCTGGGCTTGCTGTAATCTCCTAACCAGTCAGACACCAGGCGCCCGGAGGCAGAACATGGAACTCATCTCGCCGTTCGACGGCATGTTCCTGTCGGGCGAGTCGCGCGAGCACCCGATGCACGTGGGCGGACTACACGTGTACAAGCAGCCGGCTGGAGCCGGCCCGGAATTCGTCAGTCAGCTCTACGAGAAACTACTCACCAAGACCGACGCCGATCCGACCTTCCGTAAGCATCCCCGCGAGGTGATGGGCGGGATCTCGCAACTCACCTGGGCGATAGACCCCGACCTCGACCTCGAATACCACCTGCGCCACTCAGCGCTGCCCCACCCTGGCCAGCCCCGCCAACTCCTGGAGCTCACCTCACGGCTGCACTCCACGCTACTGGACCGGCACCGGCCGCTGTGGGAGATGCATCTGGTCGAAGGCCTAGACGACGGCCGCTTCGCGGTCTACGCCAAGACCCACCATGCCCTGATGGATGGAGTCAGTCAGATTCTGTCACTGCGCCGGGCGCTGTCCACCGACCCGGATGACCTTGACGGGCGGGCGTATTGGGCTCCGCACGAACCTGCGCCGAAGAAGTCGCTTCTCGACATTGTGAAGAAGGGCGCCGAATCCATTGCGGGCCTTGGCCCCGGTAGCTACAACATCGCCAAGGGAATCCTCAAGCAGCAACTGACTTCGCCGTTCGAAGCGCCCAGGACGATGTTCAACGTGCCGATCGGAGGTGCCCGCCGGTTCGCGGCCCAGACCTGGTCGTTCGAGCGTTTCCGGGCGATCAAGAAGGCGGCCGGTGTCACCATCAACGATGTGGTGCTGGCCGTGTGCGGCGGCGCACTGCGCGCATATCTGATCGAGCAGAATGCTCTGCCGGACAAGCCGCTGATCGCGATGGTTCCGGTGAGCCTGCGCGAGGGCGAGTCGAGCGGCGGTAACGAGGTGGGATCGCTGCTGGCCAATCTCGGCACCGACTTGTCGGATCCAGCCGAACGTTTGAGAGTGGTCAATGCCTCCATGAACGACAACAAGGAGGTGTTCAAGTCCCTGCCGGAGGTCCAGCAGATGGCGCTGTCGGCGTACAACTCCATGCCGATGATGCTGGAACTGATTCCGGTTCTGAAGACGACCGCGCGGCCGCCGTTCAACATCGTCATCTCCAACGTGCCGGGAGACCGGGAGCGGCTCTACTGGGGCGGTGCCGAACTCGTCGGCAACTATCCGATGTCGATCGTCCTCGACGGTCAGGCCCTCAACATCACGCTGACCAACACCGCTGACCGCATCGACTTCGGCATCATTGGTTGCCGAAGCAGCGTGCCGCATCTGCAGCGACTACTGGTGCACCTCGAGGATTCCTTGTCCGATTTGGAGCGTGCAGTCGGGCAGAAGTCGTCGCCGCGGTAGCACAACCAACAACTGGCCCTGCCCTCTGATCCGCGCTAGTCCAACCGCGTGGCGATGAAACGCCCGTAGGTTGCCGCGGATGATCGTGCATGTGCCTCCAAAGTCTGAGGGTTGTACCCGAGAGTCTCGGCAAGAATCGCGATCGGTGTGGTCTGGGTCCGCACCCGCCGCAATAGGTCAATTCGTCACTGTGACGTTTTAATAGGACCGATGCGACGGGGAGGCGAGGCGGTGGACCGCCGGCCTCAGAGCCGAGGAAGCCCTGTGGTGGCGTCGGACTCATTTATCACTCGATTCATTCATTA
>CAIYOH010000157.1 GCA_903927745.1 uncultured Mycobacteriaceae bacterium
AGACATCGCTGCCGATGATGACCCAGCGCGACCCGTGGGTGAACATGGTGCGCGGCACGCTCGCCGCGTTCGGCGCGGGCGTCGGCGGCGCCGACAGCGTGCTGGTGCGCCCATTCGACGTCGCCATCCCCGGCGGCATGCCGGACGTGTCGCCCGCCTTCGCCCGCCGCATCGCCCGCAACACCCAGCTGCTGCTGCTCGAGGAGTCGCACGTGGGCCGCGTGCTGGACCCGGCCGGCGGGTCGTGGTTCGTCGAGGACCTCACCGAGCAGCTGGCCCGGCAGGCGTGGGAGCACTTCCAGGAGATCGAGGCCCGGGGCGGTTTCATCGACGCCCTCGACGTGATCGCCGATCAGATCGCCGTGATCGCTTCACAGCGCGCCGACGACATCGCGCATCGCCGTACTGCGATCACCGGCGTTAACGAGTTCCCCAATCTGGCTGAACCTGCTCTGCCGCAGACGGATTCGGTGCCGACGATCACCCGCTACGCGGCGCAGTTCGAGGCGCTGCGCGCCCGATCGGACGCCCACCTGGCCCGCACCGGGGCGCGGCCGCGGGTGCTGCTGCTGCCGCTGGGCCCGCTGGCCGAGCACAACATCCGCACGACGTTCGCCTCCAACCTGCTGGCCTCGGGCGGCATCGAGGCCGTCAACCCCGGGCAGGTTGAGTTCGAGGGCGTCGCCGCTGCCGTGAGCGAGGCGGGTGGGTCGGCCGTGGCGGTCATCTGCGGTACCGACAAGCGCTACGCTGCCGAGGCCGCGGCCGTCGTGCAGGCGGCCCGCAACGCCGGCATCGAGCGGGTCTACCTCGCCGGGCCCGAGAAAGCGGTGGCCGACTCCGCGCATCGGCCGGACGAATTCCTGACTACGAAAATCAATGCCGTCGAAGCGATGTCGGATCTGCTCACCCGGTTGGGAGCGTAGCCATCATGACGACCACCACACCCGTGATCGGCAACTTCGCGAACGTTCCGCTGCACGGCGATCGCCAAGTCCAGCCACCCACCGGGGCCGCCGTGGAACAGCCGGTGGCTGCCGCCTGGCATACGCCCGAGGGCATCGACGTCAAGGGGGTATACGTCGCCGCCAACCGCGCCGCCGCGCGGGCCGACGGCTATCCGCTGGACAGCTTTCCCGGCGAGCCGCCGTTCCTACGCGGCCCGTATCCGACGATGTATGTGAACCAGCCGTGGACGATTCGCCAATACGCCGGGTTCTCCACCGCCGCGGACTCCAACGCATTCTACCGCCGCAACCTCGCTGCCGGCCAGAAGGGCCTGTCGGTGGCGTTCGACCTGGCCACGCACCGCGGCTACGACTCCGACCATCCGCGCGTGCAGGGCGATGTCGGGATGGCCGGTGTGGCAATCGATTCCATCCTGGACATGCGGGAGCTGTTCGACGGGATCGATCTGTCATCGGTGAGTGTGTCGATGACGATGAACGGTGCCGTCCTGCCGATCCTGGCGCTGTACGTGGTGGCCGCCGAGGAGCAGGGGGTGCCGCCGGAGAAGCTGGCCGGCACCATCCAGAACGACATCCTCAAAGAGTTCATGGTGCGCAA
>CAIYOH010000158.1 GCA_903927745.1 uncultured Mycobacteriaceae bacterium
CATGGTGGTTAGCGGAGTTCCGCGCCCGCGGCCCGACCATGCCCCGGCACTCGCACAGTTCGCGCTCGACATGACCGAGGCCGTCGCCGGGTTGACAGATCCGCACGGCAACCCGGTTCCGATGCGGGTGGGTATGGCCACCGGCCCGGTGGTTGCGGGCGTCGTGGGTTCCCGCCGCTTCTTCTACGACGTGTGGGGCGATGCGGTCAACGTCGCGTCCCGCATGGAATCCACCGACTCGGTGGGACGGATTCAGGTGCCCGAGGAGATGTACGAGCGCCTGCGGGACGAGTTCGTGCTGCAGGAGCGCGGACGGATCGACGTCAAGGGAAAAGGCCCTATGCGCACGTGGTACCTGGTCGGCCGCACACCAGCCGGTAGAGCGGACGAGGAATCCGGCGACGTCCTCACCGAAGAGCAGCACACCGCCCGCGTCTGAGTCCCCGTCTAACCGGTGGAGGACGGGAAGTGCAACACCACGCCCTCCTGCACCACGGTGGCGATCACCTGACCGGCCGGGTCGAAGAAGTGCCCGGCCCCCAGCCCGCGAGAATCAGCGGCCGCCGGCGACGACGTCGAGTACAACACCCAGTCGTTGAAGTCGACCTGGCGGTGGAACCACACCGAATGGTTGGACGACGCGGCGAAGATACGGTCGAAACCCCACGACAGCCCATGGGTGGTGATGATCGAATCCAGCACCGTGGTGTCCGAGGAGTGCAGCATGGCCGCGGTGTGCAGCACCGGATCGTCGGGCAGCACCCCGCGCACTTTCATCCACACCCGGTTGTAGTCGAGCCTCTCCCCCTTCTTACGCATCACCCAGGCCGGGTCGTTGGTGTAGCGCCAGTCGATCGGCTGCAGCGCGTTGACGAAGTGCGGAACGATCTTCTCGTAGCCCACCAGCAACTCGGGCATCGTTGGCTGCGCGTCGGGCGGGCCCACCCGCGGCGCCTCGATTCCGTGCTCCAGGCCGCGGCCACCGGTCATGTAGGAGATCAGCGCCGAGGACAACACCACACCGTCCTGCACGGCGTCGACCCGGCGGTTGGCGAACCGCAGTTCGTCCCGTAGCCGCGTCACCCGGAATTCGATGTCCTTGCCCGTGTCGCCGCCGTTGATGAAGTGCACCGAGATGGCGCTCGGCGGTAAGTCGGCGCGGACCAGGCTGCGGGTAGCGGCCACGAACGACTGCGCCACGAGCTGACCGCCATAGGTCCGCATCGGGTTCTTGCTGGGATGGCACCCGATGAAGCGGTCGTCACCGACCCGATTCAGGTCGAGTATCGTCAGCAGTTCCTCGAAATCAGACGGCACGCTAGACGTCTTCCTCCCCGATCCGGTGCACGTGAATCACGTTGGTCGACCCTATTGTGCCGGGTGGCGCGCCGGCGACGATCACCACCAGTTCACCGCGCCGGTAGCGGCCGAGTTCGATCAGCGACCTGTCGACCTGCCGGATCATGTTGTCGGTGGAGTCGATCATCGGCACGATGAACGTCTCGGTGCCCCACGTCAGGGCGAGCTGGCTGCGCACCTCGGGCAACGCGGTGAAGGCGAGCAACGGCAACGGGGTGTGCAGGCGGGCCAACCGCCGCACGGTGTCGCCCGACTGGGTGAACGCAACCAGGGCCCTGGCGCCGAGTCGTTCGCCGATGTCGCGCGCGGCGTAGGAGATCACCCCACCTTTGGTGCGGGGAACGTGCGTCAGCGGCGGCGCGGCCGTGGACTTCTCCTCCACCGCGCACACGATCCGCGACATCGTCTCGACGGCCGCCAGCGGGTACTTGCCCACCGATGTCTCCCCCGACAGCATCAGCGCGTCGGCGCCGTCGAGCACTGCGTTGGCGACGTCGGAGGCCTCGGCCCGGGTCGGCCGCGAGTTCTCGATCATCGAATCGAGCATCTGCGTTGCGACGATGACGGGTTTCGCGTTCTCCCTTGCGATCTGGATCGCACGCTTCTGCACCAGCGGAACGTCTTCGAGAGGCAACTCGACTCCGAGGTCGCCGCGCGCCACCATGATGCCGTCGAACGCCTGCACGATCGCTTCCAGGTTGTCGACCGCTTCAGGCTTCTCCAACTTGGCGATCACCGGAACCCGCCGTCCGGCCCGATCCATCACCTCACGCACAAGGTCGACGTCCGACGGCGAGCGCACGAACGACAACGCCACCAAGTCGACGCCCAACCCGAGGGCGAAGGTGAGATCCTCAATGTCCTTGTCCGACAGGGCAGGCGCGGACACATTCATCCCGGGTAGCGAGATGCCCTTGTTGTTGCTGACCGGTCCGCCCTCGGTGACGGTGCAGACGACGTCGTCGCCGTCGATCGCGTCGACCACCAGGCCGACCTTGCCGTCATCGATCAGCACCCGGTCGCCGACAGCGGCGTCGGTGGCCAACCTCTTGTAGGTGGTGGACACTCGGCCGTGGGTGCCGTCGCACTCGGCGACGGTGATCCGCACCGTGTCACCGTCGGCCCAGTACGTCGGTCCGGCGGCGAAACGCCCCAGCCTGATCTTCGGACCCTGCAGGTCGGCGAGAACCCCGACCGCACGGCCGGTGATGTCGGACGCGGCCCGCACCCGATCGTAGGAAGCCTTGTGATCGGCGTGCTCGCCGTGGCTGAAGTTCATTCGAGCGACGTCCATTCCGGCCTCCACCAGCGCCAGAATGAGCTCGTCGGTGTTTGTTGCCGGGCCGAGGGTACAGACGATCTTCCCGCGTCGACTCACGACTTCTCAGCATAGTCGCGCATGGCCACGACGGCTTCGCTAGCCGGTGCCGGTCGGCAGCAAGGGGAAACCGACGTCGGTGACGGCGGCCAGCAGCGCGCCCGCACCCGCCGCCGTATACCGGGCGTTCACTCGCGGAGCGGCCGGCCGTGGCGGTCAGGGGCGCTGCCGGTCAAGATGAGGATCGCGTCGATGATGCTCCAGATCAGACCGATCCCGCAGGTGAACCAGCCGACGAGCAGTTGAGCGACACCCACACCGACATCGCCCATGTACATGCGGCCGACGCCGCCGATTCCGATGAGGCTCAGTAACTGCAGAAGGCCCGCGGTGGTCTTTGACTTGTCGGACAGCGGCTGCCCCGTCACGGGATGGCGACCGAACGGGGCGGCCGGGTCGTAATAGTGCCCGGGCATCGGATACTGCGGATACTGCGGATACTGCGGTGGGTACCCAGGCTCATACGCCGGCGATGGGTACCCGGCCGGATACGGTGGCGGCGGCGGCGGTGGCGGGGCGCCGGGATTCGCGGGATCGCCCCACGGCGGTTCGGTCACAGCGCCAGCATGACAGATTGGCCGCTCGGCGACGAGATTGCCGCCATGGTCGTGATCGGGGCCGTCCGCGCAGCCCTCACGGCAATCTCGGCGGTACAACCTAGCTCGGGGTGCGCGGCTATCGCCGGTTCCTGCGGCGGAAGGCCCATCGGCTCCGGGGCTCGTTCTCGTCGCCAGCCGTTTCTCCGGATTCGTCGACGGCTTCGGTGTCGGTTTCCGGCTGGGAAACCTCGGACTCGGGTTCAGACGGCTCCTCGGCTACCTCGGCCTCGGGTTCCTCGGCGTGCGGCGGGTCGGCCTCAGGTTCGTCAGGCTCCGGCTGGGCAACCTCAGGCTCCTGCTCCCAGAGTTCCGGCTTGTCGGCCTCAGCCAGCGGTTCGCCGGGCTCCGGCTCTTCGACGGCCTCCGCTTCCTCAGCTTCCTCGGCTTCCGGCTCTGCCTCGGCTTCCGGCTCTGCCTCGGCTTCCGGCTCGGCGACCTCGGGCTCCGCCACCAGCTCCTGGGCCGGCTCCATCGACTCGGCGGGCTCAGCCGGTTCAGCCAGCCCGGCCGGGTCCTCGGCGACGTCATCGCGTCCGCGCAGGCTCGCTGGATCGTCGCGGCCCTTGGGCGCCGCCATGAAGTACACCACCGCCCCGATGAACACAAACGTGGCGGTAAAGGAGTTGATCCGGATGCCGGCGATGTGGGTGGCCGTGTCATCGCGCAGCAACTCGACGCCGAACCGCCCGATGCAGTACCCGGCAACATAGAGAGCGAACAATCGCCCGTGCCCGAGGGTGAAGCGACGGTCCACAAGGATCAGCACGACAAAAACTACAACGTTCCAGATCAATTCGTAGAGGAACGTCGGCTGCACCACATACGCGACTTGCCCCGTCGAGATGCCCTCCAGCGAATGCGGATCGACGTATCCCGACGGGTCGCGCCGGTAGAAAATCTCCAGCCCCCACGGCAGCGTCGTGTCCCGGCCGTAGAGCTCCTGGTTGAAGTAGTTACCGAGCCGGCCGATGGCCTGCGCCAGCACGATTCCCGGTGCGACGGCATCGCCGAACGCCGGCAGCGGGATCCCGCGTCGGCGGCAGGCGATCCACGCGCCGACGCCACCGAGGGCCACCGCGCCCCAGATGCCCAGACCGCCGTCCCAGATGCGCATCGCCGCCATGGACCCGGCCCCGCCCGGGCCCCAATAGGTGCGCCAATCGGTGGCCAGGTGATAGAGCCTGCCGCCGATGAGTCCGAACGGCACCGCCCATACCGCGACGTCGTAGACGACGCCGTGTTGGCCGCCGCGGGCCACCCAACGCCGGTCACCGATCAGCAGCGCGGCGATGATGCCGACGATGATGCACAGCGCGTAAGCCCGGATCGGCACAGGGCCGAGGTGCCACACACCTTGCGACGGGCTGGGGAAGTACGTGGGCGCCATCCTCATGAGGCGGAAGACGCGTCGCGCACCCCGTCAGCAAGTTCCTCGGTGAGGGCCCGCACTGCGGCCAGGCCGTCGCTGCCGAGCGCCGACACCAGCGCCGAACCGACGATCACGCCGTCGGCGTAGCCCGCGATCTGCGCGGCCTGCTCGCGCGAGCGGACGCCCAGGCCGACGCCGATGGGTATGTCGGACAACCCGCGCACCCGGGCAACCAATTCGGGCGCGGCGTTCGACACCGCGTCACGCGCCCCCGTCACCCCCATGGTCGATGCCGCGTAGACGAACCCACGCGACGTCTCCACGGTCATCGCCAGCCTCTGCTCGGTCGACGACGGCGCCACCAAGAATATGCGATCCAACCCGTGCTCCCCGGACGCCGCCGTCCACTGGGCCGCTTCGTCGGGAATCAGATCCGGGGTAATCAGGCCCTGCCCGCCGGCTGCCGCCAGGTCTCGTGCGAACGCATCAACCCCGTAGTGCAGCACCGGGTTCCAATACGTCATCACCACAGCGCGACCACCGGCCGAGCTGATCGCCTCGACGGCGGCCAGCGTGTCGCGCACCCGCACTCCCCCCTGCAGGGCGATCTCGGTGGCCGTGGCGATGGTGGGGCCGTCCATGCCTGGGTCGGAGTACGGGACCCCGACCTCGACGATGTCGCAGCCGGATTCGACCAGCGTGACCATGGCCGCCACCGAGGTTGCGACGTCCGGGTAGCCGGTGGGTAGGTACCCGATCAGCGCGGCGCGGCCCTGCGTGCGGCACGACTCGAAGACGGGGCCCAGCCTGCTCGGCCTGGCCTGGTCGACCGTCATCAGTTGCCCCCGCCGGGCGACATGATCCCGAACCATTGCGCGGCGGTCTCGACATCCTTGTCACCGCGACCCGAAAGATTCACCACGATGATCGCGCCCGGGCCCAGTTGCTCGATCAATTCGGGTCCGAGCCTGACGACCCCGGCGATGGCGTGCGCTGTCTCAATGGCCGGGATGATGCCCTCGGTACGGCTCAGCAGGCGAAACGCCTCCATCGCCTCGGAATCGGTGATGGGCCGGTACTGGGCGCGCCCGGTCTCCTTCAGCCACGCGTGCTCGGGGCCCACCCCCGGATAATCCAAACCCGCTGAGATGGAATGGGATTCAACGGTCTGCCCGTCCGCGTCCTGCAGCATGTAGGAGTACGACCCCTGGAAAGCCCCAGGGGAACCCCCGGAAAGTGCCGCCGCGTGCCGTCCGGTCTCGACGCCGTCGCCGGCTGCCTCGAACCCGATCAGCCGCACGCCGGGATCGTCGATGAACGCGTGGAAGATTCCGATGGCGTTGGAACCGCCGCCGACGCAGGCCGTGACCGCGTCGGGCAGCCGGCCCGTCTGCTGTTGGATTTGCGCCCGCGTCTCGAGCCCGATGATCCGCTGAAAGTCGCGCACCATCATCGGGAAGGGGTGTGGGCCTGCCGCGGTGCCAAAGCAGTAGTAGGTGCTGTCGGCGTTGGTCACCCAGTCGCGAAATGCGTCGTTGATGGCGTCCTTGAGCGTCTTCGAGCCGGATTCGACGGCGACGACCTCGGCTCCGAGCAGCCGCATCCGGGCCACGTTCAGCGCCTGGCGCGCGGTGTCGACGGCACCCATGTAAATCACGCAGTCCAGGCCGAGCAGCGCGCACGCGGTGGCCGTCGCCACGCCGTGCTGACCGGCACCGGTCTCCGCGATTACCCGGGTCTTACCCATTCGCCGGGCGAGCAACGCCTGCCCGAGCACGTTGTTGATCTTGTGAGACCCGGTGTGGTTCAGGTCTTCCCGCTTGAGGAAAATCCGCGCCCCGCCGGCGTGTTCGCCGAGTCGAGTGGCCTCGTACAGCGGCGACGGGCGCCCGGTGTAGTGGGCTTGCAGATCATCGAGGGCGTCCAGGAAGTCCTGGCTGACGCGTTCCTTCTCGTACGCGGCAGTCACCTCTTCGATGACGGCCATCAACGCCTCCGCGACGAAGCGGCCGCCGTACATACCGAAGTGTCCGCCCACGTCGGGACCGTGGAGGGTGGGTTCAGAGATGGCCGCACTCATACGCGGAAGATTCGGCCTGAGCAGGTCTTCCATCACCATAGCTCAACGCGCTTGGGGCTCATCGGGTTCAACGTCTCGCTGGAGGGCGGCTACCGCGCCGGTTTCGGACAGGACGGATGGGTGCCGGCGGTCACCAGGTCGGCGACGGCCGCGCGCGGATCGCCGCTCTTGACCAGTCCCTCCCCCACCAGGACGGCGTCGGCTCCCGCACCGGCATAGGCCAACAGGTCGGCGGTACCCCGCACTCCGGACTCGGCGATCCGGATCACGTTGCTGGGCAGTCCGGGAGCGATACGCGCAAAGCAACCGCGGTCCACCTCCAGCGTCGCCAGGTCGCGGGCGTTGACGCCGATCACGTGGGCTCCCGCCTGGAGTGCGCGGTCGGCCTCTTCCTCGGTGTGCACCTCGACCAGAGCCGTCATGCCCAGCGACTCGGTGCGGTCCAGCATCGATGCCAGCGCCGACTGCTCCAGCGCGGCGACGATCAACAACAACATGTCCGCCCCGTGAGCCCGCGCCTCGTGAATCTGATAGGGCTGCACGACGAAGTCCTTGCGCAGAACGGGAATCGACACCGCGGCGCGCACCGCGTCGAGGTCGTCGAGCGAACCCTGGAAACGTCGTTCCTCGGTCAGCACGCTGACGATTCGGGCGCCGCCTTCCTCGTAGGCCCGAGCCAGTTCCGCCGGGTCGGCGATAGTCGCCAGTTGACCCGCCGACGGGCTTGCCCGTTTGACTTCGGCGATGACACCGATCCCGGGTTCACGCAGAGCGCCTATGACGTCGCGAGGCGCCGGCGCGGCGGCGGCCAAAGCTTTGATCTCCGACATGCTGATGCGAGACTCGCGCGCGGCAATGTCGGCACGAACTCCCTCGAGGATGGAGTCAAGCATCGAAGCCGGACTCATACCCAATTTCCTTCCGTTCGGTCCCCAACGCCAGCCAGATCACCCAGGCGTTCCCGACGGCGTCCCTGAAGGGTAACGGCCCTCAGTGAGAGACCCGTCACCGCCCCTCGGTGTCCGGTCCACCGGGCCGGACGGTCGGGTCGCGGCCCTCGTCGAGCGCATCCCAGATCATTCGCTCCGACATCTGCGGCGTCTCCGGCCCCTCCGGGGTCGCGTCGGCGGCCCCCACCCGTCGCCTGATCGTCGCGGGAATGCGGGCCGATCGCACGAGCGCGATGGCGGCCAGCACGGCGCAGGCCGCGGCGCCGATCGCCAGCCTCGCGCCTGCGTACCGCCGCTCGCTACCCACCAGCGTCGTCAACGGGACGTGCGCCAGGTCGGCCCCGCGGGCGGCGACGTCGGGCAGTGCCCACAGGCCGATACCCAGGTAGCCGGCCGCGAGACCGGCGAGCGCCAGGAGCCCCGCGAGCAGCCGCAGGGGCCAGCCGCGCACCGCGAGCGGCGCGATGGCCGCCGCGAGCATGAGCACGGCCAGCGGCACGAGCGCCGTCGACCAGGACGCGCCCGACAAGGTCATGTCCCTGGGCGGTCCGAGGCCGTCGAACGACCGGACCACCACCCACGGCAGGCGCGACGCCGCCCACAGTGCCCCCGCGGCGGCCACCAGCAGCACCTGGGCGATGACGAGGGTCAGCCGGCGGGTGCGCTCCGGGTGGCCGGCACGCGCCTCATCAGCCATTCGGGCCGGGGTGCGGGACGGCCAGCGTCTCGGCTGCCGCGACGGCGTGGAGTACCGCGCGCGCCTTGTTGGCCGCCTCGGTGTATTCATACGGGCCGTTGGAATCGGCCACCACCCCGCCGCCGGCCTGCACATACGCGGTGCCGTCGCGCATCAGAGCCGTCCGGATCGCGATGGCGAAGTCGGCGTTGCCGGCGAAGTCCAGGTACCCCACGACGCCTCCGTAGAGACCTCGGCGCGTCTTTTCCACTTCCTCGATGAGTTCCATGGCCCGCACCTTCGGCGCTCCCGAGAGCGTGCCCGCCGGGAAGCAGGCCGTCACCGCGTCCAGGGCGGTGCGCCCCTCGCCGAGCATCCCGGTGACCGTGGAGACCAGGTGCATCACGTGGCTGTAGCGCTCGATGTGGCTGTAGTCCTCAACGCGCACCGTGCCCGGTGTGCAGACCCGGCCCAGGTCGTTGCGGCCCAGGTCCACCAGCATCAGGTGCTCGGCGCGTTCCTTCTCGTCGGCCAGTAGGTCCTGCTCCAAGTGCTGATCCTCCTCCTCGGAGTGCCCGCGCCACCGGGTCCCGGCGATCGGATGCGTCGTCGCCCAGCCGTCGGCGACGGTGACCAGCGCCTCGGGGCTGGATCCGACGATCGAAAAGGCTGTTCCACCAGCGTCGTTCGGCACGTGCATCAGGTACATGTAGGGGCTGGGGTTCGTCGCCCGCAGCATCCGGTAGACGTCGATCGGGTCGACGTCGGTGTCCATCTCGAAGCGCTGCGAGGGCACGACCTGAAACGCTTCGCCGGCCGCGATCTGCTCGACGAGATGGTCGACGATCTTCGTGTACTCCTCGACGGTGCGCTGCGCCCGGGGCCGGGGCTCGGGCCGGCTGAACGTGGCGACCGTCGACGGCAGCGGCTGGCTCAGTGCCGTCGTCATCACATCGAGCCGGGCGACGGCGTCGTCGTAGTCCTCGTCGACGTGGCCGTCGGTGCCGTTCCAGTTCACGGCGTTGGCGATCAGCGTGATCGTGCCCTCGTGGTGGTCGACCGCGGCCAGATCGGTGGCCAGCAGCAGCAGCATGTCCGGTAGGCGCAGGTCGTCGACGGCCAGTTCGGGCAGCCGTTCCAGCCGCCGCACCAGGTCGTAGGCGAAGAAGCCGACCATGCCGCCCGATAGCGGCGGAAGGCCGGGCAGCGCGGCCGTCGCCAGCAGGTCGAGGGTGGCCCGCAGCGCCTGCAACGGGTCGCCCCCGGTGGGCGCGTCCTGCGGCACGGCACCCAACCACACCGCGTGGCCGTCGCGCACCGTCAGCGCCGACGGCGCGCCCGCGCCGATGAACGACCACCGCGACCAGGATCGGCCGTTCTCCGCGGATTCCAGCAGGAACGTGCCCGGGCGGTCGGCGGCGAGTTTGCGGTAGGCCGACACCGGGGTCTCGCTGTCGGCGAGCACCTTGCGGGTCACCGGGACGACGCGGTGTTGCTTCGCGAGCTGACGGAACGCCTCTCGTGGGGTGGTCGCGGCGAGGTGATCGTGCACCCGACCATCCTCGCAGACCGCCCGCGGCGGACCGCCCGCGTAGTCTGACGGGCATGAAACCTGGTGACACGGTGGCCGACTTCGCACTTCCCGACCAGACGGGGACCAAGCGCACCCTCAGCGCGCTGCTGTCCGACGGACCCGTGGTGCTGTTCTTCTACCCGGCGGCGATGACGCCCGGCTGCACCAAGGAGGCCTGCCACTTCCGCGACCTGGCGGCGGAGTTCGCCGCGGCCGGGGCCAGCAGGGTCGGCATCAGCACCGATCCCGTGCACAAGCAGGCCAAGTTCGTCGACATGCACAAGTTCGACTACCCGCTACTGTCGGACGCCGACGGCGCCGTGGCGTCGCAGTTCGGCGTCAAGCGCGGCCTGCTCGGCAAGGTGCTCCCGGTCAAGCGCACGACGTTCGTCATCGGCACCGACCGTAGGGTGCTCGAGGTGATCTCCAGCGAGTTGAGCATGGACGTCCACGCCGACAAGGCGCTGGCGGCGCTGCGCGCCCGCACGTAGCCGTTTGCCGCGAGCAGACGCAGAATCGCCCAAATCGGCGCGATTTGAGGCGATTCTGTGTCTGCTCGCGAACGCGCTTCCGGCACACGGGCGGGCGGCGCACGCCACTCAGGGGTTGATCGCCAGGAACACGTACGCGGCGAACACCACCAGATGCAGTTCGCCCTGCAGGCGGGTGGCCCGGCCGGGCACCACGGTCAGCATGCTGATCACAACAGTCAGCGCCAGCAGCACCATCTGCACGCCGCCGAGGCCGAGCACCAGCGGACCCTTGATCCAGTTCGATGCCAGGGCGATCGCCGGGATGGTGAGCCCGATGCTGGCCAGCGAGGACCCGTAGGCCAGGTTCAGGCTCGTCTGGATGCGGCCCCGCCGCGCCGCGCGCACCGCGGCGAGCGTCTCCGGCCCCAACACCAGCAGGGCGATCACCACGCCCACGAACGCCGGCGGAAGCCCCGCCGCGGTCACCGCCCGCTCGACCGTCGGGGATTCCTCCTCGGCCAGGCCCACCACGGCGAGCAGCGAGACCATCAGCAGCGCCAAGCTGACCAGCGCCGCCCGGGTGCTCGGCGGGTCGGCGTGGCTCTCGTCATCCAGGTGGCCCGTCTGGTCCCGCTGCGCGACCGGCAAAAAGAAGTCGCGATGCCGAACGGTCTGGGTGAATACGAACAACAGATACAGCGCAAGCGACGCCACCGCGGCGAAGGTCAGCTGCGCCCGCGAGAACTCCCCGCCGGGTCCGGCGACGGTGAACGTGGGCATCACCAGGCTCAGCGTCGCCAGCGTGGTCAGCGTGGCCAGGGCAGCGCCGCTTCCCTCGGCGTTGAACAACGTGACGCCGTATCGCCGTGAGCCGAGCAACAGCGACAGCCCGGCGATCCCGTTGGTGGTGATGATCAGCGCGGCGAACACGGTATCGCGGGCCAGCGTCGCCGTCGAGTGCCCGCCGGCTGCCATCAGTTCGACGATCAGCGCCACCTCGATCACGGTCACCGAGGCGGCCAACACCAGCGAACCGTAGGGCTCGCCCACCTTGGCGGCCACCACTTCCGCGTTCTGGACGGCGGCCAGCACCGATCCGACCAGCATCGCCGCCGCCACCGCGGCAAGCCACGGATCCAGTTTGCCTCCCGAGCCCAGAACCAGCACGGCGACAGCGAGCAGAGGTACCGCCGCCGTCCAGGGCACACGTTTTACCATTGAGTCACTGTCCGGTTCACTATCTGAGTCACTATCTGAGTCACCATCTGAGTCAACATCTGAGTCACCATCGCCCGCCATTCTCGCCGAAAGCGGCGACCCTCGCGCGCGCTCAGTACCATGCTCACATGTCTGAAAAGGATGGCCTCGCCGACGGTGACGTGTTCGCCGGATACACCGTAGTGCGCAAGTTGGGCACCGGCGGGATGGGCGAGGTGTACCTGGTGCAGCACCCGCGGCTGCCCCGCCGCGACGCCCTGAAGGTCCTGCCGCACGATCTCACCTCAGACGACGAATTCCGCGAGCGCTTCAACAGGGAGGCCGACCTGGCGGCGGGCCTGTACAACGAGCACATCGTCGGCATCCACGACCGCGGTGAATACCAGGGGCGGCTGTGGATCTCGATGGACTACGTGGAGGGCACCGACGCGGCCCGGCTGCTGCGCGAGAAGTATCCATCGGGAATGCCCAGAGCCGACGTCGTGCAGATCATTTCGGCCATCGCCGACGCCCTGGACTACGCCCACTCCCGCGGGCTCCTGCACCGCGACATCAAACCCGCCAACATCCTGCTGAGCGAGTCCGACCACCGGCGCCGGATCCTGCTGGCCGATTTCGGGATCTCCCGCGAGCTAGGTGAGATCAGTGGCCTGACCGCCACGAACATGCTGGTGGGTACGACGGCGTACTGCGCGCCCGAACAACTGCGGGGCGACGTTCTCGACGGCCGGGCCGACCAGTACGCGCTGGGCTGCACCGCCTTCCAGCTGCTGACCGGCGTGGCCCCCTACTACAACTCCAGCCCGGCCGTTGTGATCAGTGCGCACCTGTCTACGCCACCACCGTCACTGGGCCGCGCGGACTTGGCCGACCTCGACCCGGTGATCGCCACGGTGCTCGCCAAGAACCCCGACGACCGCTACCCCACGTGCGCACATTTCGCGGCCGCACTGGCCGACCCGGGCACCGCACTGCCCGCGATGGCAAGCACCCAGGCGGCCATCCCCGTCTCGAATCCGCCCGCACCCGAGCTGGGGGCCCCGGCGCCCACCCCGAAGCCGCGCAAACGGCGGGGACCGGCCCCCATGCTCGCCGCACTCGCCGCGGCCGCCGTGCTCGCGGCTGTTGCACTGCTCGGCGTGTACCTGCTGCGCGGCCACTCCCCGTCGACGTCGGTTCACCCCAACGCGGCTCCGTCGGTCGCCCCGCCGCTCGCCAGCGCCACCGCCGCCCCGTCCCCGGCGGGCCTCACCCTCTCTGCCCAGGTCACCGACCAGTCGGGCGTCCTGGGGCCGATTGAATTCGCCGCGGTCGACCGGGCCGTCACCAAGCTCTACACCCAGCGGGGCACCAAACTGTGGGTGGTGTACGTGCACAACTTCGGTGCTCTCAGATCGCCCGTCTGGGCTGAGGAAACGATGCGCGCCAACAGGTTCGGCGCCACGGACGCCTTGCTGGCCATCGCCACCGACCAGCCCGGATTCTCCTTCAGGGTGCCGCCGGCGGTCTCCGGTGGCAGGACACCCGACATCGAGGCGATCCGTCGCAACGCGATCGCGCCAGCGGTCTACCAACGCGAATGGACCCGAGCGGCGGTCGCCGCGGCCACCGCGCTCGACGTCGGCCCGAGCTAGCCTTCAGGTTCCAGCAGCACGTCGGCGTCGAAGCAGGTGTGCTCGCCCGTGTGGCAGGCGCCGCCCACCTGATCGACCGTCAGCAGCACGGTGTCGCCGTCGCAGTCCAGCCGCACCGAGTGGACGAACTGCGTGTGTCCGGACGTCGCCCCCTTCACCCACTGCTCGCCCCGCGACCGCGAATAGTACGTCGCCTCACGGGTTTCCAAAGTGCGGGCCAGCGCGTCGTCGTCCATCCACGCGACCATCAGCACGTCGCCGCTGCCGCGCTCGCGCACCACGGCCGCGATCAGGCCGTCGGCATTGCGTTTGAGCCGCGCCGCGATTCGCGGGTCGAGCGTCATCGCACCGTGATCCCTTCTGCGGCCATCGCGGCCTTCACCTGCCCGATAGTGAGCTCGCGGAAGTGAAAGACGCTGGCCGCCAACACCGCATCGGCGCCGGCGGCCACCGCGGGCGCGAAGTGCTCGACCGACCCGGCGCCACCGCTGGCGATCACCGGCACCGTGACCGCCGCGCGCACCGCCCGCAGCATCGCCAGATCGAATCCGGCCTTGGTACCGTCGGCGTCCATTGAGTTCAGCAGGATCTCCCCCACCCCCAGCTCGGCTCCGCGCGCGGCCCACTCGACGGCGTCGATCCCGGTCCCGCGGCGACCGCCGTGGGTAGTGACCTCCCAGCCCGACGGCGTGGGCTTGGGCCCGTAGGGCACGATCGGCACAGTGCGGGCGTCCACCGACAGCACGATGCACTGCGAGCCGAACTGCCGGGCCATCTCGGCGAGCAGGTCGGGCCGTGCGATCGCGGCGGTGTTCACCGACACCTTGTCGGCGCCCGCGCGCAGCAGCACGTCGACGTCGGCGACAGTGCGCACGCCGCCGCCCACGGTCAGCGGGATGAACACCTGCTCGGCGGTGCGGCGCACCACGTCGAGCGTGGTGGCCCGGTCCGAGGACGACGCCGTGACGTCGAGGAAGGTGAGCTCGTCGGCGCCGTCGGCGTCATAGGCGGCGGCCAGTTCCACCGGGTCGCCCGCGTCGCGCAGGTTACCGAAGTTCACCCCCTTGACCACCCGGCCGGCATCGACGTCCAGGCAGGGGATCACGCGCACCGCGAGCGACATCTCAGTAGTCCTCCGGGCGGCCCGTGCGGCGCACGATCTCCAAGATCTCGGCGTGCACGCCCGGCGCCGCCGCGAGCGCGGAATCCGCCTCGGGCGTCCAGGGTTCGCCGGTCAGGGTGGTGACAATCCCACCGGCGGCCTGCACTAGAGCGACGCCGGCGGCGTGGTCCCACACCTCGCCCCTGAAACTGACTGCGGCGGCCAGGATTCCGTCGGCGACGTAGGCCAGGTCCAAGCCGATGGAGCCGTGTATTCGCAGCCGCGACGTCACGCGGCTGAGGTTTTCCAGCAGCGCCACGCGGTAGGGTCCTGGCAGCCGGCCTCGCGCGTCGGCGGTGAACGACCCGGCGCCGATGAGGGCCTCAGACAGGTCAACAGGCCCCAACGGGGGCCGCGGCACAGAGTTTTTCATCAGCGGCCCACCGGCGACGGCGGTGTAGCGCTCGCCGGTGAACGGCAGCCACGTCAGCCCGGCCACGGCCTCGCCGTGGTGCAGCAGACCCAGGAGGATCGCCGCCATCGGCGACCCGGCGGCGTAGTTGAACGTGCCGTCAATGGGGTCGAGCACCCACACCCAGTCCGCGTCGAGGTCGACGCCGCCGAATTCCTCGCCGTGCACGCCGATCCCGGTCGCTTCGGTGAGCGCGGCGACGACCTGCCGTTCGATCGCCAGGTCGACCTCGGTGGCGAAGTCGGTGCCTTTCTTGCGGACCGCCGAGTCGGCGCGGTGGCCGGCCAGGAACGGCCCGGCCGCGTCGTCGAGGATCGCCGACGCCTTCGTGACCAGCGCGTCCAGGTCCATCGCTACTTCCGCACCGCGGCCAGCGCCTGCGGCAGGGTGAACCGCCCGGCGTACAGCGCCTTGCCGACGATGGCGCCCTCGACCCCGCGGTCGGTCAGGGTCGAGATGGCGCGCAGGTCGTCCAGGCTGGACACCCCCCCGGAGGCGATCACCGGGGCCGTGGTGCGCTCGGCGACGTGGGCCAGCAGGTCCAGGTTCGGGCCGCCCAGGGTGCCGTCCTTGGTGACGTCGGTGACGACGTAGCGCGAGCAGCCCTGTCCGTTGAGGCGCTCCAGCACCTCCCACAGGTCGCCGCCGTCGGTTTCCCAGCCGCGTCCGCGCAACCGGTGCTCGCCCTTGTCGATCTGGACGTCCAACCCGACGGCGACCGTCTCGCCGTGCTGTGCGATCGCAGCCGCGCACCACTGCGGGTTCTCCAACGCTGCCGTCCCCAGGTTGACCCGGGCACAGCCGGTGGCCAGCGCCGCGGCCAGGGACTCGTCGTCGCGGATTCCCCCGGAGAGTTCCACCTTCACGTCCAGCGTGCCCACGACGTCGGCGAGCAGGTCCCGATTCGAGCCGCGGCCGAACGCCGCGTCGAGATCCACAAGATGGATCCATTCGGCGCCATCGCGCTGCCAGGCCAGGGCGGCGTCCAGCGCGGAACCGTACTCGGTTTCGCTGCCCGCCTTGCCCTGCACCAACCGCACGGCGCGCCCCTGCACCACGTCAACGGCGGGCAGTAGGATCAGCGCGGGTTGCGCACTCGCGCCGGCCATCACAGGCCACCGACCCAGTTGCTCAGCACGGCCGCGCCGGCGTCGCCGCTTTTCTCCGGGTGGAACTGCGTGGCGCACAGAGCCCCGTCCTCGACCGCCGCCAGGAACGGCACCCCGTGCGTCGCCCACGTGAGCACCGCCCGCGGCGACCCGTCCCAGCGTTGCGCGGCGTAGGAATGCACGAAGTAGAACCGGGTCCCGGCGTCCAGACCCTCGAACAGCGCGCTGCCTTCTCCGGGCGCCACCACGTTCCAGCCCATATGCGGGATCACCGGGGCATCCAGCCGGGTGACAGCCCCCGGCCACTGCCCGCAACCGGTGGTCTCGACACCGAACTCGACCCCGGACGCGAACAGGATCTGCATACCCACGCAGACACCCAGCACCGGGCGCCCGGCGGCAACGCGCTCGGCGATGATCCGGTCGCCGGACACCTTGCGCAGGCCCGTCATGCACGCCTCGAACGCGCCGACGCCGGGCACCACCAGTCCGTCGGCGCCGCCGGCGGCGGCGGCGTCGGCGGTCACCTCGACCGATGCGCCGACGCGCTGCAGGGCGCGCTGGGCCGACCGCAGATTCCCTGAGCCGTAGTCCAGGACCACCACAGATGCCGTCACAGAACACCTTTGGTGGACGGCACGCCCGACGTCCGGGGGTCGAGCTCGACGGCCTGGCGTAACGCCCGGGCGATCGCCTTGTACTGCGCCTCGGTGATGTGGTGCGGGTCGCGTCCGTAGAGCACCCGCACGTGCAGCGCGATCCCGGCGTTGGACGCCAGTGTCTCGAACACGTGCCGGTTCACGACAGTGTGATACGGCACCGCGCTACCGGCGATGGTGATGTGCCGCAGGTGATCCGGCTCCCCGGTGTGCACGCAGTAGGGCCGGCCGGACACGTCGACCACGGCGTGGGCCAACGCCTCGTCCATCGGGATGAACGCGTCGCCGAACCGGCGGATGCCCATCTTGTCGCCCAGTGCCTGCGCCACGGCCTGGCCCAACGCGATCGCCGTGTCTTCGATGGTGTGGTGCGCCTCGATCTGCACGTCGCCGGTGGTGCGCACGGTCAGGTCGAAGCTGGCGTGGCTGCCCAGCGCGGTGAGCATGTGGTCGTAGAACGGCACGCCGGTGTCGACGTGTACGTCGCCGGTGCCGTCGAGGTCCAACTCGACGAGCACCTCGGTTTCGCGGGTGCGGCGCTCGATGCGCGCCCGACGGTTCGGTGTCTCGGTGGCGGTCATGGCGCTCCTACTGGGGTGAGTTCGGTGGCGGCGATCTGGGCGCTGGCCCGCAGGAACGCGTCGTTCTCGTCGGGCAGCCCGGTCGTGGCGCGCAGGTAGCCGGGGATGCCGACGTCGCGGATCAGCACGCCGGCGTCCAGGTAGCGCTGCCAGGTGGCGGGGGCGTCGGCGAATTCCCCGAACAGCACGAAGTTGGCGTCGCTGGGGATCACACGGAAACCCAGGGCGGTCAGGGCCGCGGTGACGCGCTCGCGCTCGGCGATCAGCTTCGCGACGCTGCCCAGGGTGTCGTCGGCGTGCCGCAGCGCGGCCCGTGCCGCGGCCTGGGTGAGCACCGACAGGTGGTAGGGCAGCCGCACCAGCAGCATCGCCTCGATCACCGCCGGCGTGGCGATCAGGTATCCCAGCCGGCCGCCAGCAAAGGCGAACGCCTTGCTCATGGTGCGGGTGACGATGAGCGTGGTGGGGTACTCCTCGATGAGGCTCACCGCGCTGGGCTGCGAGGAGAACTCGCCGTAGGCCTCGTCGACGATCACGATGGCGGGCGCCGCGTCGAGCAGCCGCCGCAGGTGAGGCAGCGGAACACTCTGCCCGGACGGGTTGTTGGGGCTGGCGAGGAACACGACGTCGGGGGCGTGCTCGGTGACGGCGGCTGCGGCGACGTCGGCGTCGAGGCTGAAGTCGGCAGCGCGGGGGGCCGCAAGCCACGCGGTGTGGGTGGCGTCGGAGATCAGCGGGTGCATCGAGTAGGACGGCACGAATCCGAGGGCGGTGCGCCCCGGCCCGCCGAAGGCCTGCAGCAGTTGCTGCAGGATTTCGTTGGATCCGTTGGCGGCCCAGATGTTCTCGACGCCCAGCGGTACACCGGTGTGCGCGGTGAGGTAGGCGGCGAGGTCGCGGCGCAACGCCACCGCGTCGCGGTCGGGGTAGCGGTGCAGGTCGATGGCCGCCTCGCCCACAGAGCGTACGAGGTCGTCGACGAGCGCCTTGCTGGGCGGGTGCGGGTTCTCATTGGTGTTCAGCCGCACGGGCACCGCCAATTGCGGTGCGCCGTAGGGCGATTTCCCCCGCAGATCGTCGCGCATCGGCAGGTCGTCGAGGGTGGGCTTGGGCACGCTCATCGCTCGAACCTCCGGCGGACGGCCTCGCCGTGCGACGGCAGGTCCTCGGCCTTGGCAAGTGTGATCACGTGCCCGGCCACATCCTTGAGAGCCGCCTCGCTGTAGTCGACGACGTGGATGCCGCGCAGGAATGTTTGCACCGACAAGCCGCTGGAGTGCCGGGCGCTGCCACCGGTCGGCAGCACGTGGTTGGAGCCCGCGCAGTAGTCGCCGAGGCTCACCGGCGCGTAGGGACCGACGAAAATGGCTCCGGCCGAACGGATTCGGCGGGCAACCCCCACCGCGTCGACGGTCTGGATCTCCAGGTGCTCAGCGGCGTAGGCGTTGACCACGGCGACCCCGGCGTCCAGGTCGTCGACGAGGATGATCGCCGACTGGCGCCCGCCGAGCGCCGCCGTCACCCGCTCACGGTGCACGGTCGTCTCCAGTTGGGCCGCCACTTCGGCGTCGGTGGCGTCGGCCAGTGCCGCGTCCGGGGTGACCAGCACGCTGCCCGCCATCTCGTCGTGTTCGGCCTGGCTGATCAGGTCGGCGGCCAGGTGCGCGGGGTCGGCCGTGTGGTCGGCCAGGATGGCGATCTCCGTCGGCCCGGCTTCGGCGTCGATACCCACCCGCGAGCGGCACAGCCGCTTGGCCGCGGTGACGTAGATATTGCCGGGGCCGGTGATCATGTCGACGGGCGCCAGTTCGGCGTGATCGGCCCCGACGTCGGTGCCGCCGTAGGCCAGCAGCGCCACCGCCTGCGCGCCGCCCACCGCCCACACCTCGTCGACCCCCAGCAACCGCGCCGCCGCCAGGATCGTCGGGTGCGGTAATCCCCCGCAGTGGGCCTGCGGCGGGCTGGCCACCACCAGCGAGCCCACGCCGGCGGCCTGGGCCGGCACCACGTTCATCACCACGCTCGACGGGTACACGGCGTTG
This sequence comes from uncultured Mycobacteriaceae bacterium, assembly GCA_903927745.1. Taxonomy (GTDB): domain Bacteria; phylum Actinomycetota; class Actinomycetes; order Mycobacteriales; family Mycobacteriaceae; genus Mycobacterium. The sequence goes on from CAIYOH010000158.1 coordinate 19,275, forward strand.
CCGCCGGGCACATACAAGCCCACCCGCTCGACGGGAATCCACCGTTCGGTGACCGTCGCGCCGGGACCCAGCGTGGTGGTGACGTCGGCGCGGCGCTGGTCGGCGTGCACCGCCCGGGTGCGTTCGATCATCACCTCGAGGGCGTCGCGGACGTCCGAATCCAGCTCGTCGAGCGCCGCGGCCAGGGCGGCGCCCGGCACCCGGACGGACGGGGGGCGCACGCCGTCGAACAATTCCCCGTACTCGAGGGCAGCCTCGGCCCCGCGCTCGGCGACGGCCTCGACGATGGGGCGCACGGTGGGCAGCACGGAGTC
>CAIYOH010000159.1 GCA_903927745.1 uncultured Mycobacteriaceae bacterium
AGTCCTCCTGGATCACCTCACGGTCATTCGCAAGCATGTTCGAATACTAACGACCGCCACCGACACAACACCCCGCCATGAGACAGTTGATAACACTGTTGCGCAAGTGATTTAGCCGCGGGCCCGCGGACTGCGGACAATCAATCGGAGGTGTTTCGACGTGGCCCCGTTGCTGACGGCCTGCAGTGGCTTTCTCTTCGCCGTCTTATGGATGGATTTGATCTTCGATACGCAAGTTATCGGACACCTGTCGGTCGGTCCGGAATTACCCGAGCCCGTGCTCGCCTCCATCGCGGGTTACTACCACCGCGCGACGACCCGACCACTGAGCGGATTAATTGCTCTTGTCATGCTGATTCTGACTGTTGCGTTGGGGTTTCAGATCACGCTGGGCCGCGACCCGGGTTGGCTACATGTGTTGTCGGCCGGACTTGCGGGCGCACCGATGGCCCTGGCTTTGACCCGGACGCTACCCGCCGCCGTTCGACTCGGGCACCGAACCGATGGTGCGTCAGAGCAGACTCGGCTGGCGCGGTCAATCTGCCGTGACCATGTCATCTGCATCAGCTGTATGGTCGCGTTCCTGGTGTTGTGGGTAGTCCGCAGCGTCCCCGGCGCAACGTACTAAACTGGAACACGTTTCAATTCGGCGAGCGCCCCGGGAGTTGGCATGCACACGACGATCTGTGATGAGTTGGGTATCGAGTTCCCCATCTTCGCGTTCACGCACTGCCGTGACGTGGTGGTGGCGGTGAGCAAGGCCGGTGGGTTCGGCGTGCTCGGCGCAGTGGGCTTCACGCCCGAGCAACTGGAGATCGAACTGAACTGGATCGACGAGAACATCGGCGACCGTCCCTACGGCGTCGACATCGTGATCCCGAACAAATACGAGGGCATGGATTCGGACCTGTCCGCGGAGGAACTCGCTGCCACGCTGCGCACGATGGTGCCGCAGGACCATCTGGACTTCGCCAAAAAGATCCTCGCGGACCACGGCGTTCCCGTGGACGACGCCGACGAGGACACCCTGCAGTTGCTGGGCTGGACAGAGGCGACGGCCACCCCGCAGGTGGAGGTGGCGCTCAAGCACCCGAAGGTGACAATGATCGCCAATGCGCTCGGCACTCCCCCGGCGGACATGATTAAGCACATTCACGACTCTGGTCGAAAGGTCGCCGCGCTGTGCGGCTCGCCGTCGCAGGCCCGCAAGCACGCTGCCGCCGGTGTCGACATCGTGATCGCCCAGGGTGGCGAGGCCGGCGGACACTGCGGCGAGGTGGGCTCAATCGTGCTGTGGCCCCAAGTGGTCAAGGAGATTGCGCCGGTGCCGATGTTGGCGGCAGGCGGCATCGGTAGCGGCCAGCAGATCGCGGCGGCGCTGGCGCTGGGTGCGCAGGGCGTGTGGAGCGGGTCCCAGTGGCTGATGGTCGAGGAAGCCTCGAACACCCCGGTCCAGCAGGCGGCCTACGTGAAGGCGAGCAGCCGGGACACGGTGCGCAGCAGGTCGTTCACGGGTAAGCCGGCCCGGATGTTGCGCAACGACTGGACCGAAGCCTGGGAGGGGTCCGATACTCCCAAGCCGCTCGGCATGCCGCTGCAGTACATGGTGTCCGGCATGGCGGTGCGTGCCACCAACAAATTCCCCAACGAGACCGTCGACGTCGCGTTCAACCCGGTCGGTCAGGTCGTCGGCCAATTCACCAAGGTCGAGAAGACGGCGACCGTCATCAACCGGTGGGTGCAGGAGTACCTCGAAGCGACGAACAGGCTCGACGCACTCAACGCTGCCGCGAGCGTCTGACCGGAGATCACCCGCCCGGCGGGAAGAAGCCTGCCCCGGTGAACCACCCCTCTTGCCAGCCCCGATCGCCCAGACAGAGCATCGGAAGGCCGGCCTGCGACTGAGCCGCGAACTGAGGGCCAGGACATTGGGCGCCGATCTGCTGGATCCCTTGAAGCGGGTAGGAAATGACCCAATACCCGGTGGTGGCCGCGGGGAACTGGTTCGCCGGCGGGAAATGGCAAGCCTCGGCCTGCCCGCTGGGCCCGCGGCCGAAGATGAAGCGCTCGTAGTTGTCGCAGGGCGCTCCCAGCAAAGCCTGATAATTCATGCCCGGCACGTCGCCGGGATAGCTCGGTTCGGCGCCCGCGTACGGCGCAATGCTGATAGTGGTGCCAATTGTTGCGACCGTGGCCGCAACGATGGTGAGTTGCTGGCGAATCATCATTCACCCTTCGCGTCGGTGTCACCGGGTCCGCGGACCCTCCGGTGACCTGCATCAAAGCATATCCAGTGCGCCGCCGGGCACAAGAACGTATCCTCGGGCGCTCCCCAACCGCGCCGTCGTAGTAATTTATGTCGACAGGAGTTCTGAGAAAACCTCTATCAAGGAGCGGCTTTGTCATCGTCCGAGTCCCCGGCCAAGCCGGCCCCCAATCTTCCCCCCGGATTCGATTTCACCGATCCTGACATTTACGCCGAGCGGCTGCCGGTGGAGGAAATGGCGGAGATGCGCCGAACCGCGCCCATCTGGTGGAACGAGCAACCCGACGGTGTCGGCGGTTTCGATGACGGCGGCTTCTGGGTGGTGTCGAAGCACAAGGACGTCAAGGAGATCTCGCTGCGCAGCGACGTCTTCTCCAGCCTGAAGAAGACGGCCCTGCCCCGCTACAAGGACGGCACGGTGGGCGAGCAGATCGAACGCGGCAAGTTCGTGCTGCTCAACATGGACGCACCGCAGCACACCCGGTTGCGCAAGATCATCTCGCGGGCCTTCACCCCCAGGTCGGTCGAGCGACTTCGCGACGACCTGCGCCAGCGCGCCCGGTTGATCGTCGACAAGGCGGCGGCCGAGGGATCGGGAGACTTCGTCGAACAGGTGTCGTGTGAGCTGCCGTTGCAGGCCATCGCCAGTCTGATGGGTGTCCCCCAGGAGGACCGCAAGAAACTTTTCGACTGGTCGAATCAGATGGTCGGCGACATGGATCCCGAATTCGCCAACAACGACGCCATCACCGCGTCCGTGGAACTCATCATGTACGGCATGCAGATGGCCGCCGACCGGGCCCAGAACCCCGGCGAGGACCTCGTCACCAAACTCGTGGAAGCCGACATCGACGGCCACAAGCTTTCCGACGACGAGTTCGGCTTTTTCGTCATCCTGCTGGCGGTGGCCGGCAATGAGACCACCCGCAACTCGATCACGCAGGGCATGATGGCGTTCACCGACTTCCCGGATCAGTGGGAGCTGTTCAAGCGGGAGCGCCCTGCCACTGCGGCTGACGAGATCGTCCGCTGGGCCACACCGGTCACCTCGTTCCAACGGACCGCGCTGGAAGACTACGAGCTGTCCGGCGTGCAGATCAAGAAGGGCCAGCGGGTGGTGATGGTCTATCGCTCCGCCAATTTCGACGAAGAGGTGTTCGACGACCCGTTCGCGTTCAACATCCTGCGCAATCCCAACCCGCACGTCGGATTCGGCGGCACCGGCGCCCATTACTGCGTCGGCGCCAACCTGGCCCGAATGACGATTGATCTGATGTTCGGGGCGATCGCCGACGTGTTGCCGGATCTGGAATCGGTGGGTACACCGGAGCGCCTGCGGTCCGGCTGGCTCAACGGGATCAAGCATTGGCAGGTCGACTACCATTCCGATGGGTCATCGACATGCCCTGTGGCGCATTGAGTCCGGGCTTGAGCGCAATCCCCGGCCTGAGCTGAATCCGGGCTAGAGATGCCAACACGCCGCGCTGCCACCGCGGTCTGGGACCTGGACGCCACCAGCGGCGAATTACTGGTCCGCACCGGCGTCGCTGGAAGAGCCGCGCGCATGGGTCATCGGCTCACCATCGCGATGACGCGATGGGAGGCCACGGTGAGCTGGGACGGCGCGAAGCCGATCAGCGCGGAGTTGACCGTCGAGACAAGGTCCTTCACAGTGCTCCGGGGCGAGGGAGGCGTCAAAGGGCTGTCCGAGCCTGAGAAGGCGCTGGTGAAGTCGAACGCGCTGAAGACCCTGGTCGCCGGTCGCTATCCCGAGATCCGCTTCGGCTCTGCGGACATCACCCTCTCCGACGCGGGATACCGCCTGGCCGGTGCGCTCCAGATCGCGGGAACGTCGCGAGAACACGTCATCGACGTGCGCACCGAGGATCTCGGAGATTCCTGGCGGATATCAGCCGAATCGTGCGTCCGCCAGTCCGAATTCGGCGTCAAGCCCTACTCGCTGTTCATGGGCTCATTGCAGGTCGCCGACGACGTGTCGATTTCTTTCACCGCGGTTCACCCCAAGGACTGATCGAGGCGGCCACCCGGATCAGGGCTGCGTGCCCTCCGAGGGGGCCGCAGCGTTGGGGGCGTCGCCGGGGATCTGGTCGAGCACCCTGGTCAAGTAGGGCTGCCGGCCGACGGCGCCCGTCTGCTGGTCGGGCACATCCGGTTGGTTCGAGCCCTGCGGAACAGTCTCGCCTTCGGGTGACCGGAGGTTCCGCGCCGCCGGCGCGGACTCCCCTGGCTGGGGATCGGCCGGCCCGCCGGCCGGTGTGACGGCCTCGGCGACGTGCGGGGCGCTTGCCGGCGCCGTATGCCCAGGCGTCGTTCGATTGCTCCCGGGAAGGAGATGGATCCCCACGGCCGCCGACAGCGCGCCGACTAACGTGATCGCGCCCACGGCCAGCGCGGTCAGCGCCCCGGCATACGACCAATGCCGCGACGGCGTGGGAGCCGATTCACGGCGCCATGACGGCACGTGCTCGTCGGTGAATTGGGTGTTGCGAGCCGCCGCGAGCGCCGCTCCCCGGGCGACCGTCAACTGCGCCATCGTCTGCGCGAAGACCGCCACCGGCAGTGCTTTCTCCAAGTGCCGGGAAAACCCGTCGATGTCGTTGTCCGCGCCGACGACGACCACGCCGCCCGGACGCCACCCGTCGGGTTCGAACATCCCGCCCAGCCAGGACGACAGCTCGTCGAAGCCGCCGGGGACGCGCTGGACTGTGGTCGCGACATCGCCCAGCGCGATGTCCACCCTCGCCACGGTCGCCCAGTCACGCTCGAGAATGCAGATGGCCGTCCGCTCGTGCCCGATGACAGGGGCGATGGCGCCTGCCAGGTTTTCGACCGCGTCGTGCAACCGCACCGGCACAACATTGTCGAAACCCGCGTCCATCAGCGACTCGAGGACCAGCGCCGCATGGGCGGACGCGTCGTCGGACCACGTCACCCCGATCACGCGCGGGTGATGACCGCTTACGGCCGCCTGCGCGTCCATCCGCAGGACTTCGGCCGCCACCTGCTCAGCGGTACTCGCGGCGGACCCTGCGCCGAGCGCCAGCTCTCGGTGATCGAGGATGGTGCCGTCTGCGCCATGCCCCTCAGCGAGGACCCACCCGAAGGCGGCGGGCGTTACTGACAGGCCCAGCACCGTGTCCGACCCAGCTGCCACGTCAAACCCCAGTGCCGCGTCCAAATTCTGATCCTCAATCGGTCCCGGCCCGCCGAGACTCGCTAGTCATACGCTCTCGCAACCTTGGGGAGCCTACTTGTTTCGTGCCCATACGGTGACACCGGTGCGAGCCCCAGCTGAACTCTGCGGTCCGGATTTGACAGCGCAAATCCGCGTCGTGATCGACTTTTGCCCGGTTTAGGCGGTAAATTTCTTACCTGAGAGCAAGATCACAGAGCGACGAAGGGCACGCGCATGACTGACGCGAGCGGCACATTCCGGGCCTGGGTGCACCGGTTCGTAGTTGGCGCGGCCGTGGCCGTCGCGCTGCCGGGCTTGATCGGTCTCGCCGGCGGTGCGGCAACCGCAGGCGCATTCTCCCGGCCGGGCCTGCCGGTCGAATACCTGCAGGTGCCGTCCGGTGCGATGGGACGCAGCATCAAGGTTCAGTTCCAGAGCGGCGGCGGCGGCTCCCCGGCGGTATACCTGCTCGACGGGCTGCGTGCCCAGGACGACTACAACGGCTGGGACATCAACACGGCTGCGTTCGAGTGGTACTACAAGTCCGGCCTGTCGATCGTCATGCCGGTCGGGGGCCAGTCCAGCTTCTACGCCGACTGGTACCAGCCGGCCTGCGGCAAGGCCGGCTGTTCGACCTACAAGTGGGAGACGTTCCTGACCAGCGAGCTGCCGCAATGGCTGTCCTCCAATCGGAGCGTCAAGCCCAACGGGAGCGCCGCGATCGGCATTTCGATGTCCGGTTCGTCGGCGCTGATCATGGCGGTGAACCATCCGGGGCAGTTCGTCTACGCAGGTGCCTTGTCAGCGCTCATGGACCCCTCATCGGGGATGGGGCCGTCGCTCATCGGCCTCGCGATGGGTGATGCCGGCGGCTACAAGCCCGACGGCATGTGGGGTCCGTCCAGCGACCCCGCCTGGCAGCGCAACGACCCGATGGTGCAGATCCCCCAGCTGGTGGGCAACAACACCCGCCTCTGGGTCTACTGCGGAAACGGGACCCCATCGGAGTTGGGCGGCGCCAACATGCCAGCGGAGTTCCTCGAGACCTTCGTGCGCAGCAGCAACCTGAAGTTCCAGGACGCCTACAACGCGGCGGGCGGTCACAACGCGGTGTTCAATTTCAACGCGAACGGGACCCACAGCTGGGAGTACTGGGGAGCGCAGCTCGTCGCGATGAAGCCCGACTTGCAGGGCGCACTGGGGGCTACCCCCGGCGGCGGCGGATAGCCGCTCACCGAGCGGGGTGTGCACTGGTGCGTGCCTGCCGCGCTGCTCTGGTTGCGCTCGCGTCCGCTGTGCTCGCGCCGCACGCACACGCCGACAGTCCCAGCCCGCTCACCGGGTTGGTGGACGCCGCCGCGCAGCGGTTGCAGGTCGCTGAGACGGTGGCCGCCGTGAAATGGAACACGCACGGCGCTATCGAAGCTCCAGACCGTGTCCGGGCGCAACTGGACGAACTGAGCGCCGCTGCACGGGCAACCGGGCGCATCGACCCCGATTACGTGACCCGGGTCTTTGGTGACCAGATCGCCGCTACCGAGGCGATTGAGTACAGCCGTTTCGCGGACTGGAAACTGAACCCCGCCGACGCGCCAGCCTCTTCGCAGGACCTGACGGCGTCGCGGTCGGCGATTGACAGCCTGAACGTAGTGATGCTGGGTCAGATCGAGGCCGATTGGGACGTCATGCATTCACCGGCATGCCCCGCGCAGCTGGACGCCGCGAGGGACGAGGTCGTGGTGGCGCGCCGACTCGACGGGCTCTACCAGCGAGCGCTGGCGACGGCGACCCGGTCGTATTGCCAGGGTTGATTGGAGCTAATCGCCGGGCTCGTCGGCGACCTCGACCGGTATGGGTGGATGCGCGAGCAGATCGCGCAGACCGGGCGCCCCGAGGCGTTCACGGAAACCCTGCGCCGTATATCCGATTACGGTCGCGTCGGTGCGGGCTCGTACCGTAGCCGAGCGCGGCATGTGAAACAGTACGCCGATTTCGCCAAAGTACTCGCCGGGCTTGGCGACCTTGATCAATTCCTCACCGCCGTCGGCTAATTCGTGCACAAAGTCGAGTTCGCCCTCGGATAACACGTAGATGCGGTCGCCTATCGTGGACTGCTTGAACAACACCTCGCCGGCCTTGAGGTGCACCGCTTCGGGCGGCGCGATCGCCGAGTCGGCCGCCGTCGATGTCAGCTCGACGACCATGTCGGCCATTGGCAGTATCCGGCTGTCGTGGGTTGCCACCACCACGACACGATCGCCGTCCGCCAGCGAGCGGATGAGCCGCAGGACCTCCTCCACCTGGATGAAGTCCAGGTGCGCGGTCGGCTCGTCGGCCAGAATCAGCTGGGGGTCCAGCGCGATCGCGCGCGCGACCGCGACGCGTTGCTGCTGCCCGCCGCTCAGGTCATTCGGACGGTGTTTCATCCGGTCGGCGAGGCCCACCTGCGTCAGCAGCGCCTCGGCACGCTTGCGCGCCTCCGAGCGTGATCTGCCGGCCGCACGCAACGGCACCATCACGTTCTCCAGGGCTGTCAGGCTGGGCACCAGGTTGAACGCCTGGAAGACGATACCCACCGTGTTGCGCCGGTAATCGGTGAGCGCGCGGGCCGAGAGGTCCGTGACGTCGATCCCGTTGAAGGTGATCGTCCCGGACGTCGGCCGCAGGATGCCGCCGAGACACGACAACAACGTCGTCTTTCCGCAGCCGCTGGGTCCGAGCAGGATCACCAGCGAGCCCGCCGGGACCTTCAGGTTGAACATGTTGATCGGCCGCACGGCGTAACCGCCGCTGGAATATTCGACGACCAGGTCGTCGATCGTGAGATCACCCATGGATCAGGGGCCTCCGAAGGCCAGCGCGGGATCGACGCGCACCGCACGCCTGAGTCCCGCGACGCTGGCCAGCAGGCCGATCACGACCGCCACCACCGGTAGCGCCAGGTAAGCGATCAGGGGCACCTCGACGATCATCGGGAACAACGGCGCGAGGAACTTCGACAGGATGAGCCCTGTGGCTGCCGCGAACAGAGTGACGACGACCGCCTGCAGCGCCAGCCCCGACATGATCGATCGCGTCGGCACGCCGATCGCCTTGAACACCGCGAAATCGCGCGTCCTCTCCAGCGCGGACAGATACACCACCGACCCGACGATCAACACCGCGACGATCCAGAGCAGAACCGCCACGATCTTGATGGCATCGAACGCCACCTTCAACGGGCGGATCAGGTCGTTGACCGCGACCGACCTGCCGATCACCTGGTAGCCCTCGGGTAAATGTCGAGGTGTGCCCTTGATTCCGATCGAGGTGATCATCGGCTGACCGTTGAAGCCCAGTTGCTGCAGGCCCGCCGTGGTCAGAAAGACGCAGGGCAGCTTCGCCAACACGGTCAGGTTGGGCACGATGCCGACGACGCGCAGGACGTGCGGCCCGAGCGTCAACTGATCGCCGACGTGCCGGCCAAGGACACTCGACGGCGCGACCTCGTCCGGGGCCGCCGGCGCCCGTCCCTCCGAGACCCGCGGCATGCCGGGTCCATGTTCCGGCGCGCCGAATGCCGTGGCATTCCGCGTCGACATGCCCTCTCTGATCGTCGTTCCCCAGGTGGCCAGCGGGGCCGCGGCGGTGACGCCCGGTTCGGCGGCTACCTGGTCGAACTCGGCCTCGGGAAACGCTGTCCCACCCAGGAACGGTCCCACCGCGCCGGTCTTGACGACGAACGCGTCCAGACCCAGCGCATCCACGGTTCGTTCGGCCTCGACCCGGAAGCCATTCGCCAATCCGGTGAGCACGAGTGTCATGCCCAAGATCAGTCCGGTACTGCCGACGGCGATGACGAGGCGCCGGCGTCGCCACTGCATGTCACGTAGCGCAGCGAACAGCATGATCACGACGGTAACCGACAAAGGCAGCGAAGCGAAGATCGCGTCGGTATCTTTCTTAGGATCCCCTCATCGTCCCGGTAGGCCCTGTTCGGGTCGTTTCGGCAGATAGACCGCAAATCTCGCGACATTTGCAGATTGGTAACGCTTTCAACACGCAGGCCGAAAAGCCTGACATGAGCAAACTCCGCAACGGACTCGTCAAGTCCGCAGTGGTGGGTGGGTTTGTCGCAGTGGCGTGGACCCAACCCACTGCCGCGGCCGGAGCAGCGCCCACCCCCAACTGGGACGCGATCGCACAATGCGAGTCGGGCGGCAACTGGGCAGCCAACACCGGCAACGGCGACTACGGCGGGCTGCAATTCAAAATGTCGACGTGGCAGCAGTACGGCGGCGTTGGTAATCCCGCGGCCGCCAGCAAGGACCAGCAAATCGCGGTGGCGAACCGGCTGTTCGCCGACCAAGGCGTCGAGCCTTGGCCAACGTGCGGCGCGTCATCGGGTCTGCCGATCGCCTGGTACTCACACCCCGCGCAGGGCATCAAACAGATCATCAACGGGCTGATCCAGGCGGCGCTGCCGCACTGACGGGCGACCGCGCCGGCATGTGCTTGGATCGGGGGCATGGAAGGTTCGGCGACGGTACACATCGCGGCGCCCGCGAGTACGGTCTGGAACCTGATCGCCGACGTCGCCAACACCGGCACCTTTTCCCCGGAGGTGTTCGAGTCGGAATGGCTGGGTGATGCGACAGGGCCGGAACTGGGCGCCAGGTTTCGGGGGCATGTGCGGCGCAACGAGATCGGGCCGGTCTACTGGACGACGTGTGAGGTGACCGCGTGCGAACCCGGCCGCGAGTTCGGGTTCGCTGTTCTTCTTGGCGACCGGGCGGTGAACAACTGGCACTATCGGTTGGCGCCCAGTGGCGGCGGCACGGACGTCACCGAGTCGTTTCGTCTCAGCCCCGCGCCGTGGCTCGGCGTGTACTGGTTGTTGGGCGGCTTCCTGCGTAAGCGCCGCAACGTCCGCGACATGACCACGACGCTGAACCGCATCAAGGCCGTGGCTGAAGCCGCCGGCGTGTAGCGGCGATGAAAGACAGACTTGCGTTCACAGACAGGGTGCACTGGCTTGCGCTGCACGGGTTCATCCGCGGAATGTCAGCCATCGGCATGCGGCGGGGTGATGCTCAGGCCAGGATGGTCGCCGATCCGACGGTGGCCGATGACCCGGTCCGGTTCTACGAGGAGATGCGGGCGCTGGGGCCGGTGGTCACGGGCCGCGTGAACTACCTGACCACCGACCACGCGATCGCCCATGAGCTGCTGCGGTCCGACGACTTCCGCGCGGTGGGTATGGGCTCCAATCTGCCGGCGCCGCTGCGCTGGGTGGAAAGCCGTACCCGCGCCAACCTGGCGCATCCGCTGCGCGCGCCGTCGCTGCTGGCCGTTGAGCCGCCCGACCACACCCGCTACCGCAAAACCGTGTCGGCCGTGTTCACCGCGAGGGCCGTCGCCGCGTTGCGCGATGGAGTTGAACGGACCGCGGCGACACTCTTGGACGAGTTGGCCGATTCCCCGATCGCTTCCCAGGCTGTCGACATTGTCGACCGCTACTGCTCGCCCCTGCCCGTCGTCATCATCAGCGACATCCTGGGGGTTCCTGAGCGCGACCGCCGGCGGATCCTGGAGTTCGGGGAACTCGCCGCGCCGTGCCTAGACGTCGGATTGCCGTGGGGGCAGTACCGCAGCGTGCAGCGGGGCATCGCCGGATTCAACTCCTGGCTCGCCGACCACCTGAGGCAGTTGCGTCGCGCCCCGGGCGACGACCTGATGAGCCAACTGATCCAGATGGCCGACAGCGGTTCCGCTGACACCTATCTGGACGATGACGAACTGCAGGCCATTGCGGGTCTGGTGCTGGTGGCGGGGTTCGAGACCACCGTCAACCTGTTGGGCAACGGGATTCGTATGCTCGTTGATGCGCCCTTGCAGCTGGAAAAGCTGCGTGAACGTCCCGAGTTGTGGCCCAACGCCGTCGAAGAGATCCTGCGGCTGGACTCGCCGGTGCAACTCACCGCGCGGGTCGCGCGTGACGACGTCGAGGTGGCGGGCACGCCGATCGAGAAGGGCTCGCTGATGATCATCTACCTGGCGGCCGCCAACCGGGATCCATCCGTGTTCGCCGATCCGCACCGCTTCGACGTCGAGCGCCCGAATGCGGGACGGCATCTCGCCTTCTCGGGGGGCCGGCACTTTTGTCTGGGTGCCGCCCTCGCGCGCACCGAGGGGGAAGTCGGTCTGCGAACACTCTTTGAGCGCTTCCCCGACATAAGGACGGCAGGGACACCGAGCAGACGACAAACCCGGATCCTGCGCGGCTGGTCGTCGCTGCCGGTGTCGCTGGGGCCGGCCCGCCCGGTCGTCGCAGCCGGGCTGCAGTCGGGTTGACAC
>CAIYOH010000160.1 GCA_903927745.1 uncultured Mycobacteriaceae bacterium
ATCGAGTTGGTGGGGGGGCCCTACAACGCGCTTGCCGCGTTTGGAGCCGTCGGCGACGCCTTCGTCGGCTACACCCATGCCGGAAACTGGCCTGCGGCCATCGGAACGCTGCTGGCCGCCCCGGGCGTCTGCACCGACGCCTTCCTCAATGGCCAGTCGATCCTGCCGGTGGACATAGTGGTCATCGCCGACGTGGCCGGCATTCCTATCCCCACGCCGGTCACCCTGAACCTGCCGATGGATGGACTGCTGGTTCCGGAGACGCCCTACACCGCCACCCTCGACCTTTCCGCCGCCACGGGGGGGCTCCTCGCGAAGCAAACCGTGCCCGTGGAAGGCGCGCCGCTCAGTGGGCTACTCACCGGTCTGCTGTCCTACGCGCCCCAGCAGCTCGCGAAAGCGATCACCTTCTAGCCGAACCCGCCCGCGCGCATCGACGCAGCATGAATTTGCAAATTGTTGCATAATCATGCAGAGTCAGTGTCGTGGCCGACATCCTGCGCGTGGCTGTTGCCGGGGCCAGCGGCTACGCGGGCGGTGAAATCCTGCGCCTGCTGCTCGGGCATCCCGCCTACGCCGAGGGACGGCTGGTCATCGGCGCGCTGACCGCCGCGGCCAGCGCCGGCAGCACGCTCGGCGAGCACCATCCTCACGTGACCCCGCTGGCGCAGCGCGTGGTCGAACCCACCGACGCGTCCGCGCTCGCGGGCCACGACGTGGTGTTCCTGGCCCTGCCGCACGGCAATTCCGCGGCGATGGCCGAACAACTCGGCGAGGACACGCTCATCATCGACTGCGGGGCCGACTTCCGGCTCACCGACGCGGGCGCCTGGGAGCGCTTCTACGGATCCCCGCATGCCGGCAGCTGGCCCTATGGGCTGCCGGAGCTGCCCGGCGGACGGGAGCGGCTGCGCGGTGCGCGGCGCATCGCGGTCCCCGGCTGCTACCCGACTGCGGCCCTGCTGGCGCTGTGGCCCGCCGTCGCCGAAGACCTCATCGAGCCCGCCGTCACCGTCGTGGCCGTCAGCGGCACCTCCGGGGCCGGCCGCGCCGCCAAGACCGACCTGCTCGGCTCGGAGGTCATCGGCTCGGCGCGCGCCTACAACATCGCCGGAGCGCACCGGCACACCCCCGAGATCGCGCAGGGCTTGCAGACCCTCACCGACCGCGACGTGACCGTGTCGTTCACCCCCGTCCTGATCCCGACCTCGCGCGGCATCCTGGCCACCTGCACCGCACGCACCCGCGCCCCCGTGGCGCAGCTGCGCGCCGCCTACGACAAGGCCTATGACAGTGAGCCTTTCATTTACCTGATGCCCGACGGCCAGCTTCCCCGCACCGGAGCGGTCGTCGGTAGCAACGCGGCCCACATCGCCGTCGCGGTGGATGAGGCCGCCGACACGTTTGTGGCGATCTGCGCAATCGACAACCTTGCCAAGGGCACGGCCGGGGCCGCCGTCCAGTCGATGAACATTGCGCTGGGGTGGCCCGAGACGGCCGGGCTGTCGGTGATCGGGG
>CAIYOH010000161.1 GCA_903927745.1 uncultured Mycobacteriaceae bacterium
CTGGTAGTCGTCCTCGGTGCCCGATAGGTAGGTATCCACGAACGCCCGCCAGCCCTCGTCCGTCGATGCCGCCTCTGCGTAATGCCGCTGGAATGTCTCGTCGCGGCCGTAGTCCGGCGCGGCGGTGGTGAAGTGTGCGCCGCCGGGAGCCTCCACGACGGCGTCGACCATCATGCGGTTGACCAGCAAAGCCTGCGGCGGGACAGCGTCGATGAGTTCCTGGGTGGAGACGATGCGCTCGGCTGACAGGTAGCGCCGTTCGGCGGCCATCAGGAAGAGGTCGTCGAAGTAGGGGTCGATGCCGGTGTAGGCGGCATTACCGCGGCTGTCCGCGAGATTGAGGTGCACGAAGGCGGCGTCGAGGCGCAGCGCCGGCATGGCGATCAACGTCTCGTACCCACCGTCGGGGGCCGGGTACGGGCTGGTGACGGTGCCCAGTTCGCCCTCCCAGAACTCGGGCACCGAACTGCCCAGTCCGGCACGAGTCGGTAGGAACGGCAGCCGTTGTGCAGCGGCCTGCAACCCGCAGCGCAACATGCCCTCGTCCATCTCCCGCGCCTCGATCGCCCCGGTGGTGCGCGCTTTGGCGAACCACGGGTCGTAGAAAGGCGGGGAGTCCAGCGAGACGAAGCCGTAGTAGACGCGGGTGACCTTGCCGGCCGCGCAAAGCAACCCCAGATCCGGCCCGCCGTAGGTGACGACGGTGAGATCGGTGACGTCGGTGCGCAGCATGGCGCGCACGAATGCCATGGGTTTGCGTCGCGAGCCCCAGCCGCCGATGCCGATCGTCATGCCGCTGCGCAACCCGGCGACCGCCTCGTCGAGGGTGGTCCTCTTGTCGGTGGTCATGGCTTCTTCACGAATGCGTCGCGATGCTCGTCGGCCACCCCGGCGAGATTGAGCTCGAACGTGAAGCCCTGCTCCATCCGGTAGCTGGCGTTGACTCGCTGCACGTCGATGAGGTTCAGAGCCTCCTTGGCCGCACGGATCACCCGCGTGTCCTTTGCGGCGATGTCGCGGGCCACCCGTAATGCGGCCTCGTCCAACTGATCCCGCGGCACGACCTCGTGCACCGAACCGAAGTGGTGCAGGGTGGCGGCGTCCACGGTGGCGGCGGTGAAGAACAGCCGCCGCATCATGTGCTGTGGCACCAGCCTCGATAGATGTGTTGCCGCGCCGAGCGCGCCCCGTTCCACCTCGGGCAGTCCGAACGTGGCGTCGTCGGAGGCGACGATCACGTCGGAGTTGCCTACCAGGCCGATACCGCCGCCGACGCAGAAACCGTTCACCGCAGCGATCACCGGCACCGCGCACTCGTAGACCGCGCGGAACGCCGCGAAACAGCCGCGATTGGCGTCGATGAGCGCCGTGAAACCCTCGGTCCGCTGCATCTCCTTGATGTCGACGCCCGCGTTGAACCCGCGGCCCTCGGCGCGCAGGATCACCGCGTGCGTCTCCGGGTCGGCTCCGGCGGCCGTGATGGCGTCGCCAAGTTCGAACCAGCCGCGCGACGGGATGGCGTTGACGGGCGGGTAGTCGACGGTGACAGCGACGATGCCCGGTTCGACGGTGGTGGCTGTGATGGGCACAGTTGCACTCCCTGGGGACGGGGGCCTTCGAAAGGGCTCCGAAAGGGCTGGAGGTACCTGAGCAAGCACTTGCTTGGTACGCTAGCACAGTGATCCGCGCCGATTCAGCCGACGCCATCAACATGGGCCTGGCCGGGCGGGTGGTCTTGGTGACCGGGGGTGTAAGGGGAGTTGGCGCCGGGATCAGCGCGGTGTTCGCGCGCCAGGGTGCGACCGTGATCACCTGCGCGCGGCGCCCCGTCGAGGGTCTGCCGTATGAGTTCCACCCCTGTGACATCCGCGACGACGACGCCGTCAGGACGTTGATCGACGCGATCGCCGACCGGCACGGCGGCCTCGACGTCGTGGTCAACAACGCCGGGGGTTCGCCGTACGTGCTGACGGCGGACTCCAGCGCGAAGTTCAACCGCAAGATCATCGAGCTGAACCTCATTGGTGCGCTGTCTGTTTCGCAGCACGCCAACGACCATATGCAGCGCCAGCAGTACGGCGGGGCGATCGTCAACATCTGCAGCGTCAGCGGCCGGCGGCCGACACCGGGCACCGCGGCATACGGGGCCGCCAAGGCGGGCCTGGAAAGCCTCACCGAGACGCTGGCGGTGGAATGGGGACCGAAGGTCCGTGTCAACGCGTGCGTGGTCGGCATGGTGGAGACCGAACAGTCCGAGTTGTTCTACGGCGACGCCGACTCGATCGCCGCCATTTCGAAGAACGTGCCGCTTCGCCGGCTGGCCACACCCGAGGACATCGGTTGGGCCGTCGCATTTTTGGCCTGCGACGCCGCCTCCTACATCAGCGGTGCCACATTGGAGGTGCACGGGGGCGGCGAGCCGCCGCACTACCTCGCCACCACGAACGCGATCACCTGAGACACGTAGAAACGTAGAGGAGACACAGCAATGGGAGTGGTTGACGGCCGCATC